>JAJDTN010000063.1 GCA_022827165.1 Candidatus Latescibacterota bacterium
TTCAGCGGAGCGCCGCCCAGGGCATGACCCGCACGCAGCTGGAGATGGGCGGCAAGAACCCCGCGGTGATCCTGGCCGACGCCGAACTCGACATGGCGGCGGATGCCGTCGTCAAGGCGGCCTACGCCTGCGCCGGCCAGTGGTGCACTTCCACGAGCCGCGCCATCGTCGAGCGCGAGGTCGCCGCGGCTTTCGCCGGCAAGGTGCTGGAGCGCGTCCGGCGGATCCGCGTGGGAAAGGGGACGGAGAATGGGGTGGACATGGGGCCGGTATGCGGCACGGATCAGCTCGAGACCATCCAGGGCTACATCGAAGTCGGCAGGGCGGAAGGGGCCTTCCTCGCCCATGGAGGCGAGCGCCTGACCGATGACGGACTCGACAGAGGGTGTTTCATCGCGCCCACGGTCTTCACCGATGTGCAGCCGCAGATGCGCATCGCCCAGGAGGAGATCTTCGGCCCGGTGCTGTGCCTGATGGCAGCCGAGGACTACGAAGAGGCCCTGGAGATCGCCAATGGCGTCGAGTTCGGCCTCGCGTCATCGATCTTCACGCGGGACATCGGCCGGGCCTTCCGGTTCCTGGAAGAGACCGACGTGGGGCTGACCCACGTCAACATGATGACGGCCTACCGCGAGCCCCAGCTCTCCTTCGGCGGGGTGAAGGCGTCCGGCCACGGGATCCCGGAAGCGGGCGACACGGGCATCGAGTTCTTCACCGAGCACAAGGTCGCCTTCATCAACTATCGCTGATGGGCCGGTAGGCCGGGAAGACGCGGGGATAGGCGCGGCCCGTCGTCGTCTGGCGGGTCGCCGCGTCGATGTAGCAGACGCTGAAGGCGCGGCGCGGCCGGTCGGTGCTGTTGGTCTCCGAGCGGTGCAAGGTCCAGTTGTGCAGGAGCACCACTTCGCCCTTCTCCATCTCCAGGTACAGCCGCTTCTCGTCCGGGGCGTGCAGCGCCCGCTCCTCCGCCGACAGTTGATCGCCCTTCTCGGGAATCATGGTGTGGTGCGAGCCGGGGATGATCTGCAGACAGCCGTTGGCAACGCGGGTGTCGTCGAGGGCGGTCCACACCGTGACCTTGGGGGGGATGCTCAGTTGCCAGCCGCCGGCGCCGTCCTGGTGCCAGTTGATCACCACGCCTCTCTCGGCGGGCTTGTTGAAAAACATGGCGCGGAAGACCGAGACCTCCGGGCCGACGATCCTGGCGGTCAGGTCGCGGAAGAGCGGCTTCTGCATGTAGTCCAGGAACAGCGGGTCCTGCTCCAGATCCTGGATCTTGCGGTACTTCAGGGAGGAGCCCTTGAACTCCCTGGTCTGCCGCGAGAGCTCGGGATCGCCGGCCGAAGGGCACAGCTGCATGAGCATGCTGTCGTAGCACACTTCGCCGAGCATGATCTGGTCGATGCGCCGGCAGAGGGCGTCGATCTCGTCCCGGGGAGCGACGTGGCCGAGGCGCACGTAGCCCTGCTCGCGAAACCGGCCGAGCTCGGCGGCGCTCAACTCGGGGGCGTGGAGAGCGGTCATGGCAGGCTGCCCTACTCCAGCAGAATGCCGCCGTCGAGGACGATGTTCTTCCCCGTCATCGACGGAGTCCTGCACAACATCTCGAAGACGTAGAGCAGGTGCGCGGGAGGGACTTCCTGGTTCCACACCTTCATCAGGTTCTTGACCCCGTCGATCGCTTCGCGCGGCGTGTTGGAGATCATCTGGCCGCTGACGATGACCGGGCTGATGGAGTTGACGCGGATGCCGAACTCCTTGCCCGCCTGCACCGCATAGTTGCGGCTGAGCCCGAGGAGGGCCGCCTTGCTGCAGACATAGGGCGCCCCCACGTACAACCCGCCCACCAATGCGGCCAGGGAGACGATATTGATGATTTGCCGGTCGCCGCTGCCATGCTGCATCAGGCCCACCGCGCCCTGACTCATGAAGACCGCGCCTTTGGCGTTCACGTCGAGGACCCGGTCCCAGTTGTCCTCGGTCATGTCGAGGAGCTTCACCTCGCTGAGGAGCCCGGCGTTGTTGATGAGCAGATCGAGGCTGTCGTAGCGTTCGGCGATCTCGGCGTAGAAGGACTTGATCTGTCCCACATCGCTGAGGTCAACGCGATGGGCGCTGTACTCGCCGCCATGGGACGCGACGGCCTCCTCGGTCTCCTCCTGCGAGGCGACATCCACCAGAATGGGAGTCCCGCCGCGCGAGGCGATGTAGGATGCAAAGAGTCTGCCAATCGTCCCGCCGGAGCCGGTGATGATGCAGCGCCGGCCCTCGAGGTACTCTTCCATCGTTACGTACTGCTCCACCCCCGTACTGCCATTCATGACCTTAGTGTCTCCTGGTGCTCACCCGGTGCGAGCCGCTGCGCCTCGGCGCAGGGCATGAAAGGGCCCCCTCGGAGGGCGGTCAAGGGACGGCCGCCCCGCCTTGACTGGGCGACGAGGAATCTCTTTATGCATAGGCGCGAAACACACCCAACGAATAGGGAGCCGATCCATTGACCGAGTCTACTCGCCCAACCATCCAGCCGGATGACCTGAAGGCGTTCTGCACCGCCGCCATGGTCAAGGCCGGTCTCAGCCAGGAGGACGCCGCGCTCAGCGCCCACGTCTTCGTCACCACCGACACGTGGGGAACCTTCACGCACGGTAGCCGGCAGATCCGCGGCCTGATGCAGAATGCGCGTCGAGGACGCCTGGTCGCCGCCGCAAGAGAGAAGGTCGTGGGCGAGGGCCCGTCCTGGGCCATCATCGACGCCTGCGACGGCATGCCGCCCGCCATCTCCTGCCGCGCCGTCGAGCTGGCCATGGCCAAGGCCCGCCAGAGCGGCATGTGCTACATCGGCATCCGGGGCAGCAGCCACTACGGCGCCGCCGGGTTCTACGCCAACATGATCGCCGAGAACGACATGATCGGCCTGTCCATGTGCAACGTGGAACCCTGCATGACCGTGCCGGGTGGCAAGAGCCGGGTTCTGGGTACCAATCCGATCGCCTACGCCGCGCCCACCGGCACCGGCCGCACCGTCATGCTCGACATCGCCACCAGCGCGGTGGCGGCGACCAAGATCTTCGCCGCAAAAAACGAGGGGCGCAGCATTCCCGACACCTGGCTGGTGGACGAGGAGGGCGTCCCCACCACCGATCCCACCGAGTTTCCCGAGAAGGGGGCGCAGTTGCCCATGGCCGGCCACAAGGGGTACGGACTGGCCGTGCTGGTGGAGCTGCTGACGGCCACCCTCAGCGGAGCGGCGATGATGAGCGGCGTCCACAGCTGGGTGGCCGACACGGACGAGCCCTCGAACCAGGGTCACGCCTTTGTCGCCATCGACGTGGGCGCCATGATGCCGCTGCAGGAGTTCCACGCCCGCATGGACGCCATGTGCAAGGAGATCAAGAGCGCTTCTCCAGCCAGGGGGGGGACGATCTTCCTGCCGGGCGAGATCGAGTGGAACCAGCGGGAGCAGGCCCTGGCCGAGGGTATCGTCATGCCCGAGGACGTCCTGATCAGCCTGCGGGGACTGGCCGAGGACAGCGGTCTCGACCCCGCGGACTTCCATCTGGACCTGGGCTGAATGTCCGATCGATTCTGCCCCCTCAACCTGACCCCCGACGAGCTGGTCGAGTACACGCCCGACTGGGAGGGCGAGCGCTCTGCCGACGGCCGCCCCAAGGTGCCGGACGAGATCCTCGAGCGGATGCAGGGCGTGACCATCACCCAGGCCTGGGGCGTCGTGGGCGGCGCGGGATACCAGCACCAGTACGAGGGGGGATGGCAGCAGACACATCCCGGCCAGACGCTGGTGGGCCGGGCCCTCACGGCGATGTACATGCCCAGGAGGCCGGCCGTGCGCGCGGTCATGGACGCCAAGGGGGCCGCCCACGGCTGCATCGGCGACCAGATCTCCTGGCCCATCGACATGCTGGTGCCGGGTGACGTGTACGTGGCCGACATGTTCGGCAAGGTGGACCAGGGCCCCATCATCGGCGACAACCTGGCGACGGCGATCTACGCAAACTCCGGCAACGGGGTGGTCTTCGACGGGTCGGTGCGCGACCTCGAAGGGATCGAGGAGATGCCCGACTTCCCTTGCTTCGTCCGCGGGTGGCACCCCTCCTATGCGTCGCCGACGATCATGCTGACCGGCGTCAACACGGCCATCCGCATCGGACAGGCCACGGTCATGCCCGGGGACGTGGTGCTGGGCAAGCGCGAGGGTGTCGTCTTCATCCCGCCCCACTTGGCGGAAACGGTGGTGAAGACCTCCGAGCTGGTCCGCCTCCGGGACATGTTCGGGCAGCAGCGGCTGCGGGAAGGCAAGTACACCCCCGGCCAGGTCGACGACCGCTGGACGGAAGCGATGGAAGCGGACTTCTCCGAGTGGCTGGAGGACCACATGGACCAGCTGCCGGTCCCGAGGGAGGCGATCCAGGACCTGCTGAAGGAAAGGACCTGGTAGGCTACCCGGCGCCGTCCCCGTCGAAGAACCCCAGGTCCTCGCGCGCGGCTCTGCGCGCCGCCTCCTCGTCGAGGGTGACCCCGAGACCGGGCCCGCGCGGCAGGGGGATGTGCCCGTCGACGATCAGGTCGCCCTCCACCGTCAGGCTGCTCCAGACCTCGTTGTCGAGGTGGTGGAACTCGAGGACCTGGAAGTTGGGGGAAGCGGCGCAGACGTGGGCCATCGCCATCGTGCCGATCGGTCCGCAGATGTTGTGGGGTGAGATCGGCATGTAGTAGATGTCGGCGAGATCGGCGATCCTCCGCCCCTCCGACAGGCCCCCCGCCTTGGCGAGATCCGGCGAGATGATGTCCGTCGCCTGGGTCTCCACCAGCTCCCGGAACCCGTGCCGCGTGTAGAGGTTCTCCCCCGTGCAGATCGGCACCCGCGTCGCCGCCTTCACCTCTTTGAGGGCGGCCACGTTCTCCGCGGGGACCGGGTCTTCCAGCCACATCAGGTCCAGCTCCTCGAAGGCGTAGGCGACCTTGAGGATGTCGTGGGGCGCGTAGGCCCAGTGGGCGTCGATGAGCAGGTCCGTGTTCGGATGCAGCGCCTCCCGGATCGCCGTGACCACCTCGACGTGGAAGGCGATGTCGCGGTTGCTCATGGTGCGGTTGTAGCGGTCGCGCCGGTCCGGGCGCGGATCGATGTCGAACTTGAGGGCGTCGAAGCCGCGGGCCTCCACCGCCTTGGCCTTGGCCGCCCACGACCCGGGATCGTCGTCCTCGTCGCCGGCGTGGCAGTCGTTGTAGACGCGGATCGAGTCGCGCCAGGCGCCCCCGAGCAGTTGCCAGATCGGCACCCCGAGGGCCTGACCGGTGATGTCCCACAGGGCCATCTCGAGGCCGCTGATGGCGCTCATCACCGCCCCCTGGTAGTACCCCGACGCCGACATGGAGTCCTTCATGTCGCGGAAGAGCCGGTCCACGTTGCGCGGGTCCTGACCGATGAGAGCGCGCCGGGTGAGGCGCTCGTCCACGGCGATGTGGTGGACGCCGGCTCCGTGGTAGGCCTCGCCGATGCCGGTGATCCCGTCGTCGGTGCGCACCTTCACCAGCACCCACGGCATCGGTTGCAGCAGGACCGCCCCGACGTCGACGATCTTCATCCCGCCATCGCCTTGCGGATCGCCGCGCGCGTGCCCTCCAGGTCGAAGCAGGCGCGCTGGTTCTCCTGCATGAGGCGGGTCGCCACGCCCATGGCCTGGGCCTCCGTCAACAGGCCGTCGCGCACCTCCGCCTCCAGGGCCCGCGTCAGCCATCGCCGCGCCTGCATGGCGTACGCCGCGGCGCTCGTCGGCCAGCCGGTATCGCCGCCGAAGCCGAAGAGCTTGTTCGCCGGCGCCGTGTGCAGGAAGCGGCGCACGAAATCGCAGGAGCTGAAGGGATCGATCGCCCAGGCCCAGCACAGGTCGACCCAGACGTTGCGGTAGTGCTTGGCCAGGGCCACCAACTCGTCGCAGTACGGATAGGCGATGTGCATCAGCACGAAGCGGGCCTCCGGGTACTTCGCCAGCAGGCGGCAGAGGTTGCCCGCCGGGATCCGGTCCACCGGCATCCGGTCGTTGCCCGCGTAGTAGCCGGTGTGCAGCTTGAAGGGCAGGTCGTGCTCGGTGGCCAGCTCCACGCCCCGGGCCCAGCACCAGTCACCCAGACAGAGGCGGGTGCCCTCGTCCAGCCCGCTCTCCGGGTCCGGCTTCAGCGCCGCCTCCAAGGCGCGGGCGGCGTCGGCGTCGCTGCGCTCCTCCCACAGCAGGGTCCGGTTGTAGGCGTGCTGGGCCTTCACCGCGATGGCGCAGGGCCCGTGCTTTTCGAAGAGGCCCTCCATCGCCCGCCGCAGGGACGCCAGGTCCATCACCGTCACCCCCACCTCGGCCGCCACGGCCCCGAAGTCGATCGTCCCCGAGCAGAAGTTCGCCCAAGAGAGGTCGTACAGGAAGAAGTCCGGACCGGACGCATCCGGCTCGCAGAGCCAGCGGAAGTCGTCCACCTGCACGTGGTCGATATTGGCGACATCTCGCAGCAGGTGAAGGCGCTGCCCCGGCTGGCGCAGCCCGTTCAGGGTCTCCTGGGCGCCGGCCAGACCGCCGGCGGTCAGCTCCGGCAGACCGTAGATCTCACTCGCGATGAGTCGCACGGCCTCGCCGTAGCCCGTGAACTGCGCCGCCTCCCAGGCTGGCCGGATTCCCTCGAAGCGGCCTTCCACATCCGGGTCCGTCGCGTCCATCAGCCGCGCCACCGCCTCCTCCGGGGCCCCGGCGCTGCGCAGATCGGCGGGCATGTAGTTCTCGAACAGATCGCGGAGGATGTCCGGGCCGTCGTCGACCCAGTCGGGTTCCCTGCGCAGGTGCTCGTGGGTGTCGCTCAGCGGCGTCTCTTCGATGTGTTGCGCCAGGTCCGTGGGCATGCCTGTCCTCTCCATCGGGGTGATCATGGTCCAGGTGCGGGAGCGAGAGTATAATGCACGGCTGCAATCGCCATCGACGCCGCAAGGGAGGGAGAATGGTCAGGGTAGCCATGTTGAGCCGCTGGCATGTCCATGCCGATGAGTATGCCTCGCGCGTCAACGCCGAGGAGCGGGCGGAGGTGGCCGCCGTCTGGGACGAAGAGCCCGAGCGCGGCGAGGCCTGGGCCCGTGAGCTCGAGGTCGATTTCGAGGCCGATCTGGATCGCCTGCTGGGGCGGGACGACATTGACGCGGTGGCCGTCGACGCGCCCACCAACATGCATCCCGAGGTGATGATCCAGGCCGCGCGGGCCGGCAAGCACATCTTCACCGAGAAGGTCATGGCCACCACGGTGAGCGAGTGCCGGGCCATCGCCGACGCGGTGACCCGGGCGGGCGTCAAGTTCTGCATCTCCTTCCCCCGGCGCGGGCTGCCCGAGGTCCAGCTCGCCGGACAGCTGATTGCGGGCGGGCACCTGGGCCAGATCACCCTGCTGCGCATCCGGGTCGCCCACGGTGGTGCGACGGCCGGCTGGCTGCCGCCGCACTTCTACGATCCCGTCGCCTGCGGCGGCGGCGCGATGATCGATCTGGGGGCCCACGGCATGTACATCGCGCGCGGCCTGCTGGGCGAACCACGGCAGATCGCCTCCGCCTTCAACCACATCACGGGGCGCGCCGTGGAGGACAACACCCTGTCGGTGATCACCTTCGAGAATCAGGCGATCGCCATCAACGAGACCAGCTTCGTGCAGCACGGCGGGGTCTTCTACCTGGAGATCAACGGGACCGAGGGCACCTACGTCACCGGCGGGCCGGAGGAGAAGACGCGCGTCCAGGCCCCCAAGTGGTCCGGCCGCGACGAGTGGGTGGAGCCGGAGGAGTTGCCCGAACCGCTGGTGCATCCGGTGACCCAGTGGATCAACGCCATCGTCGAGGACAGCCCCATCGACTACGGCCTCACCGAGGGCATTCAGCTCACCGAGTTGATGGAAGGCGCCTACCGCGCCCATCGCGAGGGGCGTACCGTGACCTACCCGCTGGACTGAGGAGTCAGGCACTCATGGAGATCGCGCTCAGCACGGAGGAACGCTCGGCGGAAGCCCTGTCGCCGGCGCACCTCGACCAGGCGGTGGCCGCGGTTCGGGACGACGGATTCGTGGTCCTCGGGGACATCATCGCCCACGACCACCTGGACCAGCTCCGGGAACGGATGGACCAGGACTCTCAGCGGCTCATCGCCGCCGAACGGTGGGGCGGCGCCGGGGGGCTCCCCGGACACTTGCAGCAGGGGCCGCCGCCCTTCGCGCCCTTCGTCCACCGCGACATCGTGGCCAACCCCTTCGTGATCCAGGTGAGCCGCGCCCTGCTCGGCGACGGCCTCTTCAACAACTTCTACAGCGGCAACAGCAACTGTCCCGGAAGCGGGACCCAACCGCTGCACCGGGATTCCGATCACCTCTGGCCCGGGCTCGAGCAGGCTCACCCGGCGGCGCAGGTGGTGGTCAACGTTTCACCCCACGACGTGTGCGAGGAGAACGGCAGTGTCGAGCTGTGGCCCGGCACTCATCGGATAGCCGATGTCGGGTCCGTGATCGACGCCGAGACCGAAGCGGCGAGGCGCGCCGTGGTGCCGCCGGTGCGCGGCAACGCCCGCAAGGGCAGCGTGCTGATCCGGGACATGCGGCTCTGGCACCGCGGCGTGCCCAACCGGTCCGACCGCCCGCGCCACATGATCGCCATGATCCACAACATCCGCTGGTTCCACCGGAGCCGGGTCGTGACCTTCGCCCGCGGCTGCGAGTCCGCCTTCCCGGACTGCGCCCTGGACCACAACGCCGTCTTCACCGACGAGCCGATCGACTACCTGTCTCTGGGGACGGGGTAGAGCCCTCAGGCTTCGTACATGACCGGGCAGATCCGGGGGTCGTCGAGGTGGGCGGTGTAGTATCCCTGGTCGCCGGGCACCGGCACGGCCCGCTCGTCGCGCAGATGCACGGCCAGGCTGCAACGGGCCGAGTCCGAGAGATTGGCGTTGGAGCCGTGGTAGGTCAGGCAGTGGTGGACGCTGAGCCCGCCCATGGGCATCAGCGCCGGCACTTCCTCCCAGCTCTGGCTCGCGGGGACGGTGATCTCCTCGCGCAGCTTGTGCTGGTCCTTGTCGAAGAAGTTCCCCCGGTCGAGGAACCCCCAGCGGTGGGACCCGCGCACGAAGAGCATCGGCCCCGACGCCGGGCCCACCTCGCTCAGGGCGATCCACGCCGTGAACAGCCCCTCGGCCTGCTGCCACATGCGCCAGTACTGCCGGTCCTGGTGCCAGCCGACATTCCCGGCCGACGCTGACCCCGGCGGCTTGATCAGCAACTGGCTCGCCCACACCTGCACCCGCCGTGAGCCCGTCATCCCGGCGACCTCGCGTCCCACCTGGGGACAGGTCACCAGTCCGTACAGCCCCGTATCCGACCGGTGCGGATTGTTGATCTTGCACAAGACCCGGGGATCGTAGCCGGGATGCTCGGTGGGCGGCAGCCCCGTGTCGAAGGACCCGTCGCGCACCGCCGCCATCCCCCGCAACGCCTTCTGCAACACATCGGCAGGCGCGACCTGTTCGTCTGCGATGCAGTACCCGTCGCGCTCGAATTGCTCGACCGCTTGTTCCATGTGTCTCTCCGAGCCCCCGGGCCGCGACTCCGGTTCGCCTTGCGGCTGTGGAGGGCTGCCGCGCGCGTTGCTTCCCGGGGCGAAGGGCGCTGTTGAGCCCTACGCGCCCGGGCCCGCGGAACCGGCGCCAGACGGACCGGCACCCCCCGCCGGCCAGCAACCCTCCACGGCGAAGGCCTCCTCCGCCCCGGGCCAGGGTGGCATGGTGACGATGGCGATCTTCAGCGGCCGGTCGCCCACGGTCCGGAACTGGAAGTGGGCGCCCACGGGGATCGACAGGCTGGCCCCGGCGGAGACCTCGACGATCCGCTCCTCCTCACCGAGGCGGCGCCAGACCTGGCCCGCGCCGTCGAGGACGTACCACAGCTCCTCGACGGTGCGGTGGGCCACGGGGCGGGAGACCTGCCCGGGGTTCAGGGTGCAGTGGACCATGCTGCCGCGGCGGCCCCGGGCCAGCAGCCGGATCTCCGAGCCGTCCGGCGCCAGGACATCGTAGGCCCCCGACGGCCGCTGGAAGTCCAGGGCCTGGCTCATGGGGGGCCTGTGCTCACCGCGGTCAGGCGGTGAAGAAGGCGACCACGGTCCAGCAGACCGCCGCGAGGACGGCGGCCATCGAGGCCTGGGGAATCTGCGTCTTCACGTGGTCCATGAGGTCGCAGCCCGTGCACATCGAGCTGAGCACGGTGGTGTCGGAGATCGGCGAGCACTGGTCGCCGTAGACGCTGCCGTCCATGACCGCGGCGAAGCACAGGGTCATGAACAGCTCGGGATGGGCCAGGCCGTGGGCGCCGGCCACCGCCCAGGCCAGGGGCATGGCCAGGGGGAAGGCGACGGCGTAGGTGCCCCAGCTCGTGCCCGTGGAGAAGGCGATGACGATGGTGATGACCTGCAGCAGGACGGGCAGCAGGAAGTAGGGGATCGCCTGGCCGAGCTGCTCGACGAGGAAGACGCCGCCCCCCGTCTCCTTGCTGATGCCGCCGATGGTGATGGCCAGCAGCAGGATCACGGAGCCGAGGACGACGCCCTTGAGGCCGTCGTGGAAGCCGGAGACCAGGTCCTTCAGGGACATGCCCTTGGCCAGGGCCATGCCGGCGGCCAGCAGCAGGGCGAAGCCGAAGGCCCACTGCACGTTCGGCGAGCCGGAGGCGATGAAGGTGCCCACGGCGATGGCGATGAGCGAGCCCAGGGGCAGGAAGAACTCCAGGATGTGCGGCTTGTAGCCCTCGGGAACGTTGCTCCCCTGCAGCTCCTTGGCGCTCAGGGGGGCGGCCCCCTCGGCGTCGAGCTGGCCGGTCTCGCGGGAGCGTTCCATGGCGGCCCGCAGCCGCCCGCCGAGGAAGTAGGGCTTCTCGATGCTGAGGAGGAACGTCCCCAACACCGCGAAGATGGCGTAGAAGCAGAAGGGAACGCTTCCGAAGAAGAAGTTGAGCCGGTCGGCCTCGGTGGCCAGGAAGGTGACGCCGGAGACGAAGATGAAGGCCTGGATGTACCCGGGCCAGGCGTTGAAGGCGAGCTGGGAGGCGATGGGAGAGGCGGTGGAGTCGACGATGTAGGCCAGCTCCTCGTGGCTGACCTTCTCCTTGTCGGCGATCGGCTTGACCGTGGTGCCCACGAGGACGGTGCTCACCGTGCCACCCTGGAAGAACACGACGCCGAGCATCCAGGACACCAGCTTGGCGCTGCGGGGGCCGCGGACGAAGCGCACGGTCATGAACTCGGCGAAGGCCTGGGCCGCGCCGGTGCGCGACCAGATGCCCATGAGGCCGCCCAGGAGCCACAGGTAGAGGAGCAGGACCCCGGCGGCGTTGGTCGAGGCCAGGGAGGGGATGAGCACGTCCCCGGTGAAGTCGTAGCGGGTCAGCAACAGGGCGCCGGCGACGATGCCTCCCAGCAGGGAGGGCACCGGCTCGCGCGTGAGCCAGCACAGGAGCACGGCCACCACCGCGGGCAGCAGCGACCAGAAGCCCCAGTGGTGCTTGGCGATGAGCTGGTAGTAGAGGGTCCGGGCCTCGCCACCGATCAAAGTCTCGACATAGGCGAACTCCTCCATGACCGCGGGCTCCTCGTTCGAGCCCTCGATACGATCGGGGTTGAGCACGGCCTGCTTGATGGGGACGGCCTCGAAGTGGACGGGCTTCTTCTTGTAGATGTAGTAGAGCCGGCCGTCGGCGTCGGTCTGGACGTCCAGGGCCACCTGCTCCACGGTCCAGGTGGGGGGCACGTTGGCGCCGACGATCCAGGACACGATCAGGGCGGCGGCGAAGATGATGAATTTGCGCTGGCCGGGGGTCATGTGGGGTCTCCAGGGGAAGGACGGAGCGCGGCGGAGGCATCGCCGGGGCTGCGGGCGAGCAACCCTCGGGACCACGAAAGGGGCTGCATCTGCGATGGTCAAGGGATTCCCGGCGGCGGCGCCAAGGTCGCGCCGTATCTTTCGGTCCACCCCGGAAGCATGCCATGCACACCACTCTGTACATCTCCTGTCTCCTCCTCCTCGCGGCGGCGATGCCCGGCTGCGACCGGGACCGCGACAAGTCGGCCGGCCCGGAGAGCACGGTCAGAGTCGGCTTCCTCGTTTCGGGCGATCGCGCCTCGTACGCCGACGCCGCCGGCATCGCGGTGGACGAGATCAACGACGGCGGGGGCCTGCTCGGCCGGACCCTGGAGCTCGTCATCCGGTCAGGAATCGAGGAGCCTTCGGTCTCGGTCGAGACCGCGGAGCAGATGATCGTCGACGACGAGGTGATCGCCCTCATCGGGCCCAATCGCTCCTCCCACGCCGTGGTCGTGGGCGAGACGGCGCAGCGCCACGGGCGGCCCATGATCACCACCTCCGCCACCAACCCGGATGTGACCCGGGCCGGCGGCTTCGTCTTCATGGCGGCTTTCACCGATCTCTTCCAGGGGGGCGTCATGGCCCGGTTCGCCCGCGAGGAGCTGGGCCTGGAGGGCGTCGCCGTCCTGACCCTGCGCGGCGAGGTCTACACCGAGGGGATCTCCGAGATCTTCGTCTCCGGGTTCCGCGGTTCCGGCGGGACGGTGGTTGCGGAGGTGCTCTTCGACCGGGGGGATACCGACTTCGGCGAGCCCCTGGGCCGCCTGGCCGCGGCGGGGGCGGGAGCTCTCTTCATCTCCGGGTTCGTGGAGGAGATCGCCCTCGTGACCCGGCAGGCCCGGTCCCTGCCGCTGCTCGACCCGGCGGGCGAACCGGTGCTCTTCCTCGGCGCCGATTCCTGGGACAACCCGGACCTGCTGGCCCACCCGGCGGCCGAGCTGGAGGGCAGCTTCTTCAGCACCCACTTCTCGCCGGACACGGACGAGCCGGGGGCGCGCGCCTTCGTCGACGCGTACCGGTCCCGGTACGGCGCCGCTCCCACCGGCGGGGACGCCGTGAACTACGACGCCGTGCGACTGCTGGCCCTTGCCGTGGAGCGGGCCGGCCGCCTCGACCCGGAGGCGATCCGGGCGCAGCTGGCCGCCACCGAGGACTATGCCGGGGCCACGCGGATCGCCGGGTACGACGACAACCGCCACCCCGCCAAGAGCGCCGTGATCATGACCATCCGCGACGGGGAGAAGCTCTTCCACCGTCAGATCGACCCGCCTCCCGGCGGGCATCGATAGCCAGCCGAAGGAGACGGGAACCATGCGCATCGAGAGGATCGAGACGATCGAGCTGGAGCTGCCCTGGGGTCCGCCAGGCAACGGCGCCGCCCGCACCTGGCCCGTCCATCGCGTGCACGCGGACAACGGCCTCGTGGGCATCAGCCGCGGCGGCAGCCGCGACCTGATCGAGCGCCACCTGGCGCCACTCCTCCTGGGCGAGGACCCGCGCCGCACGGCGCACCTCTGGCAGAGGATGTACGACGCCGCCTGGGGATTCGGCGGCCCGGGGCGCGCCGCCATGAGCACCATCGGCGCCCTCGACGTGGCCCTCTGGGACCTCTACGGCAAGGCCTGCGGCGAGCCGGTGTGGCGGCTGCTGGGCGGCTGCCGCTCCCGGGTGCCGGTCTACGCCGACGGCATCGGCTATGCCGACGCCGACGCCGACGAGGTGGCGGAGCTGGTGGCGAAGCACGCCGCCTTGGGCTACGAGGCCGTCAAGTTCCACCTCACCTCACCGGAGCCGGAGGTCGCCCTGGCCAAGGTCGAGGCCTCCCGGCAGGCCCTGGGCCCGGACCGCCGCCTGATGATCGACGTGCGCCGCCTGTGGGACGGGCATCTGGCGGCGCGCATGGCCCGGGCCTTCGTGCCGTACGACCTCTACTGGATCGAGGAACCGACCCGCGGCGACGACGAGCCCGGCCAGCTGCGCATGGTGCGCGAGGCGGCCGGCCCCGCCCTGCTGGCCGGCGGCGAGGGGGAGGGCACGCTCTACGGGACCCGCCGCCTCATCGTCGAGGGGGGCCTGCAGGTGGCGCAGAGCGACATCCTCATCGGCGGCGGCTTCACGGGGCTCATGCGGATCGCCGCCGTGGCCGAGTCGCACCACGCTCACGTGGCTCCCCACGGCGCCAGCTTCCCCGAGATCAACTGCCACCTGGTGGCGGCCGTGCCCAACGGCCTGATCATCCCCGCCTGTCCCCACACCGAGCCCTACCAGATCTGGTCGCGGCTCTACGACCCGCCCTTCGCGGTGACCGATGGAGAGGTGGAGATGACGGAGAGGCCCGGCCTCGGTCTCGACTTCGACGAGGCCTTCCTCGAGGAGTTCAGGACCGGGCGGGAGGCCTGACGGGCCCGGTGAAAAGCTCGTCGGGCAGGATGCTGCCGGTCTCGACGGCGTGCCGGTGCTCGGGCAGCCCCTCGGTGGTGACCACGCCCAGGGCGGTGAAGCGCCCGCTCTCGCCGCTGGCGCCGCTGCGGTTGCCGCCGCTGTGCCCGCGCAGCCAGTCGGCGTCGATGACGCGCTCGCCCTTCCAGAGGCCGCGGGTGGCGTTGAGGTGCCCGAAGCGCGCCAGGTCGGAGGCGCTGATCACCACCCACCCGGGGCCGCTGCGGACCACGTGGCCGCCGATCTCGTACGGCGGGTCGAGGTAGGTGTAGGTGTCAGGGATCGTCGGGTAGAGGAACTTCCGCTCCTTGACCTCGCCCCCCGGCAGCCAGTCCCAGCGCCCGGCGGGGATGCCGATGGCGTCGAAGAGCCGTTCCTGCACCACGTCCTTGAGATCGCGGCCCCAGGCCGCGGTCAGGGCCTGTCCCAGGCGCCAGAAGCCGGCGCTGCTGTAGAGGCCCACGGTGCCCGGCTCGGCGTGGGAGTAGCAGTCGAAGAAGGGGTCCCCCGTCCACCTGGCCCACGCGGGCACGCCGGGGACGGCATCGGCCTCCTCCAGGCCGGTGCGCTTCTCGCGCCAGCGGTTGCCGATCTCGAAGGGGAACCCGCCCCAGTGCACGCTCTCGTCCCGCCGGCCCACCAGGTGGCGCCACGTCAGCCGCTCGTGGTGGCCGGCGGTGAGATACTTGTGCGGATGGGAGAGCTGGCCCTCGCCGGTCCAGGTGCGGTGGATCGGCTCGTCCGGGTCGAGCAGCCCCTCGGCGGCCGCCGCGCCCAGGACCACCCAGGTGAGGGCCTTGCCCACCGAGGCGGTCTGGTGCCGGTAGTGGCGGTCTCCCCAGGCGTGCACGAGGCAGCCGCCGCGAGTCAGGACGGCGCCGTAGCGATTGCCGCCGTGGTCCTCGCCCCCGAAGCGGGCGCCGCGTACGTCGAGCCCGGCCAGCCAGCGCGCGAACCCCTCCGGGTCGAGGCCGGCCTGCTCCGGCGTGACCTGCACCCAGTCCTCCTCCGGGTAGGTGACCCAGCCGGGCACCTCGACGGTGTGCGTGGGGGCGATGAGGTCCATGGGGGGGAAACCTCGTGCGCTGTCCGCCGACGCTGCAAGCCGCGCAGGTCTGCGCCGCCCGGCTGCCGCCGCCCCCGAAAGCCGCGCGGGACCAGCCGGCGGGCCTGGGGAAAGGAAACCGTGGATCAAATGCGGGATCTGGTGGCCGGGATGGTCGGGAAGCGGCTGATGTATCCGGATCTGACGAAGTAGGAGAGGAACTTCATCGCTCGGGCATCAGGACCACGTTCTTACCGCTGTCGTGGTCCTTCTCAAGGCGGTCCAGCTCTGCAATGTCGCTGAGGATCTTCTCGAGCCTCTCGATGTGTCCTTGGTCTGTCATCAGACTTCCTTTCTCGTGGAGCAGGGGCTTAGGTGGGCCGTCTCTTGCTCCATCCCTTCATAGCATACCGATCCAAGGACTGCAAGGGAAAGCTCGGAAAGCTCCCTTGCAGTCCCTTCCAGGCAGAGGACCGTCACGTACGGGTCCGGGTACTCCTGCGCCCGGAACAGACCTGACAGCTTGGTAAGGTTCGCCTCCGTCAAGTAGAGACTGCTGTTTTCCGTGCTGG
>JAJDTN010000159.1 GCA_022827165.1 Candidatus Latescibacterota bacterium
TGCTCGACCGCGTCGGCCTCGGCGGCCGCCTCGGCCACTACCCTGTTCAGCTGTCGGGCGGCGAGCAGCAGCGCGTCGGACTGGCGCGGGCCTTCATCCATCGGCCGCGCATCCTCTTCGCCGACGAGCCCACGGGCAACCTCGACACCGACACCGGCGCCGCCGTCGCCGACCTGCTCTTCGAGCTCAACCAGGAGGCGGGCACCACCCTGGTGCTGGTCACCCACGACACCGACCTGGCCGGGCGCTGCCGCCGCGTCATCCGCCTGCGGGCCGGCGCCGTGGCCGCCGACACGGCCGGGGGCTGACCCCCGTGTGGGCCCTGCGCATGGCCTGGCGCGACAGCCGCGGATTCCGCCGCCGGCTGTTGTTCCACACCGCCGCCATCGCCATCGGCATCGCCGCCCTCACCGCCCTCCGCGGCCTGAGCCTGGCCATGGAGGCGGGCGTCGCCCGCCAGGCGGCGGAGCTGCTGGGCGCCGACCTGGAGATCGAGAGCGGCCAGCCCTTCTCCGGCGAGGCCGAGGCCGTCTTCGACTCCCTCGGCGGGCGCCAGGCGCGGCAGGTGGAGACCCACTCGATGGTGCTGCTGCCGGCCTCGGGCGGATCGCGCCTGGTGGAGGTCCGCGCCCTGGAGGGGAAGTGGCCGTTCTACGGCCGGGTGCGCACCGACCCACCCGGCGCCTGGGCCGTCCTGGGCGCCGGCGGCGGGGCCCTGGTCGACGACGGCGTGATGCGGCAGTTCGACGCCGAGGTGGGGGACTCGGTGCAGGTCGGCCGGCGCCGGTTCCGGATCGCCGGACGCGTCCTCTCCGTCCCCGGGGAGACGGCGGTGCGCAGCGACGTGCGCCCGCCGGTGTTCATCCCCCTCCAGCATTTGGACGAGACCGGGCTGGTCCGGTACGGCAGCCGCGTCGAGCACAAGCGCTACTTCGCCTTCGACGACGGCCGCCCGGCGGGGGGCCTGGCCGGCGGCGTGGAGGAGCGCCTTCGCCTCTCCGACCCGGGCCTCGACGCCGACACCGCCGCCGACCGGCAGCGGCGCCTCGGCCGCACCATCCGCAACCTCGACGCCTTCCTCGGGCTCGGCGGGTTCATCGCCCTGCTCCTGGGGGCGGTGGGCGTGGCCAGCGCCATCCACGCCCACGTGGAGCAGAAGCTCGAGACCGTCGCCGTGCTGCGGGCCCTGGGCGCCAGCAGCCGGCAGGCCCTGGCCGTCTACCTGCTGCAGGCCGGGGCCATGGGCTTGGCCGGCTCCGTCGCCGGGGCGCTGGCGGGGCTGGGGGTCATGCTCCTGCTGCCGCAGGTGGTGGCCGGCTTCCTGCCCGGCGCCGTGGAGACCGTCCTGTCGCCGCGGCCCCTGCTCGAGGGCGTGGGGATCGGCACCGCCATCGCCGTGCTGTTCGCGGCGCGGCCGCTGCTGGCCGTGCGCGGCGCCAGTCCCCTCCTCGCCCTGCGCGCCTCGTACGAGACCGGCACGCGCGCCGGCGACCGCCTGCTGCGGCTGCTGGTGCTGGCCGCGGCCGCCGCCGGTGCCTGCCTGGTGGCGCGGCTGTTGACCGGGCGGGTGGACCACGCCCTGATGTTCACCGGCGGCACCGCCGCCGCCCTGCTGCTGCTGGCGGCGGCCGCCCTCGCCCTGCGCGCCGGCACGCGCCGGTTCTTCCCGCGGCGCTGGAGCTACGTCTGGCGCCAGGGCCTGGCCAACCTCCATCGGCCCCACAACCAGACCCTGCTGCTGCTCGTCAGCCTCGGTCTGGGCGTCTTCCTGGTCGCCGCCCTGCACACCGCCCAGAGCTCGATCCTCTCCCACCTGGCCCGCCTCGGCGGCGGCGATCAGCCGAACATGGTGCTCTTCGACATCCAGACCGATCAGCGCGAGGCGGTGGCCGAACTCGTCGAGGGGCTGGGCATGCCGGTGCTGCAGCAGGTGCCGGTGGTGGCCATGCGCCTGGCCGAGGTCAAGGGGCGCAGCGTCGACGAGATCGCCGATGAGAGGGGCGGGCGCCGCAACTGGGCCCTGCACCGCGAGTACCGGTCCACCTACCGCGACCACCTCACCGACAGCGAGCGGCTGCTGTCCGGCCGCCACGGGGCGCCGCCGTCCGGCCCGGCGGCCGCCGCGGACGCAGAGAGGGGTGCCGGCGCCGTCTCTCTCGAGCAGGGGGTGGCCGCCCGCCTCGGCGTGACCGTGGGCGACGAGCTGGTCTTCGACGTGCAGGGCGTGCGCGTGCCGGTGATCGTCTCCGGACTGCGCGAGGTCGACTGGCAGCGGATCATGCCCAACTTCCTGGTCGTGTTCTCCACGGGCGTGCTCGAGCGGGCGCCCCAGTTCCACGTTCTCGTCAGCCGCGCCGACATCGAGACCCGGGCGCGCCTGCAGCGGGAGGTCGTCGGGGCCTTTCCCAACGTCTCCGCCATCGATCTCGACCTGATCCTGCGCACCGTCGACAAGGTCCTCGACCGGGTCGCCGCCGTGGTCCGCTTCATGGCGCTGTTCAGCGTCGCCACCGGTCTCGTGGTGCTCGCCGCGTCGGTGTCGGCGAGCCGCTTCCAGCGCCTGCGCGAGAGCGCCCTGCTGCGCACCCTCGGCGCCAGCCGCCGTCAGGTGGGGCGCATCCTGCTGGTGGAGTACGCCGCCCTCGGCGCCCTGGCCGCCGCCACCGGCCTGGCCCTGGCCCTCGGCGGCGGCTGGGGCCTGGCGACCTGGGTCTTCGACGTCGCCTTCCAGCCGGCCTGGGGCTGGCTGGCGGGAATGGCGGTGGCCGTGCCCCTACTGACCGTCGCCTTCGGCGTCGCCGGCAGCCGGGGGGTCCGTAGCGTCCCGCCCCTCGAGGTCCTCCGGCGAGCCGGTTGAGGCGCGCGGCGCCAGCAGCGGCTCCAGCGCCGCCCACACCGTCTCCGCCACCCGGCGGTGGCCGGCCGCGTTCGGGTGGATGCCGTCGTCGAGCATCAGTTCGCGGTCGCCGCCGACCCCCTCCAGGAGCCTCGGGATCAGCACCGCCCCGTTGGCCTGCGCCAGGCGCGGAAAGACGGCCTGGAAGTCCTGGATGTACGGCTCCCCCAGGTTCGGCGGCAGGCGCACCCCGGCCACGACCAGGACGGCCTCCGGGAACCTCGCCTGCACCCGGTCGAGGATGCCCTGCAGGTTGCCTTCGGTCTGGTCCCGGGGCAGACCGCGCAGACCGTCGTTGCCGCCGAGGGCCAGGACGAAGACGTCCACCGGGGGACGCAGGACCCAGTCGATGCGGCGCAGTCCGGCGGCGGTGGTCTCGCCGGCGAGGCCGGCATTGGCGGTACGCACCGGCCAGGCGAGGGAGTCCAGCCGCGCCTGGATCAGGGCCGGGAAGGCCTGCGCCGGTTCGACGCCGTAGCCGGCGGTCAGGGAGTCGCCGAAGAACAGGACCGTCCGCGGGTCCGGCGCCGGCTCGGCGAGGGCGGCCCCGGCCAGCAGGGCGCACAGGGCCAGCGTCCGGCGGCCTCGCCGTCTTCCGCGGCGGTCGTCGATCGGCCCGGGTGGCATCATCGCCGCCGGCCCGATCCGTCCCGGTCCGTGCCCAACCCGTCCGTCATTGCGTGGCGCCCATGTCTCCCGTCCGTGTGCGGGAAAGTCCGTGTGGCGAGTATAATGTGCTTCATCCCGTCCATTCGACCCGTTGCCGAGGAGAGCCCCTGATGAAGACCCTTCTGCTGCCCCTGTGGCCGCTGCTGGCCGCCGGCGCCCTGTCCGCCCAGGAGCTGACGGTCACCCCGGTGACCGGCGGCATCCACATGATCAACGGCCGCGGCGGCAACATCGGCGTCTGCGCCGGCGACGACGGCCTGCTGCTGATCGACGCCAAGTTCGCCAACCTCGCCGAGCCGATGCGCGCCGCCCTCGCCGGCCTCGGGGAGGGCGATCCCGCCTTCCTCCTCAACACCCACTACCACCCCGACCATACCGGCGGCAATGCCGTCTTCGGCGCCGTCACTGCGATCCTGGCGCACCACAATGTCCGCGCCCGCCTGATGGCCGGGGAGGACCCGCCGCCCGAGGCCCTGCCCGTGCTCACCTTCGAGGAGGGGGTCTCCCTGCACTTCAACGGCGAGGAGATCGAGGTCGTCCACTTTCCGGCGGCCCACACCGACGGCGACGCCGTCGTGTTCTTCACCGGCTCCGACGCGGTCCACATGGGCGACATCATGTTCCACGGGCTGTTCCCCTTCGTCGACATCGACGCCGGCGGCAGCGTCGACGGGGTGATCGCCGCCGTCGAGGCGGTGCTGGCGCGGACCGGCCCCGAGACGCGGGTCATCCCCGGCCACGGGGATCTGGCCGCGCCCGACGATCTGCGCACCTACCTGCGCATGATCCGCGAGACCCGGGCGGCGGTGGAGGACGGGATGGTCGCGGGCAAGACGCTGGAGGAGCTGCAGGCCGCCGGCGTGGCGCAGGAGTGGTCCGGCTGGAGCTGGGGCTTCATCTCCGCCGAGCGCTGGATCGCCACCCTGCACCGCGGCGCGGGAGGGTGAGCGGCGCCGCCCGGATCAGCGGATCAGCATGCAGCGCCGGGTCTCGGCGACATCGCCGGTGGTGAGGCGGATGAAGTAGACGCCGGTGGAGAGCGGGGACCCCCGGTCGTCGGTGCCGGACCAGCGCACTTTGTGCAGGCCCGGGGCGCGCGCCTCGTCGACGAGCCGGCGGACCCGCTGTCCCAGCAGGTTGAAGATGTCGATCCGCACCCGGCCGGCGGCTCCCAGCCGGAAGGGGATGACCGTGCTCGCGTTGAAGGGATTCGGATAGCTCCCCAAGAGCCGGGTCGTGCGCGGCACGGGGGCGTCCAGGGCCACCGCCGTCGGCGGGTTCTCCAGTGAGAACAGACCCGCCGGCGTGGCCACGTAGAGGGTGGACGGGTCGGAGGGGTCGACGGCGAGGTCGTTGATCCACGGGACCCCCGGATAGCCCGTGTGCAGGGGCCGCCAGGTCTCGCCGCGGTCGGGGCTGTGGTACAGCTCGCGGTCGGCGGCCAGGTAGAGAGCGTCGGCGTCGACCGGGTGGCCGCGCAGGCGCGCCGTCTGCCAGGAGCCCGTCCGGGGCTCCTGGACCCGGCGCCAGGTCCGCCCGCCGTCGCCGGAGACGAAGCAGCCGGCGTCAGCCGCCGCGTAGAGGAGGCCGGCCTCGTCCGGATGCCGGGCCAGGTCCAGGCCCGAGACTCCCGGCTCGAGGCGGCCGGCCACCCTCCAGTCCCGGCCGTCCTTGTGGCCGACCCAGAGGGAGTCTCCGTAGAGCACGGCCAGGGTGTCCCGAGAAGCCAGCAGGGCTCCTCCCGGGAGCGGTCGCATGACCTGCCCCCGGTCGACGGCTGTCTGGTCCAGGTCGGAGAAGGGACCCATCCTCTCCCAGCTCTCACCGTGGTCCGAGCTCCGCCACAGACCTGCGTCGGCGAGGTAGACGACGCCGGACCTCCACGGGTCCGCGAAGAGGGAAGGACGGGGAGCGGAAGAGGGGTCGAAGCGAGGGCGATCTGCGCCGATCTCGAGGAGTTCCCAGCTCTCACCGCCGGTCGTGCTCCGCCGCAGGTAGCCGGGGTAAAACGGAACGATCCGCACCCGGCTGTCCCACGGGGCCTGGAAGACGACCTCGTAGGGGGACGTGTTCAGCCCTTTCAGGTCGTCGAACCACACGGTGCCGACGGGGGATGGGCTCTCGACCCTCAGCGGGACCGCGGTCTCGCCCCGGTCGCGGGAGACGTACACCGCCCGGGAAGTCCGGATCGTGAGGCCGGAGGGACCGAAGGCGTTCACCCTCTGCAGGTAGTTTTGGGCGACCGGATCGAACCGCGCCCCGGTCCCCTGCCACGTGTCGCCGCCGTCGTGACTGCGGAACAGCGATTCTTCCGTGTGCGCGTAGAGCAGACCGGGCTCGAAGTCCGAGACGGCCACGCCCTCGACCTCGCTCCCGAGGTCCACGTCCAGAGTCCGCCAGGTGGCCCCCTCATCCGAGGTGTGGTGGAGAGTCGTGCCCTCCCAGACCCTGGTCCGGGCGTTGGAATCCAGATTCAGGTGGTTCTCGAGCAGATAGAACCCACCCGGGATCCAGGGATCCGGAACGGGCGGGCGGTACCCATACCTGACGGGAACGTAGCCGACGTCCCGCGCCCCCGTCCCGTCGAGCCGCCAGAGGCGATCCGAATGCCAGTCGGATGGAACCCAGGCATACGTCCTCTCCCGGTCGGCCGGATGGGACCAGACCCCCATCGCACGGCCCTCGACGGCGAACCGCGTCCACGTCCGTGCCCAGTCGTCGGAAAGGAAGACCGCTTCGTCCGAAGCCGCGTACAGCCGGCCGGGGAGATGGTCGTCGACGAAGGCGGCGACAGTGCCCCCGGGCATGGGCACCGGCGACCACGTCGTCCCCCCATCGAGGGTGGTGAACAGGTAGCCTCCGTCCTCGACGACGTAGGCGGTCCGGGGATCTTCATGGTCGCGGTGGACCATGCTGCGAAGGAAGAACGGCTCGCGGTCCATGATCATGAAGGAGGTGGGGTGCCAGGAGGCCCCCTGGTCGAGAGACCGCCACACGCGCCCGCTGGTCCGCCCGTACCAGGCCCCGCCCTGACGGGCGTCGACCTGCAGGAGCGGGCTCTCGTGCGTCACGGCTGGTTCCACGGGCCGCCAGTCTCCGGCCAGGCCGGAGTCGGTCACGCCGGCAGGTCCACCGGCGTCTTCGATCTCGATGCGTTCGGCCTCGCTCCGGCCGATGTTGCCGTTGGCGTCCTCCACCTCGACGGTGATCGAGTACGTCCCCGCGGGTCCCTCCCACCGGGCCTGGTAGGCGCCGTCCCTCCCGGCCATGGGCAGGTCGGCCCTCAGGGTGGAGTCGGGCAGGCCGTGGATCCGGGCCGACACGCGGCGGATCCCGCTGCCCTCGAGGATGTGGCTGCGGCGAATCTGGAGGAGGAGGCCCTCCCGGCCGGCGGACAGACGCAGGCGTTCCACCCTCGGCGGCGTGATGTCGGGGCGCCGCGTGACCGCAAAGGCGGCCGTGTCCCTCCACACCTGGAACGGGGTGCGGACCTCCAGCACGAAGGTCAGCTCCGTGCCGGCGGCCTCGGCCAGGGCCAGGAACTCCGGCGACCGGGAACTGCGCGCCTTGTGCGGCCCGTCCCCAGCGAAGCGGACGATCCCGTCGGATACCCTGGCAGCGCCCCCGCTCGGACTGGAGAGGCGGAAGCTCAGGGCGCGCAGCAGATCCGGCGCCGTCGCCGGCAGCAGGAGATCCACCCGGAAGAGGTCCCCTGGATCGAGGCGGTCCGTCCCCTGCCAGTCGCGCACCCGCCACTGGATGCCTTCCTGCCGGGCGCTGATCACGGGGATCCCCAGGTCCTGCCGGCCGATGGTGTCGGCTCCGGTCACGGCGGTGAGCCGCAACCGCGCCATCTGCCAGCCGGCGAAGTCCGCGGCCACGAGGACCCGCGGCGGTCCGTCGAGGATGCCGGCCGGATGGGGAACGTCCGGCAGCAGGTCGGGCAGCTGGTGGCGTTGGGGCGGGAACGCGAGCAGGTCGTCCACCGGCTCCAGGGTCAGGGTGGCGCCGCGGGCGGCGGGGAGGCCGCCGCGGTTGACGGCGTCGAGGAGCACCACCGCCTCCTCCCCGGCCGCCAGGAGGCTGTCCCCGGTCTGGTCCCGCACGCCCAGGACCTCGAACTCGATCTTGGGTCCGCTGATCTCGACCCGGGCCTCGATGCCCCGCTCGGTCCGCTCGATGGAGGTGATGGCGCAGGTGCTGCGGCCGTTCTGGTCGGCCGAGCCGGGGTTCGAGGCGGCGGTGAACTCGGTGCGCCCGCCGCGGCCGAAGACGTCGGTGGCATCGCCGAAGTTGCCCGCGTGGGACCGGGAGTAGTCGTCGTCGCGGGCCCAGAAATCGAGGTTGTCGCCGCCGTCGAGGGGATCGGGCGTCCGGCCGGCCGGGAAGCCGGCCTCGTTCCAGCGGCCGTCGGCGCACTCCAGGTCGACCTGCCAACGCGGGTTGATCACGCCGCCCGAGCGGTCGCCCGTGACGTGCCAGATGAGCAGGCCCTCGGCGGGGATCCCGCGGTCGTAGAAGGAGGAGCGGGTCCGGTACTCCAGCAGGAAGTACTCGTCGGGGCCGGTGGGGACGCGGACGACCTCCCCCGTCTCGGCCACGTCCCGCACGAGGATGCGCTGCGACCGGCTTGCGACCTCGGTGACCCGGGCCCAGCCGAGCTGCAGGCGGCTCCACGCGGAGAAGCTGACCGGGCCGTCGTCGCCCCCCCACCCGAGGGCCCCCCAACCCATGAGGCCCCAGTTGCCGATGCCCGCGGAGTCCTCCGCCGGATCGCTGAGGGGCACCAGGCTGTAGAGGTCGGGCAGGTTGAAGAGGGCGTGGCCCAGTTCATGGGCGACGGTGCCCGCCGCCTCGGCGAAAGTGCGGCCCTGGGCGACCAGACCGGAGCCATAACCGATGGGCCGCCCGTCGAAGCCGGGGTCCGAGGAGGCTGCGATCTGGTGCAGGCTCGAGGCGATCCCGGTGGCCCCGGCGATGATGAAGTTGCGCGGCATGCGGGGTGTGAGGACGACGACCAGATCCACCCGGCCGTCGTCGTCGCCGGAAGCCGGCCGTCCGTCGGGCCCGTCGTCATCGAACCGGGCGAGATCCAGATCGTCGTCCACCTGCCCCAGGATCTCCGCCACGAAGTGCCAGTAGCGGCCGAACTCGGTGGGACCGGCCGCCGCGTAGTCGCCGGGGCCGCCCGAGGCGAGGTAGCGCCTTGGCGCCACGACGCCGCGGAGGGTCAGGCTGCCGAAGGACATCTCCCGGTAGAAGTGGCTGACGCTGCCGGGACGGTCCGGGTCGAAGAGGGACTCGGCCCAGGAGGGCACGCCGAGCTGCTGGCCTTTGAAGCCGGCGAAGACCACCAGGGCGGTGATCCGCGACAGGGGAGTGGAGGCGGCGGCCCCGGCCGGTCTCGAGGCAGCGATCAGGGCTTCGGCGCTGAAGGGCGAGGGCGCGGCTGCGTCGGGCCGGGTGGAGACCGCCAGGATCGCCGCCAGGAGCAAGAGAACTCCGTGCCGTCCACTGTAGCCTGGGGGACTCAGCATGGTTTCACGAGTGGACGCTCCGGGCGTAGTGCCGTTCCTCTTGATGGTCCCGCAAGGTTCGCTTGAGCGGATCAGCATGCAGCGCCGGGTCTCGGCGACATCGCCTGGAGACCGGGGACCCCGGGAGCGCCGCGCCGGCTCCTACGGACCCTCCAGCAACCTGGCGGAGATCGTCAGTTTCCAGGGTTCAGGATGCTCCACTTCAAAAATCCTGTCCGGTCCCACTACATGTTGCCGACCCTGCGGACTCCCGCCTGTGCTGGCCCAGTGCATATGGCTCCCCAACAAGGCGTAGGCTTCCCTCCAACCCGGGAGCATGATCTTCACGAAATCCCCCAGGAACCCGGTGTGGCTCCTGACTGTCTCTTCGCGAAGGGCAGGCGAGAAGGAGACCGACATGTCGGCCTGAATGATGTTGTGCTCAGGACCGATCAACTCGAGCGTCGCCTTGCCGAAGGACGCTTCCCCCAGGAGCCGTTCCTCTCCGGTGGGCCGTCGCCGGGGGGCGGGCTTGAAGGTCCAACCACGTTTCTCGAAATGCGCTTGAATCCTGGATCGGCTGATACCCAGGCCGGGTGTGGGGGCGGAATCCCGGGCGGAGGTGTCCTCGAT
>JAJDTN010000374.1 GCA_022827165.1 Candidatus Latescibacterota bacterium
ATGTAGGCGTAGGGGTAGGCCATGACCACGGCCCCCAGGACCATGGCGAGCAGGGCCGTCCGCCGGCCGCTCATTCGTCGTAGATCCGGCGCGAGCGAAAGACGCGCATCTGCAGGAAGACGAAGACGAAGGTGGCGGCGAAGAGCAGCCAGGCCAGGGCCGAGGCGTAGCCCATCTGTCCGGCCACGGCGAAGGCGTTGATGAAGATCGAGTAGGCGATCACCTCGGTGCTGCGCTCCGGGCCGCCGCTGGTCATGATGTAGACCGAGGTGAAGACCTGGAAGGAGCCGATGACGGTCATGACGGTGACGAAGACCAGGGTGTTGCGCAGCATCGGCACGGTGACGTGGCGGAACTGCTGCCAGCGGTTGGCGCCGTCCACCAGGGCCGCGTCGTAGAGGAACCCGGGGATCTCGGTCAGACCGGCGAGGAAGATGACCATGTTGTATCCCGCCCCGGCCCAGACGCCGAGCAGGACCAGGGCCGGCAGCGCCGTCAGCGAGCGGTCGAGGAGCTGCCCGTAGTTGCCGAAGATGTGGTAGAACACCAGGGCCAGGACGACGCCCGGGGTGATGGAGGGCAGGAAGTAGAGGGTGCGGAACAGGGCCTGTCCGTAGTGGGCGCGCAGGCACAGCAGGGCCAGGGGCAGGGCCGTGACCAGGGTGCCGGCAACGCTGAGGACCACGTAGACGGCGGTGTGGCGCATGGCCAGGGCGAAGTAGCTGTCGGGCTCGAAGAGGGCGCGGCGGTAGTTGTCCAGGCCGACGAAGCCGGAAGCGCCGGCGAAGGCGTCGTAGTCGTGGAAACTGACCCACAGGCTGATGCCCATGCTGACGAAGCTGAAGACGCAGGCCACGGTGAGGGCCGGGGCCACGTAGAGGTAGGGCACCAGGCGCTGCCTGAGGGCGGTCATCTGGGGGCGGGCTCCCGGCGGGCGGCGAGCCAGCGCTCCACCTGCTCGCCGTAGCGGCGGAAGACGTTGTCCACGCCCTGGGCGGCAACCTCCATCGCCTCTGCCACCGATGCGTACGGCCCCTCCCCCGCCGCGATCTGCGGATAGCGCAGGAGGATCGTCTCCACGATCGGGTTGGCCTGGTGGTCGGCGGCGATGATCTCGGTGTGGCGCAGCTTGTCGCCGGCCAGGCAGATCTGCCGGACGTTGGACAGGTAGGGCCGCTCGGCGAGGGCCTCGGCCCAGCGCCGGCTCTCGTAGAAGTCGCGGCGGGGGCCGTTGTACCCGAGGTGCCGCGAGCGCAGCAGGTTGCCCTCCAGGCCGCAGACGAACTTCAGGTAGCGCCAGGCCGCGTCCACGTTCGGGCTGCGCCGGGTGATGACGAGCATGTTGCCCCAGGTGACGGTGGCCGGCCCGTCGCCGCGCGGCCCCGGCGGGAAGGCGGTCTTGGAGAAGTGGCCCCAGCCCATGGTGTCGCGCATGATGTCCTTGCCCGACCAGGTGCCGGCGGCGATGCAGGCGACGCGGCGCTCCTTGAACAGCTCCGAGTTCGTCAGCTGCCGGTGGAAGGGCGGGCAGACGCGGTCCACCCAGTAGAGGCGGGCCAGGAACTCGGCGGTCTCCACGCCGGCGGGCTCGGCGAAGAGGGCCCGCGTGCCGGCGCTGTCCTGGAAGCGCCCGCCGTTGGCCGCCAGCCACGGGCTGAACAGGCCGGCGCCGCTCGACGCGGAGAGCACGAAACCGGCCTGCACCACCTCGCCGTCGGCGTCGCGGCGGGTCAGCTTGCCGGCGATGCGGCGGAAGTGGTCCCAGCTGGTGACCGCGTCCCAGCGCAGGCGCAGCCAGTCGACGCTGCCGTCGGTCCGGCGCGCGAAGAGATCGCGGATCTCGTCGTCGCCGGCGGCCGCCTCCTGCAGGATGTCGAGGTTCCACAGCAGGCAGCTGGCATCGATGATCTGGGGGATGCCGAAGACGGCGCCGCTCTCCGTCTGGTTGTGCCGCCACGCCGGCGCCAGGAACGCCTCCCGGCCGATGTGGCCGGGCGTTCCCGGCGCGGCGCCGTCGGCTTCGAGCAGGTCGTTCAGGGGCCGCAGCATGCCGCGCTGGTAGAACCCCTCGGCCCAGTACACGGAGGACTGGAAGACATCCGGCGGCGAGTCGCCGACCATGGCCGTGGACAGCTTCTGCACGTAGGTGCCGAAGGGCACGATCTGCAGGATGACGTCCACGTCCGGGTGGCGGGCCTCGAACTCGGCCTCCACGGCGTCGAAGTAGCGCCCGTACTCCTCGTTGGTGGAGGGGCTCCACCAGTCCCAGACGCGCAGCTGCACCGGGCGGGACTCGCCCGTGAGGCCCTCGACCCAGCGGCGGGTCATGCCGGCGCGGGAGAGCACGCCGGCCACGATCAGCAGAATCAGGGCGGCGCCGGCGGCCAGCCTCAGGCGGCGCATGGTTCGGGGAGCCGGCGGGTTCAGCCGTCGATGGTGCGGCCCAGGAGGCGCAGGAAGTTGCCGCCCCAGACGAGGGCCGTCTCGTCCTCGCTGAAGCCGCGGGCGAGCAGGGCGTGGGTCAGCTCCGGCAGCCGCGAGACGTCGGGGACCACCGGCTTGGTGCCGCGGCCCAGGCCGTCGAAGTCGGAGCCGATGGCCACGTGTTCCACCCCGACCAGCTCGGCCACGTAGATCACGTGGTCCACCAGGCGCTCGACGGTGGGGTGCTCCGGGTCGATGAACATGGGCGCGAAGGCGATGCCGAGGACGCCGCCGGCCCCAGCGAGGGCGCGGATCTGGTCGTCGGTCATGCAGCGCCAGTGGGGGCAGAGGGAGAACACGGCGGTGTGGGTCATGGTCACCGGCAGGCTCGACAGCTCCAGGACCTCGTAGAAGGCGCGGTCGTTGACGTGAGCCAGGTCGGTGACCACGCCTATCTCGTTGCTGGCGCGCAGCACCTCGCGGCCAAAGGCGGTGAGCCCCTTCAGCCCGCGGCGGGCCTCGTCGCGGTCGGCGGCGGTGCAGGCGCCGAAGGCGCTGGCGCTGCCCTGGAGCAGCTTCGCGTCGTCGCCGCCCTCGCCGTGGGTGATGCCCAGGGCCCGCAGGCCCATGCGGTAGAGCAGGTTCAGGGTGTCGGCGTCGCCCTCCAGCCAGCGGCCGGCGCCCTCCACCGTCAGCAGGATGGAGATCCGGCCGGCGGCGCGGGCCTCCTCCACGTCGCCGGAGGCGCGCACCACCTGGAAGACCTCCGGGTGGGCCTCGACCTGAGCAAGGGTGCGCTCCAGGGTGACCCAGACGTTGGCCACGGCGCCGTTGCCGACGACGAAGAAGCCGCCGTCGAGGCCGCCGTCGCGCATGCGCGGCACGTCCATGTCGTACTCGGTGTCGCGCTCCATCCAGCGGAAGGGCCCCTCGCCGCGGGCGACGCGCTCCACCGGGGTGTCGTTGTGGCCGTCGAAGACCAGGATCCGCTCGTGGATCCGGCGCGCTTCTTCCTGGGTGATCATGGCGTTCCTGTCAGAGGGTGGAGAACCGGTATTCCGTCGTCTCCCGGTAGATCTCGCCGGGGCGCAGGATCGTGTTCGGGAAGTCGGGGCGGTTCACCGAGTCGGGGAAGTGCTGGGTCTCCAGGCAGAGGGCGCAGTGGCGATCGTACGCGGCGCCCGACTTGCCCGTCGTGGGGACGAGGACATTGGCCGTGTAGAACTGCACCCCCGGCTGGGTGGTGAAGACCTCCATGCGGCGCCCCTTCAGCGGCTCGATGACCTCGGCCACCAGACGGCAGGCCTCCCCGTCCCAGCGGTCGACGACGTAGTTGTGGTCGAAGCCGCCCGCGGCGGAGAGGGCCTCGATGCGCCCACCCACCCGCGCGGGGTCGCGCAGGTCGAGGGGGGTGCCCTCCACCGGCAGGACGGCTCCCGGCAGGCCGCTGCCGCCGCGCGCCGTGCAGCGGGACGCTTTGATGGAGATCACGTGATCGAGGACGCTGCCGGCGCCGTGGCCGCCGAGATGGAAGTAGGAGTGGTTGGTCAGGTTGACCGGCGTCGGCCGGTCGGTGGTGGCGAGGTAGTCGATGCGCAGGCCGTTGGCCCGGGTCAGGGTGTAGAGGATCTCCACCGACAGGGTGCCCGGATAGCCGTCCTCGCCGTCGGGACTGACGCGGCGGAAGCGGACCCCCGGGCCCTCGGGAGCGTCCTCCGGCTCGCCGCGCCACAAGGCCCGGTGGAAGCCGCCCTCGCCACCGTGGATGTGGTTCGGCGGCGAGTTCACGGCCAGCTGCACGACGCGCCCGTCCAGCTCGAAGCGGCCGCCGGCGATGCGGTTGGCCACGCGCCCCGTGGCGCAGCCGAAGTAGGCGGGGTTGGCCTCGTACTCCGCCACCGTGTCGAAACCGAGGACCACGTCGGCGAGGGCGCCGGTGCGGTCGGGCACCTCGATCCCGGCGATGACGGCGCCGATCTCCAGCAGGCGCACCACGCCGCCGCCGTCGTTGGTGAGGGTGAAGACGGCGACCTCCTCGCCGGCGGCGGTGGCGCCGAAGGGGTCCCGCGTCAGGCCGCTCACGGGCGGCGGCCGGGGGCGTCGATGGGCTTCGGGCGGATCATGGGGCGGCAAGCATAGCCGGGGCCCCGGGGGGCGGCAAGGTCGGCCTCGGGGGTTCGGCCGGGCATCGGGGAGAGCCGTCCAACCCGCCCCGGTCATTCGAGCCGCCCGGGGGTGGAGGCTGCCGGCCAGGGCCTTTCGGACAACCCCCGGATGCGCCTCCGCCCTTCGTATATTCCCCGTACGATGCCCCGCACCTCGCGCATGACCCAGGTCGGCAAGCGCCGCATCGAGCTGTCCAACCTCGAGAAGGTGCTGTGGCCGGAGGACGGCGTCCACAAGGCCGAGATGGTGCGCTACTACCTGGCCATGGCGCCGACGATCCTGGCCCACATCAAGGGGCGGCCCCTGTCGCTGGTGCGCTTCCCAGACGGCATCCACGGGGAGAGCTTCTTCCAGAAGAACCGCCCCCGCTACAGCCCCGATTGGCTCGACCACGAGCGCATCGGCGACGACGAGGCCGAGGGCAAGAGCATCGACTACGTGGTCGCCTCCGACGAGGCCAGCCTCGTGTGGCTGGCCAACCACGCCGCCATCGAGCTGCACCACGTCCACGCGCGGCGGCCCCACTTCGACCGGCCCGACTACTTCGTCTTCGACCTCGACCCGCCCGAGGGCACCCCCTTCCCCGAGGTGGCCGCCCTCGCCTTCGAGCTGAAGGACCACCTCGAGTCCTTCGGCTATCACACCTTCTGCAAGACCACGGGCCGCAAGGGCATCCACGTGGTAGCGCCCCTGGAGCCACGCTACGACTTCGGCACCGTCTTCGAGACGGCGAAGGCCCTGGCCCAACCCTTCGTCAAGGCGCGTCCGGCCACGACCCTGGAGATCCGCCGCGACAAGCGGCCCGACAAGGTGCTGGTCGACGTCTACCGCAACCGCCGGTCCCAGACGATCGTCAGCGCCTACAGCCTGCGCGGCTCCCCCGGAGCGACGGTGTCCATGCCGGTGACGTGGGAGGAACTGGAGGGGCTCCAGGACCCGCGCGAGCACAACGTCCACACGGCGCGACAGAAAGTCCTGGAACGCGGCGACCCGTGGGAGGCGATGGCCGCCCACGCCACGCGCCTGCACACCGACCGCGAGGCGGCGCCGAGCCAGAAGCGGGAGACCGGCGAGTCGAGGACCTACAAGACGCCGGAGCAGCTCGAGGAGTACGAGCGCCGGCGCTCCTTCCAGCGCAGCCCCGAGCCCGCCCCGGGGGTCGAGAGCGGCGAGGGCATGGCCTTCGTCCTGCACCGCCACCACGCCTCGCGCCTGCACTACGACCTGCGCCTGGAGCAGGACGGGGCGCTGCGCTCCTGGGCCGTCCCCAAGGGCCTGCCGCCGCGGCCCGGGGTCAAGCGCCTGGCGGTGAACGTGGAGGACCACCCCCTGGAGTACCTCACCTTCGAGGGCGAGATCCCCAAGGGCGAGTACGGCGCCGGCCCCATGTGGGTCTACGCCACCGGCACCTACGTGATCACCCGCGACAAGAAGGACGCCTCCTTCTACTTCCGCCTGCAGTCGAAGCAGCTCACCGCCGAGTACCGGCTCATCAACACCCGCGGCAAGGACTGGCTCCTGGAGCGGGTCGACGCGCCCCAGGTCGACTGGCTGCAGCAGCCCCCCGGGCCGATGCTCGCCGAGAGCCAGGACGACGTGCCCCTCGGCGGCGACTGGCTCCACGAGGTCAAGTGGGACGGCATCCGCGCCTCCATCACCATCGACGACGGCCAGGTATGCATCCGCACCCGCCCCGGAAAGGACGTGACCGCCCACTTCCCGGAGCTGGGCCGGACGGAGGAGGAGCTGCACGCCAACGGCGCCGTCCTCGACGGCGAGATCGTCTGCCTCGACGACGCCGGGCGCCCGGTCTTCACCGACGTCATGGGCCGCATCCACGCCCGCGGCGAGAGGGCGGTGGAGAAGGCGAGGGCGGGGAACCCGGCGGTCTGCTACCTCTTCGACTGCCTCTACCTCGACGGCCGGCCGGTCGTCGACGAGCCCCTGGAGCGCCGCCGGGCGTGGGTGGAAGACATCCTGCGCAAGCCGGGCGGCTCCTACCGCCTGAGCCAGGCCTTCGACGACGGCGAGGCCCTCTTCGCGGCGGCGAAAGAGCTTGGGGTAGAAGGAATCGTGGCCAAGAAGCGGGACGCCCGGTACATTCCGGGACAGCGCGCTTCCGCGTGGCGGAAGGTCAAGGTGCGCAACACCGCGGAGTGCCTGATCGTCGGCTACACCCGCGGCAGGGGCGACCGCAGCCGAACCTTCGGCGCCCTGCACCTGGCCGAGCCCAACGGGGGCGCGCTGACGTACCGGGGCAAGGTGGGCGGCGGCTTCGACGACCGGAACCTGGCCGAGGTGCTGGCGGAGCTGCGGAGCCTGCCCGAGGTCGAGCGGCCCGTGGACGAGAGGCCGCCCGACGACGCCGAGACGACCTGGGTCGAGCCCCGGCTGTACTGCGAGGTGCAGTACGCCAGCCACGCCAACACCGGCGCCCTGCGCGAGGCCGTCTTCCTGCGCCTGCGGCCCGACCTGACCGATCCCCCCGAGAAAGAGGAGCAAGCCCCATGAGATCCCTGTGGAAAGGCCATATCCGGTTCTCCATGGTGACCATCCCCATCCGCCTGTACAACGCCGTCGACTCCGGGTCGAGCCTGCGCTTCAACCAGCTCCACAAGGAGGACAACGGCCGCGTCCGCTACGAGAAGGTCTGCCGCAGCTGCGGCGAGACCCTCCGCGGCGGCGACATCGTCAAGGGCTACGAGTACGCCCCCGACGAGTACGTGATCGTCGAAGACGAGGACTTCGAGAAGGTCAAGGTGAAGAGCTCGAGGATCATCGAGATCGAGGGCTTCGTGAGCACCGATGAGGTCGATGTCAGCCTCTACGACACCCCCTACTTCGCCGGCCCCGACGGCGAGGTGGCGGTCAAGGTCTATGCCCTGCTCTCCGGCGCCCTGCGGGAGAGCGGCAAGCTCGGCGTGGGCCGGCTGGTGCTGCGCGACCGCGAGGACATGGTCCTCATCGGCTGCCAGGAGCAGGGACTGGTGGTCTACAAAGTGCGCTACCCCCAGTTCCTGCGCAGCGTCGGCGACGTGCCCGGGCTCGCGGACGGCGAGGTGAGCCCCGAGGAGCTGAAACTGGCCCAGAGCCTGGTCGACTCGATGACGAGGTCGCTGAGCGAGATCGAGATGAAGGACGCCTACCACGACGCCGTGCGCGAGATGATCGACGCCAAGGTGGCGGGCAAGGAGGTGGTCACCGCCGGCGAGGAGGAGGTCGCTCCCGTGGTCGACATCATGACCGCCCTCCAGGAGAGCATCGAGCTGGCCAAGGGCGAGGCCCGGCCCATGGAGCGGGCCACCGGCGAGTCGTCGGAGGAGTCGCAGGAAGAGGAAGCCGCGGCCAGGAAGACGGCCTGAGGATGGCGAAGATCCTGCGCTTCCCGGGGGCCCCGGCGCCCGGCGGGGACCCGTCGCGACGGCCCTCGACCCTCGGCCTCACGCGGGTGCGGCGCCGGCGGCGCGGCGGCTCACGGGACCAGATGGACCTCTTCGCCGGCCGCCCGCCGTCGACGGAGGTGCTGCCCTTCCCGGGGGCGGCGGCCGCCTCCTTCGAGCAGGCCCTGGCCCTCGACGAGGCCGGCCGGGGGGACGCCGCCCGCGCCGGGTACCTGACCTGCATCGAGGCCGGCGACAGCGTCCCCGACGCCTGGTGCAACCTCGGCATCCTGGAGTTCGCCGGAGGCGATTCCCGCCAGGCCTTCGACTGCTTCCGCCAGGCCCTGAAGCAGGACCCCCGCCACTGGGAGTCGCACTACAACCTGGGCAACCTGTTCTTCGAGGAGGACCAGCACGACTCGGCGCGCATCCACTGGGAGCTGGCGGCCGGCGTCGAGCCGGAGTTCCCCAACGTCCACTACAACCTCGGCCTGGTGCTGGGTCTGCAGAAGGAGTATGCCGCGGCGGTCTCGGCGGTGGAGCGGTTCTGCGGGCTGGCGTCCGAGGCCGAGGCCGAAGCCGCCGCCGAGCTGCTTCGCACCCTGCGGGCGTCGCGGATCCACGGCGAGGCGCGCACCTCGCCGGCCGACTGACCGCGGGAGCCGCGGGGCCGGTCAGTTGACCCGCCTCTCCCGGCCCTCCCACTCCTTCTCGCGCAGCACGAACTTCTGCACCTTGCCCGTCGAGGTCTTCGGCAGCTCGCCGAACTCGACGGCCGACGGGCACTTGAAGTGGGCCAGGCGCTCGCGGCAGAAGTCGATGATCTCCGCCTCGCTCACTCCGCCGCCGGCCTTCAGGGTGACGAACGCCTTGGGCCGCTCCCCCCACTTGTCGTCGGGCACGGCGATGACGGCGCACTCGAGCACCTCGGGATGGCGGGCCACGGTCTGCTCGACCTCGATGGTGGAGATGTTCTCGCCCCCGGAGATGATGATGTCCTTGGCGCGGTCGCGGATCTCGAGGTAGCCGTCGGGGTGGCGCACCCCCAGGTCGCCGGAGTGGAACCAGCCGCCGCGGAAGGCCTCGGCCGTGGCCTCCGGCTGATCGAAGTACTCCTTCATGACGATGTTGCCGCGCATGACCACCTCGCCCATGGTCTGCCCGTCGCGCGGCACGTCCTCCCCCTCCTCGTCGACGACGCGGATCTCGTCGGAGACCACGTAGCCCTGCCCCTGGCGGGCCAGTTGCCGCGCCTGCTCGTCGGCGGGCAGGCCGTCCCACTCCTCCTGCCAGGCGCAGACCGAGGTCGGTCCGTAGGTCTCGGTGAGGCCGTACACGTGGATGGGGCGGATGTCGTGCTCCTGGAGCTGGCCCAGCAGCGTCGGCGACGGCGGCGCCCCGGCGATGACGGCGGTGACCCGGCGGCCGAGGGGGCGCGCCGCCGGGTGGGCGAGGAGGTTGATGTGGACGGTGGGGGCGCCGCAGTAGTGGGTCACGCCCTCGGCTTCGAGGAGCTGCCAGATGCGTTCGGGATCGACCTGGCGCAGGCAGACGTGGGTGCCGGCCATGGCGGTCACCGCCCAGGTGAAGCACCAGCCGTTGCAGTGGAACATGGGCAGGGTCCACAGGTAGACGGTGTCGAAGGTCATGCCCGTCTCAACCACCTCGCCGAGGGCGTTGAGGTAGGCGCCGCGGTGGGTGTAGACGACTCCCTTGGGCCGGCCGGTGGTGCCGGAGGTGTAGTTCATGGAGATCGGCTCCTCCTCGTCGGCGAGCACCGGCGGCGGGTCCTCCTCCGAGCCGCGGGCGAGGAAGGCCTCGTAGGGATCGTCGTGGCGACCCGTGTCGGCGATGCGCACCACCTGCATCGCCCCAAGGTCGAGGGGCTCCACGAGGTGGGCGAGGGCCTCGTCGACGAAGAGGAAGCGCGACCCGGAGTGCTCGAGGATGTAGCCGATCTCGCCGCTGTCCAGGCGGGTGTTGACGGCGACGAGCACGCCGCCGGCGGCGGGCACCGCGTAGTGGGCCTCGAGCAGGGCCGGCGTGTTCGGGGAGAGGAAGGCGACGCGCTCCCCCTTGCGGAGGCCGGCGCCGCGCAGGGCCCAGGCGAGGCGGTTCACGCGGGTCTCGACCTCGGCGTAGGTGAAGCGGCGCTCGCCGTGGACGACGGCGGTCTTCCCCGGAAAGACGCGGGCGCTGCGCCGCAGGAAGTCCACCGGCGTCAGCTCGGTGCGGTAGACCTTGTCGGCGCTCATGAACTCCCCTCCCCCGCCGCCTCCCGGCGCCAGCGCTCCAGGGGGTGCTCGCGCGGCGTCAGGGGCATCTCCACCCGGGCCCGGCGGCGGTGCGACTCGTAGGTGGCGTGGATCATCTCCAGGCCGTCGCGCCCGTCGGCGCCGCTCGACAGCGGCTCCCGGCCCTGTGCCGCCGCCTCGATCAGGTCCCGCAGCATGAGCCGCTGCAGGAACCGCCGCTTCGACTCCCGGTCCCGCGGATTCCCCGCCTCGTCGAGGTCCTCCTCGGGCAGGGGGACCGGCTCCCAGGCGTCGGCGGGCCCCATGTGCGCCCCCCGGTGGAGGAACATCCTGGTGCCGACGCTGTGGCGCAGGGCGATGCGGCCCTCGGTGCCGACGATGTCGAGGCCGAAGTTGCGGTCGTCAGTCTCCCTCTCGGCGGCGAACCCCGCGTCGGCGTGGACGCCGCCGCGGAAGCGCAGGCTCACGAAGGCGCGCTCGCCGAGGACCAGCCCGGCGTCGCGGTCCCGCGGGTCCACCTCCTGGGTGCGGCGGATGTCGGCGAGACCCGACTCGCGGCCGTCGAGCTGGGTCAGGTGGCCGTGGAGCCACTCCACGCCGCCGCCGAAGAGGCGCAGCCAGTCGTAGAGGTGGGTGCCCATCTCCATCAGCTCGTTGCCGGCCCGGCGGCCCCCCTTGTTGGCGGCCTGCAGGCGGATCACGCGGCCGATGCGGCCGGCCTCGATCCACTCCTTCGCATGGCGGTTGTACGGACTCGCCCGCTTGATGTGGTTGACGGCCAGCTTGACGCCCTGCTCCCGGCAGGCGGCGACCATGCCGTCGGCCTGCACCAGGTCGAGGGCGATCGGCTTCTCGCAGAACACGTGGATGCCGCGGCCGGCGGCGGCCAGGACCGGCGCCTCGTGCAGGGGCGCCTGGGTGGCGATGACGGCCACCTCCGGGGCGGTCTCGTCGAGGAGGCGCTCGTAGTCGTCGAAGACGGGGGCGCCGTGGCGCTCGCCCCAGGCGCGTCCGCGTTCGGCATCGATCTCGGCGCCGCCCACCAGCTCGCAGCCCGGCTCCTCCCGAATCGCCTCGGCGTGGTGGTGGCCCATGCCGCCCAGTCCGATGACGGCGACGCGGGTCACGAGTCAGTCTCTCGCTTGCGGCGCACGGATCCAGTCATCCGTCACTCCTCTCTCTCCGGGCTCACTCGGCGGCCAGGCGCGTCATTGCGGAACCCACCCCCCCGGCCCGGTGCGGGACCCCGGCCAGGGCCAGGCCCATCTCCACGCCGCAGAGGGCGGCCGCCAGTTGCAGGTCGTTCACCGACCCGAGGTGGCCGATGCGGAAGACGCGCCCCTCCAGGGGGCCGAGCCCGGTGCCGAGGGACAGGTCGAAACGCTCGAGGATCACCCGCCGCAGCTCGTCGGCGTCGGAGCCCTCCGGCACGCGCACGGCGGTCAGGGTGGGGGAGCGGGCCTCTTCGCGGCGGCAGAACAGCTCCAGCCCCCAGCCGTCGACGGCGGCGTGTACGGCCGCGGCCAGGCGCCGGTGGCGGGCATACACCGCGGGCAGGCCCTCGGCGGCGAGCAGGTCCAGGGCGGCGTCCAGCCCGAAGAGCAGGGGGACGGCCGGCGTGTACGGGAAGAACCCCCGCTCCTCCGCCTCCAGCAGCGGACCCCAGTCCCAGTAGGCGCGCGGCAGCCCCGCCCGCCTCGAGGCGGCCAGGGCCTTCTCGCCGACGGCGTTGAACCCGAGGCCGGGGGGCAGCATGAGGCCCTTCTGCGAGCCGGCGACGGTGACGTCCACACCCCAGTCGTCGTGGCGGTAGTCGGCGGCGCCGAGGGAGGAGACCGCGTCGACGAGGAGCAGCGCCCCGTGGCCGGCGTCGTCCAGGGCCCGGCGCAGGGCGGCGACGTCGCTCAGGACGCCGGTGGAGGTCTCGTTGTGCAGGGCCAGCACGGCGCGGATCCGCCCGTCGCCGTCGGCGGCGAGACGTTCCTCCAGGCGCCGCGGATCGACGGGATCGCGCCAGTCGCAGCCCAGCCGCTCCACGGTGAGGCCCAGGCGCCGGGCGACCTCGCCCCAGAGGCGGGCGAAGTGGCCGTTGTCGCAGCACAGGACCTGGTCGCCCGGGGAGAGGGTGTTGACCAGCGCCGCCTCCCAGGCGCCGGTGCCGGAGGAGGGGTAGACGGCGATCGGGCCGCCGCAGCCGAAGACCGGGCCTAGGCGCTCGAGGATCGACCGGGTCAGGCGCGCGAACCCGGGCCCCCGGTGGTCGATGAGGGGGCGGGCCATGGCGCGGGTGACCGCGTCGGGGATGGGCGTGGGCCCGGGGATGTGCAGGTGGTGTCGCCCGGGTCTCGGTGCTTCGTCGGTCATGGGAGGAACCGGGCGTTGACGAGGGCCGGGTCGCGGGCGAGGAGATCCCGCATGGGGAACCGGGGCGGGCGGAGCCGCGGACGCGGCGCGGTCAGGACTCCCGGCCGCCCCGGCCGAAGAGTCTGGCGTCCACCGAGAACCGTCCCGGGCCCGCGGCGATGAGCAGGATCGAGAGGCAGAGATAGACGCCGGCCAGCTCCCAGGAGCCCCCCCGGCCCACGAAGGGATCGCCGGTCAGGACGTGCATGCCCACGGCCACGGCCATGGTGCAGCCGATGCCCAGGGAGGCCAGGGGCGTCAGCAGGCCGATCATCCAGGCGATGCCGCCGCCGAACTCCGAGAGGGCCGCCAGGCCCTGGAAGAGGCCGGGAGCGAAGGCGTCGGGGCCCATCCAGCCGAAGGGGTTCTGGATCTTCCCCCAGCCGTGGAAGACGAAGGCGAGACCGGCCACGATCCGCATGACCAGCATGGCGGCGTCGGCCGGCGGGGGCAGGTGGGGCGCCTTGAGACAGGCCCGAAGGTTCATGAGCATCCTTTCTCTGAGAGGAGACGCCGGCGGGAATCGCCGGTCGCCGACCCTTGCGGTGACGCTATTGGCGGTCTCGACGGACGACTTGGGGAATGCCCCCCGGCGGAGCAGGCGCGCCAGTCCGCCAGGATCGGCGCGCCCTCAGGCATCGGGCGGGCCGGCGGGGTCGAGGCGGCCCTCAGAGAAACAGGGTTGAGGCTACGACGGCGCCGGGTGCTATCAGGATCGAGTAATCCACGGCGGACCCTCTGTCAAGCGTGCGTTGAGAGTTTCGGCGTCCCCGTCGCGGTCACGGTGACGGTCTCCGGTTCGCGCCCAAGGGTCAACGCGGTAAGGGTTCGTCAGCGTCAACATCCGTCGACGTCTGGGGAAGTCGAAGATCTTCCGTGACCGGGTGCATGGCGTTGGATGCGGAAACTTGGAGAAGCCGATCGAAGTAAGCGATCCTGTTCGGCATCGTTTCCAGTACTGTCTGTTCGTAAAACGGAGAGATGCGAGCTGTTCGGTACCGAACAGCCAGATACGGCAGGAATGACTCGGCGATGTCTTCCCGTTCCGGCTGGTCGCGTGCGTAGTCGGAAATGAAGTTGCCGTCGGCCATCTGGGCGGCGCGCCAATCGACGGCGTCGACAATCCCCATCCAGTCCGGGTCCAGGGAAGTGTGCGCGCTCTCGTGAACTAACAGCTCCTCCAAGTACGCCTTCCGAGTATCTGACATCTTGCCTACGTGAATGAGCGGTCCCGAATCATACTGTCCGCATGGGCAGGTCAAATGGACAGTTGACGGACGGAGAACCGCTGGTGAGATCGGAATAAATGAGAAAAGATCTCGCGCTTGTCAAGGGCTAATTCTACCCCGGGCGGGCGGTCTCAGCGGCCCATCCAGCCTCCGTCCACGAGCAGGGTCGCGCCGTGGACGTAGCGCGAGGCCTCCGAGGCGAGGAAGACCACGGGGCCGGCGAAGTCGTCCGCCTCGCCCCAGCGCCCCGCGGGGATGCGGGCGAGGATGGAGGCGTTTCGGCCGGGGTCCTGGCGCAGCGCCTCGGTGTTGTCGGTGGTCACGTAGCCCGGTGCGATGGCGTTTACGTTCACGCCCCGGGAGGCCCATTCGTTGGCGAAGGCCATGGTCAGGGTGTGGATTCCGCCCTTGCTGGCGCTGTAACCGGGAACGGTGATGCCCCCCTGAAAGCTGAGGACCGAGGCGATGAAGATCACCTTTCCGCAACCCCGGTCGGCCATCCGGCCGCCGATCTCGCGGGTGAGGACGAACTGGGCGCTCAGGTTGATCTCCAGGGTGTGGTCCCAGTACTCGTCGGGGTGCTGGGCAGCCGCTTTCCGCAGGATCGTGCCGGCGTTGTTGACGAGGATGTCGATGCGCGGGTGGTCCGACAGCACCCGGCCGATGAAGGCCCGCAGGGCCCCGCGGTCGGCGAAGTCGCACCGGTAGGAGGCGAAGGACCTTCCAAGGGCCGCGACTTCCCCCTCCACGGCGCTGCCGCTTTTCTCCAGCGACGCCGAGACGCCGATCACGTCGGCGCCGGCTCGCGCCAGGGCCGCGGCCATCGCCCTGCCGATCCCGCGCCGGCAGCCGGTGACCAGCGCCACCCGGCCGGAGAGGTCGAAGAGATTCTCCGGGGAGGTCAGACCAGCGCTCCGCCGTCGGTGAATCGCATGGGCTCGAAGTCGCCGAGGCGCTCCAGATCGGGGTGGCCGCTGTCGCGGGCGAGGGCCTCGCTCAGCTGGATGTGCTCCACCTCCAGGGTGTTGCGGATGCGGGCTGCGCGCAGGGCGGCGCCGTCGTCGATGCGCAGGACCTCGAGCATGGAGGCGACCGCCTCGCGGTCGTCGTTCTTGATTATGGGCACGTAGGCCCGGTTGAGGAAGGTCGAGGTGAAGGCGTTGGCGTACGTCGCCTCGAAGTCGATGGCGTCGAAGAGCTGCCGGGTGATCACGTCGGCCAGGCCCACGCCGTTGGCGTTGCCGTGGGTCTTCTCGGAGAGCCGGCGCACGAAGATGCGCGATACACCCGGCTCGTCGGGCTCGGCCACCCCGGGGAGCAACATGCGGCCGATGACGTTGGTGTCCATACCGGTGCCGGAGATGTTCTTGCCCATCTCGTCGACGATCAGCAGGTCGATCTCCCGCACCAGGAGGCGGGGCATGTTGTTGCGGGCCACTGGGAGGAGACGAGCCTCGCCGGAGAGGATCTCGAGGGGCGCCAGGGCGGTGACCATGGCCGTCTCGTCGCGGGCGTTCTCCACGATGGCGACGCCGGCGACCACGTTCAGCCGCTCGAGGAGGGCGCCGCCGAGGGCCGGCACCAGCCGGGCCAGGCCCTCGGCGCCCTGGGCATGAGCCATGGTGGCGCCCCGGTGGCAGCCGAGACCGATGGCCAGCATCTTGGCGAGTCCGCTCTCGTGGGTGCCGCGGAAGGAGGTGTGGGGCTTGACCCGGTTGATGACGATCACTCCGTCGGCCTCCAGCGCCAGCCGGTTGACGAGGACGGGGGTGCCGTCGTCGAGCCTGCCCACCTCGGCCACCTCCATGGTGGCCTCAACCGGGCAGCCCATCGCGGCCGGGTGGAGGCCGTAGCCGGCGAGGACCTCCTTCTGGCCCCGGGCGGTGGCGCCGCCGTGGCTGCCCATGGCGGGCATGACGAAAGGCCGGCCTCCGGCGGCGGTTACCGCCGCCACGACGGTGCGGGTGATCTCGGCGATGTTGGCGATGCCGCGGCTGCCGCCGGTGACGGCGATGCGCTGCCCGGGGCGGATGCGGCCGGAGAGACCGCAGCCCTCCAGCTCGGCGGAGACCGCGGCGGGCACGTCGTCGAGGCTCTCGGCTGCGAAGTGCTGCCGGAAGGGGGCCATCCGGGGGAAGGACATGAGGCTAGCCGGTGAGGACGGCGCGCAGCTCGTGGGCGCGGTCGCGGATCGGCCGGGCCGGCCGCGGCACCGGCTCGCCGCCCTGCTCGATGCGCCAGATGAAGACCGCCGGACCTTCGACCTCGAAGTGGAGGGGCAGCATGCGCTCGAAGTCATCGGGGTCTTCGATGGTATGCACCTCGCGCAGTCCGGCGGCGCGGGCCATGGCCTCGAAGTCGACGACGCCGGCACCCGGAACGGGCTGGTTTCCCGTGACCTCGTAGGTGCCGTTCTCGGTGATGATCAGACTGTAGTTGGCGGCCCCTCCCTGGGCGATGGTCACCAGCGTGCCCAGGCACATCAGGGTCGAGCCGTCGCCGTTGAGGCAGAGCACGCGCCGCTCCGGACGGGCCAGGGCGAGGCCGTAGGCCAGGTCGGCGGCGTGTCCCATGGCGCTGTCCACGGAGGCGAAGTCGAGGGCCGTGTCGGACAGCTCGGCCCACGGCATGGCGACGCTCAT
>JAJDTN010000336.1 GCA_022827165.1 Candidatus Latescibacterota bacterium
AGCAGCAGCCCGCCGCCGGCCTCGACGAAGCGCCGCACCTGCCTCGCCTGTGCGGCGGTCGCGTTCTCCAGGTGGCACAGGACCAGCACGTCGACGCCGGCCAGGCTGTCGTCGTCCAGCTCGTCGAGGGTGGCGGCCTCCACCTTCAGGGCGGCGTCGCCGGTGGCCGCGGCGGCCAGGGCGCGGCGGGCGTAGTAGGTGTCGCTCCGGGCCGGCCCCGCCACCAGGACGGCGACGCCTTCGGGCACCTGGAGGATGAAGTAGCGGCGGTTGTCGGCGGGCAGGTCGTCGGCCTCGACCTCCACGAAGCCGGGGAGCCGGCCGCTGCGCCGGGGGGCCACGGTGAAGGCCGCCTCCGCCGCGCCCGACGCCGGCACCTGCACCCGCCGCCGCTGCACGCGCTCGCCGTCGAGGAAGAGGTCGACGGAGAGATCGGCCTCGCCGCCCCCCGACTGGCCCACCCGGGCGCCGATGCCGAGGCGCGCGCCCGGGGCCGCCAGCCAGCCCGCGGCGCGCACCTCGGGGACGTGGAGGTTGCGGCGCCGGCCGCCGGCGGCAGAGACGACGAAGAGGGTCCGCGGGCCGGGGCCGAGGAGGCCGGGGCGAACATCCTCCCAGCCGGCCCGCGCCAGGTCGGTGAACAGGTAGATCTCCCCCCGCGCCGCCGGCGTCCGGGCGAGCTGCCGTGCGGCGGCGCGCAGGGCCCGCGACACGTCGGTGCCGGCCTCGCCGGGGGCCAGATCGGCCAGGCGCTCCCGGAGCAGGCCCACGGCCGCGCCGTCGGCGCTGTCGGGGCGGGCGGCGAAGGGGATCACGCTCACCCGGTGGCGGCCGTCCTCGTACAGGGAGAGGACCTCGTCGGCGCGCTGGCGGAGGCGGTCGAAGAGGCGTCCGCCGGGGGGGCTGTAGCGGGCGCTGAAGGAGTGGTCGAGGAGCACCACCGCCGAGGTCGGCCGCGAGCCTCCCAGGAGGCTGGCCCCCTCCTGAAGGGCGGGACGGGCGCAGGCCAGGGCCAGGCAGGCGACGGCGAGCATGCGCAGCAGCAGGACCAGCCACTGGCGCAGTCGCAGGCCGCGCATGTGGCTGAGGTGGACCCGCCGCAGGAAGGCGACGTTGCTGAAGGGAACGACCCGCGGCCGGCCGCGGTGCAGGAGGTGGACGGCGAGGGGGACGAGGGCCGCCGCGAGCCCGGCCAGGGCCAGGGGGTTGAGGAACTGCAAGCGCCGCCGCCGCTACCCGGCGGGCGGGTGGTTCTTCTCTTCTTCTCCGATGACCTCGAGGATCGACTCGGAGGACTCGGCCTCGATCAGCTTCTTCTTGAAGCTGTCGTTCTTCAACATGCGGGAGATGCGCGCCAGGGCCTTGATGTGGGGGCCCGAGATGCTGGCCGGCGAGACGAGGAGGAAGAAGACGAAGGTCGGCTCGCCGTCGAGGGCCTCGAAGTCGACGCCGCGCTTGTGGATGCCGAGGGCGGCGGCGAGCTCGAGGACGGCGTCGGACTTGCCGTGGGGGATGGCGATGCCGTCGCCGATGCCGGTGCTCATGATCTTCTCGCGCTCGAGCACGGCGTCCAGGACCTTGTCCCGGTCGGTGATCGAGGCGCCGACCTCGAGCGAGTCGACGAGCTCCTCGATGATGTCGTCCTTGGTCTCTCCCTCGAGGCCGACGATGGCCGATTCCACGGAGAGGATATCGAGCAGGCTCATGGCTTCCAATATAGGCCGAGTCTCGTTGAACGGCTACCGGCGCGATGGCCGCCGAACGGTTTGAGTCAGCCCCCGGGGACACCTTAGTTTCGGCCTCCTCTCGACTGATGACGCCACCGCCGCAGGCCCCCCCGGCCGACGGGGCCCCGCCCCTCCGGACCGTTCTCTTCGTCGCCTACCACTACCCGCCGATGCGTTCGCCGGGCGTGGAGCGCTCCGCCCGGTTCACCCACTATCTGCCGGAGTTCGGCTACCAGCCGCGGGTGGTGGGCACGGGTGCCTTCGGCAAGCCCGGGGACGGAGTGATCCGCGCCTGGGAGCCGCTGGGCCTCTACCGCCGCCTGTTCAACCCCGCCGCCCGGGCCAGGGGCGCCGCCGCCACCCGCACGCGCACCCGGGGCCCGGTGGCCGGCCTCTCCGCCGGGGCGCGGCGCTGGCTGCTGGTCCCCGACGGCCAGATCACCTGGATCCCCGGGGCCGCCCTCGCGGCCCTGCGCTGGGTGCGGCGCCACGGGGCGGAGCTGATCTACACCACCAGTCCGCCGGCCTCGGCGCACCTGCTCGGCCGGCTGCTCAAGGCGCAGACGGGGCTGCCGTGGATCGCCGACTTCCGCGACGCCTGGCTCTACGACCCGCTCGACCCGGCCCTTCTGGAGATGCCTTTCCGCCGCGAGTTGGAGCGCCGCCTCGAGGAGCGCGTGATCGCCGAGGCCGACGCCGTGATCGCGGCGACGCGGACCGCCGCCGACGACTTCGTCCGCCGCTATCCGGCCGAGGCCGCCAGGGTGCGGGTCATCACCAACGGCTTCGACCCCGCCGACGACGAGCCTGCCGCCGGGGAAGCCGATCTGAAAGGCGCGCCGGTCCCCGGACGGATGAGCCTGGTGCACACGGGCAGCTTCGCCTACAGCCACCCCGGCCGCTCCATCGAGCCCCTGGAGCGGGTCCTGCGGCGGCTGATCGACACCGAGCCGGCGTGGTGCGACCGCCTGGAGGTGATCCTGGTGGGGGAGCTGTCACCCGCCGAGCAGGAGCGGGTGTCGGCCCTGGTCGAGCTGGGGGTGGTGCGCCTCACCGGCGCCGTGGACCGCGCCACCGCCCTGGCCTTTCAGCGCCGCGCCGACGTGCTGCTCCTCGTCGACCACCCGCGGCCGTGGCCCGCCTCCAACGCCCCGGGCAAGCTCTTCGAGTACCTCGCCGCCGGCCACCCGATCCTCGCCCTGTGCGGCGAGGGCGAGACCCGGCGCACGGTGGAGGAGCTGGGCGCCGGGTTGTGCGCGGCGCCGGGCGACACCGACGCCATCGAGGCGAGCCTGCGGCAGCTGTGGGCGGGATGGCGGGAGGGGTCTTTGCCGCGAGCGCAGGCCGGCCTGGAGCGCTTCCACCGGCGCGAGCTGACCCGCCGGCTGGCCGATTGCTTCGACGAGGTCCTCGGCGCCTGATGCGCCGCCCCCGGATGGGCCCCGCCGGCTGGCTCTTCACCGGGGCCGCGGTGCTGCGCATCCTGTACGTGAGCGCCGCCCCCGAGGCGCCGCCGCAGGACACCCCCGACTACGACGAGATCGCCCGCAACCTGCTCGCCGGGGAGGGGTTCGTCTCCCACGAGAACTGGTTCGGCCACCCCGTGCGCTCGTGGCGCGCCCCGGGCTACCCGCTGATGCTGGCCGCCGTGTACGGAGCCGCCGGCTTCGATCACCAGGCGGTGCGGATGGTGCAGGCGGTCCTGGGGGCGGTCACGGTGGTGCTGGTCTACCTGCTGGCCCTGCGGCTGCGGCCGTCCGCGGCGCCCCTGGCCGGCGCGGCGGCGGCCCTCTACCCGCCGCTGCTGGCCAGCGCCAACGAGGTGATGAGCGAGTGCCTCTTCACCGGCCTGCTGGTGGCCGCCCTCTGGGCCGCGGTCGAGAGCCGCCACCGTCGCGGCCGCCGCTGGGCCTTCGCCACCGGCGTGCTGATCGCCCTCGCCGGACTCACGCGGCCGGTGGGCCTGCTCGCGGCGCCGGCGGTGCTGG
>JAJDTN010000144.1 GCA_022827165.1 Candidatus Latescibacterota bacterium
GGAGCCATGCCTCGATTCCTCGTCAAATCCGACTTCTTCCGGCCCGACTTCGACTCGCAGATCCGGCGCGACGCCCTGGAGCGGCTCTCCCGCTTCGGCGGCGTCGAGCCCTACGACGGCGAGCTCGACGCGGAAGGCGGCGGTCCCGAGGTGGCCGCCGTCATCGCCAGCTCCCTGTGGATCCATCCCGGGTTCTACGACGCCAGCCCCGAGCTGCGCCACGTGGCCCGCTACGGCGTCGGTTTCGAGAAGGTCCACATCGACCTGTGCACCGAACGCGGCATCCTGGTGACCTGCGCCCCCGAGCACATGCAGACGGTGGCCGAGTACACCATCGCCCAGTGGCTGGCCACCCTGAAGCGGCTCTACACCCTCAACCGCAACGCCCACGGCGGCGACTCCGGCCTCATGGTCACCTACGAGGCCGCCGGCACCACCCTCGGCCTCTACGGGTTCGGCCGCATCGGCCAGGCCGTGGCCGAGCGCGCCCGGCCCCTCCTCGGCCCCGAGGGCGCCTTGCTGGTCTACGACGTGCGAGACGACATCGCCGACCTCGCCGCCCGGCACGGCGCCGAGGCCGTCGGCGATCCCCTGGAGCTGTTCGAGCGCAGCGACACCGTCTCCCTGCACTTGGCCGGCGACCGGCCCGTGGTCACCTCCGAGGAGCTGCGCCGGATGCAGCCCCACGCCACGCTCCTCAACCCGTCGCGGGGCAACCTCGTGGTCGACGCCGACGTGCGGCGCGCCCTGGAGGAGGGGCACCTGTTCTACTACGTCATCGACGACCCGGTGCGCGACGGCCGCGAGATCCACCGCGACCACCCGCGGGTGATCGCCACCAACCACAACGCCGGCATCACCGCCCAGTCGACGGCCCGCCTCGACCGCTGCACCGTGACCCAGGTGATCGACGCCCTCGAGGGCCGGGTGCCCCCCCACCTGCTCAACCCCGAGGTGCTGAACCATCCGCGGCAGCGGCACCTGGCGGCCTCCGACCCGTGATCGGCGCCGCCCAGGCCGAGGCGTACCTCCACGAGCACGTGCCGCTCACGCGGCAGATGCAGGTGCGGGTTGCAGCCTGCGATCCCGACGGCGTGCGCATCGCCGCGCCCCTGTCACCCAACATCAACCACGTGGGCACCGTCTTCGCCGGCAGCGCCTCGGCCCTGGCCATGCTCGCCGGCTGGACGCTGATCCACGCCCGCCTCGCCGAGTGGCCCTTCGAGACCACCCTCGTCATCCGCCGGGGGCGGATCGACTACGACCGCCCCATCGACGGCGATTTCGAGGCCTGGTGCCCGTCGCCCGCCGCCGGCGCGTGGGACCGCTTCGGCGCCGACCTGCGCGCCGGCCGGGGGCGGATCGAGCTGACGGTGGAGGTGCGGCGGGAAGGCCGGAGGGCGGCTTCTTTCAACGGTGTGTACGTGGCCCTGAGGAACGAGGAGGGATAGCGACGATGTCCGGACTGACCCCGCAGCAACTCGACTTCTACCGCGAGCAGGGCTACCTGCTCGTGGAGGACGCCCTCGACCCGGCGGTCTTCGACCTCCTGCGCTTCGAGGTGGAGGACGCCGTCGACGGCTTCGCCCGCCAGGCCCTGGCCGACGGCCGCATCTCCGACCCGCACGAGGAGGAGCCCTTCGAGCGCCGGCTCCACCGGCTGGCCGTGCAGCTCGACGACCCGGGGCCTCTGGAGGCCCTGGCCCGCGGCAAGATGCGCTCGCCGGGGATGTTCCGGATCTACGCCTGCGAGGCCCTCCTCGACATGGTCGAGTCCGTCATCGGCCCCGAGATCCTCGCCCATCCGCAGTTCAACATCCGCGCCAAGCGGCCCGGCGTCGACGAGGGGGTCGTGCCCTGGCACCAGGACCTGGGCTACCTGGAGCCCTCGGCGGCGGAGACCTTCATGGTCAACTTCTGGATCCCCCTCGTGGACGCCACCCTGGAGAACGGCTGCCTGGAGGTGATCGCCGGCAGCCACCGCTCCGAGCTGATCGAGCACCAGCGGGGCATGGGGCCGGCGGGCAACTTCAAGGGCGTCGGCGACGACGAGCTGCCCCCGGGCCGGCACGTGCCGTGCCCGGTGCGCACCGGCGGCGTGCTGCTGATCCAGCACACGACGATGCACCGCTCGCAGCCGAACCTCTCCGACCACATCCGCTGGAGCCTGGACCTGCGCTACTCGCACCCCGATCTGCCCACGGGGCGGGAGAGTGTCCCCGGGTTCATCGCCCGCAGCCGGCGGGACCCGGCCTCGGTCTGCCGGTCCGCCGAGGAGTGGGTGGACATCGTCGAGGGCGCTGGCGTGCCGGAGCGCCACTGAGACGGGCGGCAGTCACGCCTCCGCGAAGCGCTCGACGGCGATCTCTCCGGCGTGGTCGCGGGCCTGCCAGAGATCGTACGCCATCTGCATCCCGAGCCAGACTTCCGGTGTCGAGCCGAAGGCCTTCGACAGCCGAATCGCCATCTCGACCGAGACCCCGGTGTGCCCGTTCAGCAACTCCGAAAGCGCCTGCCGGGTGACGCCCAGCCCCTCGGCCGCCCGCGTCACGGTCAGCCCCAGCGGTTCGAGACACTGCCGTCTCACGATACCGCCCGGATGGGGCGGGTCGTGCATGGCCATGATCAGGCCCTCTCCTTCAGTGATAGTCCACGTAGTCCACAAGCTATGAAACAGTTACGGAAATCAGGGAGCGGATCGTCGAGTCCGCTGGCGTCCCAGGGCCCATGAGATGGGCGTTGGAGGCCGGTTCGGCGGCGCCGGAAACGGCCCGGATCCCGGAGGGCTGGTTCCGCATGGGCAGCGACCGGGGCCGCGCCAACGAGGCGCCCGCCCACGAGGTGTGGGTCGATGCCTTCCACCTGGCCCTGCGGCCGGTGACCCGCGCCGAGTACCAGATCTTCCTCGACGCCACGGACCGCCCGCCGCCGCGCTCCTGGAGTGACGAGCGCTTCGCCGACCCGGAGCAGCCGGCCGTGGCCGTGAGCTGGTTCGACGCGGCTGCCTACTGCGAGTGGCTGTCGGCGGAGCTGGGCGCGGACTACCGCCTGCCCACGGAGGCGGAGCGCGAGAAGGCCTCCCGCGGCGGGATGGAGGGGCGGGAGTACCCCTGGGGCGACGGCCCTCCCGACTGGATGGACCCCCGCTACCGCGGCGACGATGTGGAGCGGCCGGACCGCGTCGGTCAGGACCCGCCCAACGGCTTCGGCCTGCACAACATGGGCGACCTCGTCCACGAGTGGTGCTCCGACTGGTACGACGCGGGGTACTACGCCGTCTCGCCGGAGCGCAACCCGGCGGGGCCTTCCAGCGGCCAGCGGCGAGCCTCCCGGGGCGGCTCGTGGAGGCATGCCGTCAAGGTGACGCGCTGCGCCCACCGGTCGGCGATCCTGCCCGATCGGCAGTTGTCGGACTACGGATTCCGCGTGGCCCTGGGGGTGGGCTGAGCGCCGAACACCCGGCGCGGTGCTGCAGCACGTTTCGCGCAGCTGACCGACTACGGCTTCCCCGTGGCCCTGGGGTGGGCTGAGCGACCGCTCGGCGGAGCGGCGCGGCCCCCGTTCGCGGCGCCCAGGTGTCGACTGATCTGGGCGAGTCGAGTGCGCTCGTCCTTGAGGGCTGTAGCCGCATCTGATGCCACAGGCGCCGGATGTCTCGACGCCCCGGTGCGAGTTGCCGTCTCGACGGGGGCGGGACCTCGCGGCCCTCACCGGCTGCGGATTCCGCGTCGCCCTGGGGGTCGACTGACCCTGCCCAGGATCCGCCGTTTCGCAGGAGCCGAGGCGCCGCTCACGGGTCCTCGACGCTGCCGGGAAGCACCCGACAGACAGGAGTCCACCCATGCCACCTGGCCAACCGCAAGAGACCCCGTACACGTCCCTGGAGCCACCGGCCCCCGGACCGAGGGTGATCCAGTTCCCGGAGGACCGCTCCTTCGGCACCATCGTCGTGCGCGACTGGGGGAGCCCGGTCCACGGGGGCTACCGCAGCGACTGGGAAGACCTCGGGTTCCGTCGCGCCGCGGAAGCACGCGGGCCGGTCTCCCTGCCCGCGGGCCAGGAGGCCGGCCTCGCCCTCGCGGAGGGAGTCGAAGGGTTCGGCGAAGCACTGCGTCTGCTACGGCCGGACGACCTCCAGTACGTCTTCACCGGCTGGCACAACTCGGTCGCGTGGACCGACGACGACGGCCGTCACCTGTCACGCCTGCGGGGTCTCGTCTGGGTGAGCCTGGTAGGTGCCGCGATCAGCGACGAGGGGCTGCGCTGGCTCGGCGGACTGCGGGGGCTTCGCCATCTCGACCTGCACAGGATCCCCTCCCTCTCCGACGAGGGCATCGCCCATCTCGCGGGACTGACGAGGATCGAGAGTTTCTTCTGCACCTCGCGCCGGATCACCGACGCCAGCATGGCCGTCTTCGGCGGCTGGGGCTCCCTGTTGCAGATCCGGCTGTCGAGCGAGCGGATCACCGATGCCGGCATGGCCCACATGGCCCGCTGCACCGGCCTCGAGAACATGTTCATCCCCCGAGGCGTGACCTGGCGGGGCGTGGCCGAACTGCACGGGAAACCCCTCACGACGATCGTCATGAACTGGGGGCCCGACGGGGGCAACCGGAACATCGACGACGCGGCCCTGGAGCAGCTCGTGCCCCTGTGGGAACGGACCCCAACCCTCACCGGCCTCGACCTCGGGGGGACGGCGATCACAGACGCCGGGCTGCGGCTTCTGCAGCGTCTGAAGCAGGTCGAGTGGATCTACGTCGGTGACTGCGAAGGCGTCAGCGAGGAGGGTGTGAAGGCGCTGGAGGCGGCCCTGCCGAAGGTAAGGGGCTCGTAGCGCTCCCCTTGGG
>JAJDTN010000001.1 GCA_022827165.1 Candidatus Latescibacterota bacterium
GCCGCTCATGGTGGTGACCACCACGTCGCCGCCGCGCCGGGCCGCGGCGAGCCTGCTCAGGCACTGGTACTTGTCGAGCACGGCTATTCCGTAGAGCCCACGAGAAGGACCGCCGATGGCAGCGAGCGCTCGCGGGCGAGATCGAAGGCCCAGGCCACCTTGGCCCGCTCGTCGCCGTCGTCGTCGAGCACCGAGTAGGGGATGTCCCAGGCCTTCAGGGTCGGCTCGAAGAAGGTCGCCGCCGTGTCGACGCGCTCGGCGCCCGGGACCATCGACTCGAAGCCCCGGTAGCCCATGAGCATCACCAGGGGCAGGCCCATGTTGTAGGCCGTGCCGCGGAAGGCGTCGCCCGTCTCCAGGAAGCCCGTGTTCTGGATGATGACCACGGGGGTGACGCCGCCCAGACAGAGGCCGCTGGCCACGGCGAAGGCCTCGCCCTCCCGTGTGACGCCGATCACCTCCAGCTCATCGTCCGCCCAGAGCATCTCGAAGAGGGCCCTCGAGCCGTTGTCGGGAAGGCCGACGACGTGGGTGACCCCCTGCCTCTTGAGTTCGGCGACGATCGGCGCGGACTGCAACGGGCGCCTGCCCTCAGGCGAAGATCGAGCGGTTGGAGACGCCGTAGGCGAAACCGGACTGCTGCACGCCGCCGACGTACTGGGCGGTGCGCCCGGCGGGCACCGTGCCTTCGTACCACTGGGTGAAGGAGGGATTGAAGGCCGCCAGGGAGTCCCGGTTGGCCTGGGTGTCGGCGCCGGCGCCTATGTAGGCGTTGTTGAACACCCCGTCGGCCTTGAGGCCCGTGCCACCGGCCTCCTTCACGCGGGCGTCAACACCGTCGAGGATCTCGCCGGCGTCGTCACCACCCACGGCGCTCACCATGACCTCGGTGATGCCGCCGTGGCGGATGGCGGTCCAGGTGCTGAAGCCGTGCTCCAAGCGGCCGGAGCGGATGATTTCGACGCCGTCGCCGCTGACAACGCGGGGCTGCGGCTCGACGACACCGTCGAGGTTGGGGATCCGCGACACCGGGTAGATCAGCCCGGCGGGCCGGTGGTCGCCGAAGTAGTCCTCGAAGACCCGGCGCACGACCTCGATGCGGCTCCAGGCCTGGTCCGGCGCGTCGTCGACGGCCACGAGGATCTCCATCCACACCGTCTGCGTGCGGAAGTCGACGCCGGCCTCGGCGAAGGGGCGGGCGTACTGCTCTTCGAGGACGAAGGTCATCTCCTCGGCCACGTCCGGTCCGAGGGTGGTGATCGTCTTGCCGTCCTTGCGGTGCATCACCGAGGCGCCGCTCGGCTGATGGTCGATCCACGACCCGAAGTCGAGGCGGCCGCCGCCGATCTCGACGTCGCCCGCGGCGGCCTTGATCTGCACCTCGAAGAGGGCTGCCGGATCGGGGAAGCCCTCCGGGTGCGTGAAGCGGGCCATCCGGTTGGAGCGCAGCGGCCCCCCGGTGACGGCCTGCAGCATGGCGCCGTACACGGCGTTGAAGTCGTTCTTGCGGGCGTCGCACTCATCGCGGGAGGCGGAGGGCGTCGTCCACAGAACGTCGGTCTTGTACACGTCGGACCAGTGCGCCTTGCCCAGGGCCAGACCGGCGCTCAGATTCTCGATCGTGCCGAACCACTCGGAGCCGACCTCGTTCGGGTACTGGGTGCCCACGTTGCCGCTGGGCTCCACGAGGCGGGTGATCTTGCTGTCGTCGTCGATCTGCACGACCTCGCAGGTGCCGCAGAACACGGCGCCGGGGCGGTGCCGGATGATGTGTACCTCTGCCATCGGATCTCTTCCGCTCCCTCTGAGTTTTGAAGGGGTGGGTAGCGTGCGCAAACCATCGAAGATACGGCCCCTCTCGCGGCTCTTCAAACCGGAGGGGCCGTCCTGACCGGTGCCGTGCTCTTCGCCAGGGATCCCGGCGGCGGGAGGGTGAAGACCCGGCTGCAGCCGCCGCTGACGTCCGGCCAGGCGGCGGAGCTCTACACCGCATTCCTGCGTGACTGCGCCGCCGCCCTGGCGGCCTCCGCGGCGAGCCTCAAGATCGTCGCCGTGGAGCCGCCCGAGGGCGAGTCTTCCCTGCGCACGCTTCTGGGCGCGTACGAGGGACTGAGCTTCGAGGGGCAGCCCGGAGGCTCCCTCGGAGAGCGCCTGGAAGCCCTATGCCGGCGGGCTGTCGGCGCCGGCTGCGGCCGCGTCGTCCTCCTCGGTTCGGACAGTCCCTCGCTGACACCATCGTCCATCGACGAGGCCCTGCGCCGGCTGCGGACGGCCGACGTGGTGATCGGCCCCAGCGTCGACGGCGGCTACTACCTGATCGGTCTGCGGGCCGATGCCCTGCCGTCGGCGGCGCCGGCGGTCTTCCACGGGATCGAGTGGGGGACGGGCCGGGTCCTGGAGCAGACCCTGGCGGCCCTGCCCTGCGGCCTGCGGCTGTCGTTGATGCCGCCGTGGTACGACGTCGACGTGCCGGAAGAGGCGGCCTTCCTGCGCGTCCATCTGGAGGCGCTGGCGCGGAGCGGAGACGATACCACGGCCCGCCACTCCCGGGCGGCGCTGCGCGGCCTCGAGCTGCCGCCGCCGGGCTAGAGGCCCATGATCCGGTAGCCGGCGTCGACGTACATCACCTCGCCGGTCATCCCGCGGCTCAGCCGGCTGCACAGGAACAGGGCGGCGTCGCCGATCTCGTCGACCTCGTTGTTGCGCTTGAGGGCGGCGCGCTCGGCGTGGACGCGGAGCATGGCGTTGAAGTCGCGGATGCCGCGCGCCGCCAGGGTGCGGATCGGTCCGGCCGAGAGCCCGTTGACGCGGATGCCCTTCTCCCCCAGCTCGCTGGCCAGGTAGCGGATGCCCGACTCCAGGGCGGCCTTGGCCACGCCCATGACATTGTACCGGGGGATCGCGCGCTCGCTGCCCAGGTAGGTGAGGGCGACGACGCCGGCCCCGGGCTTCATGAGCGGCTCGGCGCCGCGCACCAGGACGTTCAGCGAGTAGGCGCTGACGCCGAGGGCCAGGTCGTAGCCGCTGCGGCTGGTGTCGGCGAAGCGGCCGTCCAGATCCTCCCGGCGGGCGAAGGCGATGGCGTGGACCAGGCAGTCGAGGGATCCCATCTCGCGGCCGACAACCTCGAAGGCGGAGGCCACCGACTCGTCGTCTGTGACATCGCACTGCACCAGCAGGGGCGGCTGCCGCAACTGGCCGGTGATGCGCTCGATGCTCTCCAGCTCCCGCTCTCCAAGGTATCCGAGGGCCAGCCGGGCGCCCTCGCGGTCGAGAGCCCGGGCGGTGGCCCAGGCGATGCTCCGGTGGTTGGCGACACCGGTGACGAAACCGGCGCAGTCCTGCATCAGCATGCCGTCTCCTCCGTGTTGGCTACGGCGGCGGTGGTTTGCTTTCGGTGAGTTGCAGACCGGTGGCGTCGAGGCGGTACGCGACGACGGCGGACCGGGCATAGGCCCGCTGGTCCTTCAGCTTTCTCAGACACGCGTGGAGGCGCTCCTCTTCGCCCTCGCGGGAAACGAGGAGTCCGAAACCGCCGCCCCCGGCGCCGGAGAGGGTGCCCCCTTCGGTGAGGTCGGAGACCGGCGGCTCGAAGAGCCGCTGAAGGGCGGGGCTGGTGGCCTCCGGATCGAGGATGCAGCGCAGCTGCCAGTAGCGGCTGGCCAGCCTCCCGAGGGCGCGGTAGTCGCCGGCGCCCAGGGCCTCGACCATCTCGTCGTGGATCGACAGGGACTCGCGGATCGCCCCGTAGCGCCCGCGCCGGCGGGACAGGTAGGCGTCCATGACCACGTTCAGGCCGCGGGTGGCGGCGCGGGCGATGCCGGTGTCGAAGAGCACCACGCGGCGGTGGAACGACTCGGCGTCGACGTCGACGTAGGTCAGCTCGGGCGCCGGCAGGCCGTCGGTGGGAGGCGCGAAGAAGTCCTTCACCGCGCTCGGTCCTCCCCGGGCCCCGCGCGCGTCCTGCCATCCCGAGTTCAGGCCGATGGACTGCTCGAGGAGCACGCTCTGATCGTAGAGACCGGGATACTCGGCTTCACCGCCGGCGGGGTGGCCCACGAGGCGGTAGAGGACCTTGAGGACCGCCGCCGCCAGGATGCTGCTGGTGCCGAGGCCGGACCCCTGCTGCACGGTGCAGGAGGTGGTGATCTCGAGGCCGCCGCCGCCGCAGAAGCGCGCCAGGTCGCCGACCACGTCGTCGGAGTCGGGACGGACGATCCCGGTGTGCACCAGGCCCTGCTTGACCATGCGCAGGGCCTCGTCGCCGCCGCGGCGGTAGGCGAAGAACAGCTCGCTCTGGGTGTCGGCGTCTCCGCGGTGGTCGATCTCGAAGTCGGCGCGGAAGTCGGCGGAGCGGGAGCGCAGCACGAGGCGCGGCTCGGGCAGCGGCCGGGCCCTCACGCAGAGCGGCGGGGCGATCTCCCCGGAGTCGCCGGCCTGCAGGGCGATGCCGGCGTTGAGGGTCTTGCCGCCCTGCTCCTTGCTGCGGATGTGGTTGTCCGAGGCGTTGGCACTCGACAGGCCGAGGCGGAGAGGGGCGCGCACCTCGAAAGACGTCCCGCTATCGGCGGCGGCCATCGATACGGCCCCGGGGGAATGGCCGGCCATCGCCTCGAGGGCCCGGCGCATGTCCTCGCGCTGCAGCTCGTTCACCCGGACCTCGTAGGCGGCCGGAAGGTCGGCGACCGCCTTCTTCTCCTTCAGCGCCGAGATCCGCCGGCCGTCGATGGCGCATGCGGGAATCGGCCGCCGCCCCCAGGCCGCGCCGTCCCGCAGCCGCTGGAAGAGGGAGGCGAGGATGACGGCCGCGCGCATGCCCCGCAACCTGCGCCGGCTGCCCTCGAGACCGCCGACGTAGGCCGACAACTCCCCGACCGAGGCGGCCAGCCCCGGCCCCCCGTTCTCCGCGGCCAGGGAGAGGATGTCCTCGTGGTCCACGTCGATGCGGCCGTCCACCACGGCCACGAGAAGCCCGGGAAGCTCCTCCTCCACGGCCGGGCCGAACAGCTGCCCCCACTCCCCGGAGGACAGGGATCCGCGCAGGGTATCGATGGCCGAACCCGTCTGCAGCGACCGGGCCAGCCCGGGGGAGAGGACCAGGCCGCGCAGGAAGGCGCGGCGTTCGGAGCGGGAGGAATGGCCTTCGCGGGCCCGGGCCACCGCTGCCGCCACGAGGTCCCGGACCTCGTCGGGGGAGGCCTCCGCCAGCCGGCTGGTCAGGGCCCCCATGCTCACTCGGCGGCGGTCTTCCGGCAGAGCGCGGCCAGGCCGGCCCACACGTCCAGGGAGACACCCGCTTCGACCCGTCCCTCCCCGGAGCCGGGGAGGAAGCGGGCGTGGGCCAGGCCGGCGGGGCGGGGGTTGAGCTCGAGCAGCACCGGCACCACCTCTCCCGCCGGGGTGGCGTCGAGGACCAGGTCGACGCCGCTGAGGCCGATGCCGCCGACGATGCCGGCGGCCGCCTCCGCCAGCCTTCTCGTCCGCTCCAGGTCGGCGCCGGTGAAGGCGGCGCCGGCGCCGCTGGCGCGCAGGGCCAGCGAGGAAGTGACGCTCTGCAGGGGGCGCATGCGGCCCCCGGCCCCGCGGGTGGCGGGGGTGTCGACGCCGGCTCCCACCAGGGCGTATCCGGACTCGGCCCGCAGGCCCGCGGCGCCGGCGGCCACGTGCAGGCGGATGGCGAGGCTGTGGCAGCTGCCGGTCTCCGGATCGCGCCAGACGATTCCGTCCCGGCGCTCTTCCAGGCGCGCCGGACCCCACTCCCAGCAGGCGCTGAGCTGCGCGTCCAGGAGGTCCTCGGCCTCCGGGGCGGAGGCGGAGAGGTAGCGCACCCTCTGCCCCTCGGTGCCGTCGTTGGGCTTGACCACGATCTCCCCGGTGCGGTGCAGGAAGTCGCGGGCGGCGAGGCGGTGGCCCGGGGCCACCAGGACTCCCGCGGGCACCTCGAGACCGGCGTCGGCCCACCGCCGGGAGAGGCCGTGCTTGTCGTCGGCCGTGGCCGAAGGCGGTCCCGGGTTGACCAGGGGGCAGGTCAGGCGCCGGGCCCAGATCAGGTGACACCGCGTCTGTTGCGGACCCAGGGCGAGGAGCTGCGCCGAGTGCAGGTGGACCGGCTCGGAAAGGGGCGCCTCGCAGAACCGGTCGCGCTCGGCATCCAACCACAGGACGCGGCGGGCCCGGCCGTTGGACAGCCAGTCCCCGTGGACGCCGAGGACGCGGTAGAAGGGGCCTCCGGCGCGGGCGTCATGGACGCAGGCGTCGGCGGCCAGGGGGTAGATCTCGTGGGTGATCAGGGGGGCGGCGGCGAAGATCACGGCGTGGTTCCAGCGCCCCCCGGGGGGAAGACCGCCCAAGGGCACCGTCTCGATGCAGACCTCGGGAGCCATGGGCTCGCTCACGAGGTCGGCCACGGCCAGGTCGATGATGCGGCCGGTGTACTCCGCGTCCTTTTCCAGCACGCCGCGCACGGCCGGCGCGGCCCCCGGTCTCAGGGCCCGGTCGAGGTCCTCGGCGCCGGCGGCCATCCATTCCACCCAGGCGCGGCGGCAGCGGTCGCGGGCACAGCAGTCCGGGCCATCCGGGACCGAGGCGCGTTCGGAGATGAGATACTTGAGCAGGACGCTGGCCTCGCTCGCCGCCAGGGGGGTCCCGCGGCCGATGTCGAGGCCGTCGCAGGCCCGCGTCCAGGCGACCTCGAGGTGCCGGTCGTCGCCGCTCACCGCTGCCCTTCGAGGGCTTTCAGGTAGTCCTCGCCGGCGCGGCTGAGGTCGCGCAGCACGACGCGGGCGTTCTCCCCGACCCGGTCCCAGTCGAAGGGCCGCTGGCCGGCCTCGCTGGCGGCGCGCTCGTGGGCCTCCTCGCGCAGGGCCACGCGGTCCCACAGGCCGACGCCGAGGTTGGGCTCGATCAGGACGACGCGCCAGCCCGACAGGGTGCCCGGGAAGCGGCGGTCCCCGTGCTGGAGGATGAAGACCGGCTCGAGGCCCGGCTCCCGGATCACCTCCACCAGGTCTCCCTCCTCGGCGAAGCGCGGCGTCACCAGGAAGTCGAGCATCATGTAGCGCGGCGTTCCGTACGACAGTCCGGTCAGGTCGCGGCCCACCGGCCGGCCGCTGTCGCGGCGGTAGGCCTCGGCGCCGCGCCCGGCATAGGCGCGCAGGGCCGCCATGACCCCGCGGGCGGCGGCGGCCAGACCGTCGAAGAGGGCCTGGCGGCAGGCGGGCTGGACGATCTCGGGGAGGAAGCGCTCGAGGCTGCCGCCGCGGCCGACATTGGTGATCAGCTGCTTGCTGTTGAGGGTGATCCAGTGGGACAGGTGCCAGCGCTCCTCGAGGGGGAGGTCGGCGGCCGGGTCGTCGGACGAGACGATCACCCGGTGCGATCCGTAGATCGGCGAGCGCGGCCGGCGCCGGCGCTCGACGGCCGAGCCCCACTCGACGACCTGGCGGCGCACGAAGGAGTCGATGAAGTCGTCGGTGGCCCAGGCCTCCGGCGAGGACAGGATCACCTCCTGGATGGCGACGTTGTGGCGCAGGCTGATCTGGTGGACGAAGTCGACGGCGCGCTCCAGCTCCGCCTCGTCGACGGCGGCGGCGGCGAGGCGGCGAAGGACGAAGGCCCGGGCGTTCCGGCCCCCGGACTCGGCGGCGTCCTTGATCATCACCAGGCGGTGGCGGCGGGCGAACTCCCGCAGCCCCGGGTAGTCCGACCCGTCCAGGCCGTTCTCGATCCAGTTCCTGGCGGCGCTCTCGGAGGGCGCGCGCCGGGTGTCGGCGGCGAGCCAGTCGATCTCGTGGGGCACGTCGACGCCGGAGGCGGCGTCGAAGATGTCGGGGTACTTCGCCTTGTCGTAGGTGGTCCAGGTGTGGAACAGGGACTGCACCGAGTAGGGAAGTCCGCAGTCCTCCAGGCGTCCCTCGTGGTATCGGGGATCCCCGTGGAAGGGGTAGACGACGGCCGCGGTCAGGGGGCGCGTGAAGCGCACGGCCAGCCGGATGCCCTTCGGCGTACCCTCGCGCCCGGCCTGCTTGCGGGCCGCATCGGCGTCGAGGCCGCGATGGCGGACAAGGGCCGCCGCGTACTCCTCCCGCGAGACGTAGAGGTGGCCGGAACGGATCTGCACGACGGGCCGGCCGGCCTGCGGATCGTCCACCAGGTCGACGCCGCGGCTGATGATCAGGTTGGTCCCGGGCCGGCCGGCGGCGGTCAGCTCCCGGGACAGGGTCGGGCCCTCGACCAGGGCCCGCGAGTAGTGGGTGCGGCCCACGGGCAGGGCGATCAGGTGGTTGACTCGCCGGTCGGCGTCGATCAGGCCGGGATCGAACTCGGAGAACACGGGGGGGATGGGGAAGCCGTCGTTGCGCATGAAGGCGAGCTCGCGCAGCTGTCCGTAGGCCCGCCAGCGCCGCTCCGGCCCGGAGGCGGCGGTGACGCCGATGGGGTCGACGGCGGCATCGCCCTCAAGGCGGCCCAGAAGCAGGTCCCGGTCCTCCGAGGTCCGGCCGGCCAGCTCGGTGTGACGGGTCACGACTTGGCGCAGGTAGCGCCCCAGCCACTGGTGGTGCTCGACGGCCAGCTCGTAGAGGGAGTCGCCCGAGTACGAATCGAAGCCGACCCCCCGGGAGTAGACCCAGGGCCGGTACTCGTAGAAG
>JAJDTN010000203.1 GCA_022827165.1 Candidatus Latescibacterota bacterium
CCCTCGGCGTCATGGATACGCGCTACATCATGGGCAGCCTGGGCGGCGCCACGGGCGAGAAGATCAGCCGGCTCATCGACAGGGCCCTGGCCGACGGCCGGGCCCTGGTGCTGGTCTGCCAGTCGGGCGGAGCCCGGATGCAGGAGAGCACGTTCTCGCTGATGCAGATGGCCAAGGTCAGCGCCCGGCTGCGCCGGTTCTCCAACGCCGGCGGACTGTATGTCGCCGTCCTGACCGACCCGACCTACGGCGGCGTGACCGCCAGCTTCGCCATGCTCGGCGACCTCACCCTCGCCGAGCCGGGGGCCCGCATCGGGTTCGCCGGCCAGGCGGTGATCCGGCAGTTCATGGGCATCGAGGAGCTTCCCGCCGGATTCCAGATCGCCGAGACCGTCCTCGAGCACGGTTTCGTCGACCGCGTCGTCCCCCGGAACGAGCTCGCCGCCACCCTGGGCAGCCTCATCGCCATGCTCGCTCCCGCCGGCACGGAGGGCCGGGCCGCTACCTGATCCGCCGGCCCGAGCGCCGATCCCCCCCTTCCCGGTCCGGTCTTTCCTGAACCCCCGGGTGCTGGTGCCGGTGGCGCTCATGGCCGCCCTCACCGCCGTGGGCGCGCAGTTGCGCCTCCCCCTGCCTCATGTACCCATCACCCTGCAGGCGGCCTTCGTCTGCCTGGCCGGGCTGTTGCTGGGGCCCTGGCGGGGAGCGGCGAGCCAGGGGGTCTATCTCACGGCGGGGCTGGTGGGCCTGCCCGTGTTCGCCGGGGGCGGAGGGCTCCACTACCTGCTCAAGCCCTCCGCCGGCTACCTGCTGGGGTTCGTCGCCGGCGCCTGGCTGGCGGGGCGGTTGGCCGGGGAGGACCGGCGAGTCACCTTCCGGCGGGCCCTGGCCGCGACCTGTGCCGGGATGGCGGCGATCTATGCCGCCGGGGTGCTGGGGCTCTACCTCAACCTGCGTTTCGTGGCGGCCAGTCCAGCGGCGGCGGATCTCGCCCTGGAGCTCGGCCTGGCGCCCCTGCCGAAGGACCTGCTCGTGGGGCTCCTCGTCGCCTGGTTGGCGGTTCGCCTGCGGCCGGTGATGGGGTCTCCGGCGGGCTGACTCAGAAGATGTTGCGGTACTTGAGGATGGTGTAGAGCTGTTCCTCCGAGACGCCGAGGTCGGCGCGCACGACGAAGTCCTCGTTCCAGTAGGTGCGCAGGCCCCAACCGATGCTCAGGTGGGTGTCGAGGGGATGGAGATCGGAGAATCCAGGCGCCACCTGGCCGCTGTCGGCGAAGAGGATGGCCAGCAGGTCGAGGTGCTGCTGGAAAACGGTCCGGCTCCCGAGGTAGTAGCGCGCCTCCGTGTTGGTGAGGACGCGCACGTTGTCGGTGAAGCGCTGCCGGTCGAACCCCCGCAAGGTGTCGGATCCCCCGAGGCCCTTGATCCTCCGGCTGCCGCCGATCTCGCCGTAAGCGTACAGGGGCACGGTCCCCTTCAGGGCTTCCACGATGGTGCGATGGGCGATGTTCAGCCGCGGGGAGACGGGGTAGTAGCGGGCGTCGGTGAAGGTGTAGCGCTGGAAGTCGATCTGCTCGAAGAGCAGGCTCAGGAGGGAGTTTCGGGAGGTCTCGTAGCTCCACTCCTGAAACAGGCCCCGGCGCGGGATCGAGGGGTCGTCCCGGGTGTCCCACCGCAGGCTCAGGCCCACGAACCCCGTGATGCCGTCCACCACACCGTCCGGGGTGCCGGCGTCGAGGTAGTAGGAGCGCTGCCCCCTGCCGTCGACATCGGTCCGCTCGAGGCCGAGGCCGAGGGAAACGGTCATCGGACCGTAGAGGTGACGGAGGAGGTTGACGATCGCCCGGGGCGCCTCCAGGACGTAGTGGTAGTAGTCCTCGTCGATGAAGTCGGGGTGGTCCGACTCGGTGAGGCCCTCGTTGTTCTCGCTGTCGTTCGACAGGCCGTAGTAGCGGGCCCGGATGTCGCGCTTGTTGCTCGCCGTCAGGATGAGACCGAAGCCGGTCCCCGCCATGTGGGGCAACCGGAAGCGCAGGTAGCTGACGCGCTTTCCCCGGGTCGACTTCACCCAGTGGAGGCTGAGCTTGTAGCGGTACGGACGCCGGTGGTAGTCGGCGATCTGCAGGCGCCCGCCGTAGTTCCACCCGGTGCCCGGGCTGTAGTAGACGATCGGCAGTCCCGTGAAGCCGTAGGGCGTGCCCCGGAGCACGAACTGCCGCCGCTTGGCCAGCCAGCGCACGGCGTCCACCGTCTGTTCCCCGGCCGCGAGCGGATCGGCGACCACCGCCGCTCCGCTCAGCAGGCTGTTCAGCCCGCGCGCCCGCGCCGAGTCGGCGGGCGCCCCTTGCACCTTGGTGGTGTCTGCCGCGGACGGTTCCGCCCCGGCCCCGGCGGCGCACGCCACGGTGGCCGCCAGGGCGATCCACACCCGGTTCAGCATCCGGAGGGGCGCTCGAAGCGGGACCGATCCCCTGCCGCAGGGCTGATGTCCAGCCCCAGGCTCAGGGGCGTGATCGAGACCCATCCCTTCTCCAGGACGTCCAGATCCCCGTCCTCCAACTCGCGGTGACGCCGCAGGCCGGAGGAGACGTGCTCCAGGCGGCCGTCGCCGTCGTGGCGGAAGAACCGCCCGTAGGCGCTCGGTGTGACCCGGGTCAGCACCCGGCGCGTGCCGGGCCCCGCACCGGGGGGAAGGTTCACCGAGAGCAGCCGGGCCCCCTCGGGGAGCCCCCCTCGAAGGACCTCGGAGGTGATCTCGCGGGCCACCGCCGCCGCCTGCTCCCAGGCGCCGGGAGGCAGGGAGTCGCGCCGGTCGCTGCGCCAGCGAGCGTAGTCGTCGGGGCGCAACTGCAGCGAGAAGGCCACGGCGGGGACGCCGCTGAGGGCGGCCTCGACGGCGGCGCCGACCGTGCCCGAACTGAGCAGAAAGGCGAGGCCGGCATTGGCGCCGATGTTGATCCCGGAGACCGCGAGGCGGGGCGGCGACGCCGCCAGATTGTGGACTCCCGCATTCGCGCAGTCCGCGGGGGAGCCGTCGAGAGTGTGCAGCGTCCGATCCCCGGCGCTCACCCGGCGGAGCCTGAGGCGGCCGAAGCGGGTAAGCGTCTTGGAGGACCAGCTGCACTCGCGGTCCGGGACCAGGGCGCGCGCCGGGCCCAGCGTCCCGAGCGAGGCCAGCAGGGGGAGCAGGGCCGGGGAGTCGACGCCGTCGTCGTTGGTGACCAGAATCCACGGGTCTTCCCCGCGGGCGCGGTCCTCCCCGGGCTGGGGAAGGCTGTCTCTCACAATGGCTCGATCGGCAGGCGCGTTCAGGTGGCCGTATCGGCCGTATATTACCGACATGCCCCTCCCTGACCAACCGGACGCCGAGGAGGCCCGCCTGTTGCAGGAACTGGAGGCGGTGGCCTCGCAGCTGTCGGTGGAGATTCGCCGCGAGGATCTCGACGGCAGCCGGGGCGGCCTCTTCCGCCTGCGCGGACAGAACTGCATCCTCCTCGACCGGCAGCTGTCGCTGCCGGAGCGCGTCGACCTGATGGCCCGCGCCCTGGCCCGGTTGCCGCTGGACGACGTGTTCCTGCGCCCGGCGGTACGGGAGTACCTGGAAGAGCGGACCGCCTGACCCGCCGGCCTCACGGCAGGGGACGCTGGCCGAGGCGGCCCCCGGGGAGCGGCGATCCTCCAGATCACGCAAGAGCTTGTCGCTCAATTGGTTGGCCGACTGCTCCAAGATCCCGGGGGTGCTTGGCGTCATTGACATAAGCGGAGCTCACCCCTATTCTCCTCTGGCTGACCAGCAGGGTCCCCTCAAGAGGGCCAGGATTGCCGTCATGCCAAAGATCAAGACTCACAAGTCCACGGCGAAGCGCATCAAGAAGCGCGGGAACGGCCTCAAGCGCCGGAGGGCCTTCGGCGACCACTTCCTGGGCAAGCGCTCCACCAAGCGCAAGCGCGCCCTGCGGAAGAACGAGAGCGTGTCACCGGCCAATCTCGACAACGTGCGGCGCTCGCTGGGTCTGAAGTAGGAGCCCGTCCATGCCTCGTGCGCGCAACCGCGTCGCCTCCCGCCGACGCCACAAGAAGGTCCTCAAGCAGGCCCGGGGGTACTTCGGCGGTCGCAGCCGCCTGTTCCGGACCGCCCGCGAGGCGGTCGACCGCGCCCAGGCCTACGCCTACCGGGACCGCCGCAACCGCAAGCGCGACATGCGCCGCCTGTGGATCACGCGGATCAACGCCGCCGCCCGGCTCCAGGGGTTGTCGTACAGCCGGCTGATCAGCGGGCTCGACCGCGCCGAGGTGAAGGTCAACCGCAAGGTGCTGGCCGACCTCGCGGTGCGCGATCCGGAGGCGTTTACGGCCATCGTCGATCAGGCGAAGGCCCACTTGTAAGACCGGCGCCAGCCGGTGGACGGGGCCTTCGGGGCCCCGCCGGTCCCGATTTCCCGATCCCCCAGGACGAACCCCGGAGCCGACCGGTCTGTCGTCTCCGGCGTCGCCCCCGCCCGGCGCCCAGCTCGAGGGATCAGGACCCGTATGTTGAATGAGATCGAGGAAATCCGGCAGCAGGCCCTGGAGGCCGTCGACGCCGCGGAGGACCTGAAGGCCCTCGACGAGGTGAGGGTGAGGTTCACCGGACGCCGCAGCCGGTTGCGGCGGATCCTCGGCGGCATCGGCGACCTCCCCGGCGACCAGCGCCCCTCGGTGGGCCAGGCGGCGGGGAAGGCGCAGAAGCAGATCGCCGACGCTCTCGAGGGGCGCCAGCAGGCACTGGAGAAGGCGGCGGAGTCGGCGGCGGCCATCGACTTCACCCTCCCCGGGCGGCCTCAGCGGCGCGGCCACACCCATCCGCTGTCGGCCACCGCCGACGAGCTCGTCGACGCCCTGCGGCAGATGGGCTTCACCGTCGCCGACGGCCCGGAGGTCGAGGACGAGCATCACAACTTCGACGCCCTCAACACCCCAGCCGACCACCCGGCCCGCGACGAGCAGGACACCTTCTACCTCACCGACGGGCGGCTCCTGCGCACCCATACCTCGACGGTGCAGATCCGGGTGATGGAACGTCAGCCGCCCCCGGTCCGGGTGCTGTCCGTGGGCCGCTGCTACCGCAAGGAGAGCGTTGACGCCACCCACCACATGGTCTTCCACCAGATCGAGGGGCTGTACGTCGACCGGGGGGTCTCCATGGCCGAGCTCAAGGGGACCCTGACCGCCCTCGGCCGGCGTGTCCTCGGCGCCGACACGAGAATCCGCTTCCGGCCCCACTTCTTCCCCTTCACCGAACCGAGCGTCGAGTACGACTTCTCCTGCACCCTCTGCGGCGGCACGGGGAGCTCGGATGGGGGGCGCTGCCGGGTCTGCAAGGGCACGGGCTGGATCGAGATCGGCGGCGCCGGCATGGTCGATCCGGAGGTCTTCAGCGCCGTCGGTTACGATGCCGAGAAGTACACGGGCTTCGCCTTCGGCTTCGGGATCGAGCGCGTGGCCATGATCCGCCACGGGATCGACGACATCCGGCTCTTCCTCGAGAGCGACCTCAGGTTCACGCGCCAGTTCGGGACCGGCTGAGGGGCGGATGGGATGAAGATCACGCTGAACTGGCTGCGCGAGTACGTGGACGTAGACTCGACTCCCGAAGAGCTGGTCCACCGCCTGACCATGGCCGGCCTGGAGGCCGAGAGCGTCGAGGACCTTGGCGCGCGCCTGTCGGGGATCGTCGTCGGACGGGTGCTGGAGAGCGCCCCCCACCCGAAGGCCGACCGCCTGTCCGTCTGCCGGGTGGACGTAGGGCGCCCGGAACCGGCTCGGATCGTCTGCGGCGCCGCCAACGTGGCCGCCGGCCAGATGGTTCCCGTGGTGCTGCCCGGCTGCGCCCTGCCCGACGGCACCCGCATCGAGAAGGTCGAGCTCCGGGGCATCCGCTCCGAGGGCATGATCTGCTCGGAGGCCGAGCTCGGCCTCGGCGAGGATGACGAAGGCATCCTGGTGCTGCCCGGGGACTGCCGAGCGGGATCCCCCATGGCGGAGGCGGCGGGCCTGGACGACGTCGTCATGGACTTCGAGGTCACCCCGAACCGGCCCGACTGCCTCAGCGTGGCGGGGATCGCCCGCGAGGTCGCCGCCCTGACCGGCGCCCGGCTCCGCCTCCCGGTCCCCGACCTGTGCGAGAGCGGCGAGCCGGCGGCCGTCTCCACCGGGGTGGAGATCGAGGACGCCGATGGCTGCCCCCGTTACGTGGCCCGGATCCTGCGGCAGGTCGCCGTCGGCCCCTCGCCCCGGTGGCTGCAGGACCGGTTGCGGGCCGTGGGCCAGCGCCCGGTGAACAACATCGTCGACGTGACCAACTTCGTCATGCTCGAGCTCGGCCAGCCGCTCCACGCCTTCGACCTGCACCGGCTGCAGGAAGGCCGGATCGTGGTCCGCGGGGCCCGCCCCGGCGAGGCGTTGCGGACCCTCGACGGCGGCGACCACGAACTCGACGGCTCGGCCCTCGTCATCGCCGACGCCAGCCGTCCCGTGGCCCTCGCCGGGGTCATGGGGGGCGCCGAGTCGGAGGTCACCGAAGGGACCATGGAGGTGCTGCTCGAAGCCGCGTACTTCGACCCGCGCCGGGTGCGCAGCCTCTCCTCTCGCCTCGGCATCCGGACCGAGGCCTCCTTCCGCTTCGAGCGCGGCGTCGACTGGGACCTTCCGGCGGCGGCCAGCGCCCGCGCCGCCGCCCTCATGGCCGAGATCGCGGGCGCCCGGCCCGCCCCGGGCTGTATCGATGTGATGCCCGCCGCCCTGCAGCGGCGCCGCATCCGGCTGCGCCCGTCCAGGGCCGCCTCGCTGCTGGCCGTCGACGTCGGCCCCGCCCGGTGCCGGCGGATCCTCGAGAGCCTGGGCTGCGCGGTGAGCGAGGGAGGCGCGGGGGTCCTGCAAGTGGAGGCCCCGTCCTTCCGGCCCGACCTCGAGCGCGAGATCGACCTCGTGGAGGAGGTGGGCAGGGTCCACGGATACGAGGAGGTTCCCGCCCGGAGCGAGCTGCGGGGCCCGCCCCCCGGCCCGGCGGGAGCGGGCTACGACGGCCAGCGCCGAGTCCGCCGGCTGCTCACCGCGGCGGGACTGGACGAGGCCGTCACTTCCAGCATCGTCGCCGACGACTGGGCGGAACTGAGCGGACCCGTGGCCTGCCGCCTCGCCAACCCTCCCGCCCAGGGTGTGTCCAGCCTGCGCACGAGCCTGGTGCCGGGTCTGCTCGACGTGGCCCGGAGGAACTTCCATCAACGGTCCCCCGGGGTGGGGATCTTCGAGATCGGGCGGGTGTTCATCGCCGCCGACGGCGGCGGCCACCGCGAGTCCCTGCGGGCGGGCGGCCTGCTCGCCGGAGGGTTGTCGGCCTCCACCTGGCGGGCCGAACAGCGGGAGGTGGATTTCCTCGATCTCAAGGGCGCCCTCGACGGCCTCCTGCAGGGGATCGACGGGATCTGCTTCGAACCGGCGGAAGGCTCTCCCTGGCGCGCGGGGCACGGGGCCCGTATCCGCCTCGGGGACCGCATCCTGGGGGCCTTGGGGCAGGTCGATCCCGCCATCGGCGCCCGCTTTGATCTCGATCGGGACACCCATATCTTTGAGCTTGAGCTCTCCGAGCTGTTCGACGCCTGGGCGCAGCGGCCCTCCGCCTTTCGCCCGCTCCCCAGGTTCCCCGCGGTCGAACGCGACCTGGCGGTGGTCCTCGATGAGGCCATTCCCGCCGGGCAGGCGGAGGCCGCGATCCGGTCGGCGGCCCCCGATCTCGTGGAGCGCGTCGACCTCTTCGACGTCTACAGGGGGGACCAGGTCGAGGCGGGCAAGCGGAGCCTCGCCTTTTCCCTGCGGCTGAGATCGGCGGAACGGACGCTCGAGGACGGCGATGCCGACAGGATCCTGGATGACGCCCTCGAACGTCTGCGGGGGGCTTTCGGGGCACGACTGAGACAGACAGGGACACCGAGGAGACCATGACCGAGCACGTGGACAGCAATTTCCAGCGCCTGGAGGATGAGGTGAACCGCCTGCTGGAGGTACTCGAGCAGTTCCGCACCGAGAACGCGGCCCTGCGCAAGCAGGCCGCCGACGCCCGGCAGCAGATCGAAGGGTTGCAGACCCGCCTGAGCGAGGCCGGTGAGGAGCAGCGCCAGTCGACGGAGCGCAACCGGCAGGCCAAGGAACGCCTCGAGTGCCTGTTGTCCCGGCTCGAGGCCGTGGATTCCTGAGGCCGCCATGGCGCCCGCCGTCCGCACGACCAAGGTCGCCATCCTGGGCCGGCAGTACGCCTTCGCCTCCCGGGGG
>JAJDTN010000437.1 GCA_022827165.1 Candidatus Latescibacterota bacterium
GCCAGTGGGCGATGGCGAGGACCGGACGCGCCGCCGGCTCGGCCGGCTGCATGGTGGCCCCGATCAGGATGGTCTCTTCGGCGCCGCCCGTCGATTCCACGGCCATGATCGGCCGGCTCCCGGCGGTGCGGCCGATCTCGCGGACCTCGAAGGGACCGGAGGCGGCCAGCACCCCCATCTCGTCGTAGACCTCCCGCATGCTGACGTAGGGCTTGTTGGCCACCCGCAGCTGCTCGCCCGGGGCCAGGCGGATCCTCAGGTCCACGTGGGAGCCCTCGACGTACTCCGTGTCGCGGGCCGGGAGCGGCCGCCAGCGGCAGCGCCGGAAGAGCCAGTACGGCGGCGCCATGTACGCGGCGCCGCTGGTCTCGGTGAACCGGAAGCGCAGCCGCACCGTGCGCCGCTGGTCCACCCGGGAGGCCAGGCGCACGTGGCAGGCGTACTCCCGGGGCACCCCGGCGCCGCCGAAGTGCTCCTCCAGGGCGGCGGAGAACCAGTCGGGCACCGGCTCGGGCAGGGGCAGGGCCTCGAAGGCGTCCTTGCCCGCGGGCCGGATCTCGCCGGCGCTGCCGCCCTCGAAGGCGGCGTCGACGCGGATGGAGAGGTCGCTCACGCTGCACAAGATTGCGGAAACACCCGGCCTCGCTCAAGCGGCCGGTGCCCGGCCCTGGACGGCTCCGCCCTCAGGGGCCTGATTCCTCGCCCCCCAAGTCGAGGAGATCCCCATGGAACCCGGTTACCCCTTCCTTCGCGAGTACCGCGGCGCGCACCTGCTCAAGGTGGCCATGCCCCTGGGCGGCATCGGCACGGGCACCGTCTCCCTCGGCGGGCGCGGCGACCTGCGCGACTGGGAGCTGATGAACCGGCCCTCGAAGGGCTTCGTGCCGAAGCAGGGCGACTCCTGGATCGCCCCCGGGCCCTCGGTCGTGCTGCACACGCATGAGGCGGCCTCGGGCCGCCGGCAGACGCGGCTGCTGGAAGGCCCGCTGGATCCCGTCCAGTACGACGGGCAGGCCGGCTGCGCGGTGAACAACCACAACCTGCCGCGCATGGAGGCCGCAGTCTTTCGCGCCGCCTACCCCCTGGCCGAGATCGACTTCGCCTGCCGCGACCTGCCGCTGCGGGTCCGCCTGCAGGCCTTCAACCCCCTGGTGCCGTGCGAGGTCGGCGACTCCAGCCTCCCCGCGGCGGTGCTGCGCTACCGTCTCCGCAACCCGACGGCGGCACCCGTGGAGGCGGCCATCGCCTTCTCGCTGCCGAACTTCATCGGCGCCGACCGCTCCCTTCAGGAGCGCACCTGCTACGCCACCACCGCGGCCTACGGCCCGCGGCGCAACGTCAACGAGTTCCGCGGCGGCGACGGGCTGCAGGGGCTCTTCCTGCGCTCCGACGGGGTGCCCGCCAACCACCCGGCCTGGGGCACCATGGCGCTGGCCACGACGGCGGCGGAGTGCTCGCACCGCACCGCCTGGGCCGACCTCTCCTGGGGCAACACCCTCCTCGACTACTGGGACGACCTGACGGAGGACGGCGCCGTGGACGAGCGCTCCTCGGGCAAGGACGACCCCATGGCCACCCTGTGTCCGCGGGTCACGGTCCCCGGCGGCGGCGAGGCCGAGATCCTCTTCCTGCTCACCTGGCACTTCCCGAACCGCCTCGCCTGGGAGGCGGCGGACCACATCGACGCGGCGGCCGGCAGCGGCTGCTGCGACCGCGACTGCGCGCCGGAGCCCTATCCCGAGTTCGTCGGCAACCACTACTGCACGGTCTACGACGACGCCTGGGAGGTGGCCGCGCGCGAGATCGGACGGCTCGACGACCTGGAGGCGCGCACCGTCGGCTTCGTCTCCGACTTCCTGGCCGCCGACGTGCCCGAGGTGGTCCGCGAGGCGGCCCTGTTCAACCTGTCCACCCTGCGCACCCAGACGTGCCTGCGCACCGCCGACGGCCACTTCTTCGGCTGGGAAGGATGCCACGACACGCAGGGCTGCTGCCGCGGCTCCTGCACCCACGTGTGGAACTACGAGCAGGGCCTCGGTTTCGTCTTCGGCGAGCTGTCCCGCAACATGCGCAACGTCGAGTTCGCCCACGCCACCACCGACCGCGGGCAGGTGCAGACCCGCATCAACCTGCCCCTCCACCGGCCCCCGGAGCAGCCCTTCCTCGCCGCCGCCGACGGCCAGCTCGGTGTCATCATGCGGTTCTACCGCGACTGGCAGTTGAGCGGCTCCCGGGAGCTGTTCGACGCCCACTGGCCGCGGGTGCGCTCCGCCATCGAGTTCTGCTGGATCGAGCACGGCTGGGACGCCGACCAGGACGGGGTCATGGAGGGCTGCCAGCACAACACCATGGACGTGGAGTACTTCGGCCCCAACCCGCAGATGGGGTTCTGGTACCTCGGCGCCCTGCGCGCCGGCGAGGAGATGGCCCGCCATGCCGGCGACGCCGACCTCGCCGAGCGCTGCCGGTCGATGTTCGAGTCCGGCAAGGCCTGGATGGAGGCGAACCTGTTCAACGGCGAGTACTTCGAGCACCGCGTCGTCCCGCCCGGGGCCGGCGCCGCCATCGATCCCGGGATCATCGGCAACCCGGACCGCGGCGACCTCGACGACCCGGCGCTGCAGCTCGGTCCCGCCTGCCTGGTGGACCAACTCGTGGGACAGTACATGGCCCACGTCTGCGGCCTCGGCGACCTCGTCGATCCCGGCCTCGCCCGCGCCACCCTGCGCAGCATCAAGGCCCACAACTGGCGCGATTCCTTCCTCGGCCACTTCAACCACTTCCGCAGCTACGCCGCCGGCGACGAGAGAGGGCTGCTCATGGCCAGCTACCCCCGCGGCGACCGGCCGCGGCAGCCCTTCCCCTACTGCAACGAGCTAATGACGGGGTTCGAGTACAGCACCGCCGTGCACATGCTCTACGCCGGCCTAGAGGAGGAGGGCCTGGAGTGCTTCGCCGCCGTCCGCGACCGCTACGACGGCCGCCGCCGCAACCCCTTCGACGAGGCCGAGTGCGGCCACCACTACGCCCGCGCCCTGGCCAGCTGGGGCGGGCTGCTGGCCTGGACGGGGTTCGGCTACTCCGCCGTCACCGGCGCCCTGCGCCTGGGCCGGGAGGGGAGCTTCTTCTTCTCCACGGGAGATTCCTGGGGCACCTATACCTTGGAGGGAGGGCGCCTGAGCCTCACCGTGAAGGGAGGGCGTCTGCGCCTGGAGAG
>JAJDTN010000150.1 GCA_022827165.1 Candidatus Latescibacterota bacterium
GACACCCTGGTGCGGTTCTACCGGGGGCAGAAGGCCGACAAGAGCTGCTACGGGTACATCAACCAGGGCGCCTACCGGGTGTTCTACGCGATCTCGAAGGACCGGGGCGCCACCTGGAGCGATGTCATGCCGATCGTCGACCGCCGGCGCGGATTCGACGAGGAGCGCTGGGGCCCGGAGCTCGACTACGGGACCCGCGGCGCCATCCTCAACGGCGCCGCCTGCCGGTGGATGGACGACGGCTCCCTCATGGCCCCCTTCACCGGGTACGAGCGCCTCGACGGGACCCGGCCCTGGGACTTCCGCGTCATCTGCGCCCGGGGCGAGTGGAACGCCGGCCGCACCGCCCTCGAGTGGGAGTTCGGCAGCTACTTCGAGGTCGGCCCCGACCGGTCGACGGCGGGCTGCTGCGAGCCTTCCATCGCCTCCCTCGGCGGCGACCGGCTGTTCATGACCACCCGCTGCCAGGGGGGCGAGGCCCAGGGCCTCCACTCCATCCGCTACACCGCCCTCTCCGAGGACGGGGGCATGACCTGGTCGGCCCCGGAGCCCCTGCTCTACGACGACGGCTCGCCGGTGCACACGCCGGCCTCCTCCTCCGACTTCGTCACCACCTCCACGGGCCGGACCTGGTGGCTGGGCAACATCCTCGAGGCGCCGGTCTTCGCCCAGACGCCGCGCTACCCGCTCAAGCTGGCCCTCTTCGACCCCGGCCGCGCCTGCCTGGTGAGGGACTCGGTGCGCCTGATCCAGGACCGCCCCGAGGGGGCCCACGAGCTGGTGAGGTACACCAACTTCGGCAGCTACGAGGAGAGGGGCACCGGCCGCCTCGTCATCACCCTTCCCGAGCAGTACCGCTACAAGGGCTGGGACGAGATGGAGAAGCCGGAGGACTTCGCCGCCGACTGCATCAAGTACACGGTGGACCTGGATGGGTAGAGGCGCGGCCCGTCCGGCCGTGGGCGGCGGTGCCACTTGCCATCGGTATACCAATAGGTTATAAACCAAATGGTTTATAACCAGGCCTTCTTATCAGGGGGTGGATCCGATGCTGCCCTTCCGCACGGGCATGAAGGTGACGGGCAGGGAGTTCTGCGGCCGCCGCAACGAGGTCGCCCAGCTGCGGCAGTACATGCAGTCCGCCGGCCGTGTGTACGTGGTCGGCGAGCGGCGCATCGGCAAGACCTCGCTGATCTTCGAGGCCGGGCGCCGTCTCACGGGCCGGCGCCTGGTCTACGCCGACCTGATGGCGATCAAGTCGGTGTCGGACTTCTCCCAGCGGCTGGCCCAGGCCGTGGTCCAGGCCGAAGGGCAGGAGTCCGGTGTCATGACCCTCCTCCGATCGCTGGCGGCCCTGCGACCGACGATCTCGGTGGATCCCGCCACCAACCTGCCCACGGTCGGCTTCGAGGCGGGCAGCGGCGACCGGCCGGAGACGCTGGACGGCATCTTCGCCTTGCTGGGCTCGTGGGAGGCCCCCGTCATCGTCCTCGACGAGTTCCAGGACATCCTCTCCCTTCCCGCGGAAGAAGCGGTGGTGGCGAGACTTCGCGGACTCGTGCAACAGCAGGAGGGCCCGGCCTTCGTGTTCTGCGGCAGTCAGCGGCGGGCCATGGAGACGATCTTCACCGACCGCGGCTCCCCGTTCTTCCACGCCGCCATGCGCCTGCATGTCGGGCCCATCGAGCGGCGCAGCTTCCGCCGCTTCCTGGAGCGCAAGTTCCTCGCGGCGGAGCGCCGCCTGCAAGCCGGGCTTCTGGACGTCATCCTGGACGCATGCCACGACAACCCGGGGGACACGCAGCGCTTCTGCACCGCCCTCTGGCAGGTGACGGGCTCCGGGCAGGTCATCTCCCGGGACGACCTGGCGGCGGCCTGGAGCGCGATCTACGCCATGCAGAGCGACCAGTACGAGCTGGTGATGCAGAGCCTGAGCCGCCAGCAGGCCGATGTCCTGCGAGCCCTGAGCCGGTCCGGGGGCGAGTCGAACCTGAGCCGGGACTTCGTGGCGAGCACGGGCATACCTCTGCTGCCGTCCGTGGCCAAGGCGATGCAGGGTCTCGTGAGCAAGCGCATCGTGGCGAAGGTGGGTACGAGATACCGCGTCTCCGACCCCTTCCTGGGCGCCTGGCTGGCGCGCGAGGGCCGGGCGCCCTACACCCAGTAGAGGCCGTGGCCCTGGGCGCCGGTGATGACGTCGATGGCCAGCCAGAAGGCGATGACGGCGAACTGGCCGAGGATGAAGCCGAGGAAGAAGGGCCGCACCCGGCGCAGCAGGTTGGGCCCGCCGTAGCGGATCAGGCAGGCCTTGACCATCCACACCAGGAAGACGCTGAACCACATGTGACGGGTGAGCATCATCTGCGACACCGCCAGCCCCATGGGATGGACGGGGAAGGAGAGGACGTGGGCGCGCACCCAGTAGAGGGCGAGCATGACCGCCGCGCCCAGCCCGATCAGACCCATGCCGGCCAGGTCGGGGCCGACGGGCTCGCGCAGGTACGTGGCGGCGAAGTCGATGGTGTACCGGGGGCCGCTGAGGAAGAACCAGGCGTTGGCGTTGTTGGCCCCGGTCTGGTAGGCGTAGTAGAGGGTGGTCCACACCGAGATCCCCAGCCCGAGGACCACGGCCAGGATCATGCTCCACAGCAGGACGCCCTTGCGGGTCACCGACTCGGCCACCTTCAGGCCGTTGGCGGCCGAGGCCATGACGAAGGTGCGCACGTCGCTCATCCACACCTGGCCCAGGGCGAGCACGGTCACCGCCCCCGGACCGCCGAGCCAGGCGGTGCCGTACGCCGTGCGCACCACGGTGGGCGTGATCAGCTGGGCCCGCGTCGCCGCCAGGCCCGACTCGCAGAGGATGCGGGTGATGCCCAGGAAGGTGGCCGCCGCCACCAGCACGAAGGTCACCGACGCCCACCAGGGCACCCCCGCGGCGATGAACCACCCCGTCATCAGCACCAGCCCCAGGATCAGCTGTCCGTAGACGCTGCGCATGGAGAACTCGCCGGGGTCGCCGCCTCCGCCCCGGAAGACCGAGCGCCAGGTCTGTCCCAGGTACCCCCGCGCCGTCCACAGGGCGTATCCGGTGAGGGCCATGAGGGCGCCGAACTGCAGGTACGAGAGGATGGGACCGCCGTCGCTCTGGGCGTAGATGTCCAGGTTGAGGGTGCGCGTCAGGCCGATGTAGGTGAGGTAGCCCTTGAGGGCGTAGCCGAGCAGGTAGAACAGCCAGATGCTCAGGGTCACCTCCTGGTGGGTCAGGTAGGCGAAGCCCATCATGGGAAAGCTGACGACCACCGAGAGGGACTCGAGGTTGGGCAGAATGGGGATGCTCGCCGACAGGCTGACGCCGGGGATGAAGTGATGGTAGGCGTGGAGCCCGTTCATGGAGGTGACGATGAAGGGCACGGCGAAGCCCGCCCACATGACGGGGTTGCGGAAGAAGGCGTTGAGGGCCCGGCCCCGCTCCTGGGAGCACATGACCAGGGGCAGCTGGGCCAGGGGATAGGCGAGGCGCTCGTGCTCCATCCACTGGCGGCGGAACAGCACCGCCAGGGAGATCATCACGAGGTAGAGCCCGAGGAGCACGGGGACCCACCCCAGCAGGGGCTTGATCCAGACCATCCAGGGGATCGCCTCGCCCTGGGCCACCCCCTCGTAGAAAGCGCGGATCGCCTCGTCCCCCTGCGGCACCAGCCAGTCCGGCACATGCGGGTGGATGTCCTGGGCCCACTCGTTCT
>JAJDTN010000445.1 GCA_022827165.1 Candidatus Latescibacterota bacterium
CGGCCGAGGCCGCCCCCGGCCTGGTGCGCGAGATCGCCGCCCGGGGTCACGAGATCGCCACCCACGGGTACGGCCACGGCTTCGTGAGCCGCATGGGCCCGGAGGCGTTCCGCGCCGACCTGGAGCGCTCGCTGGAGGTCCTGGCGGGCCTGGTCCCGGCCCCGGTCCGGGGGTTCCGCGCTCCCTACTTCTCCATCCGGCGCGGGTCGGAGTGGGCCTTCGAGATCCTCCGGGAGTGCGGCCTCCGCTACGACTCCAGCGTCTTCCCGGTGCGCAACTACCGCTACGGCGTCCCGGGGGCGCCGCGCCGGGTCCACGAGACCGGGGCCGGCATCGTCGAGCTGCCGCCTTCCACCTGGCGCCTGGGCGGGGCCAACCTGCCCGTGGCCGGTGGTGCCTACTTCCGGCTCTACCCCTATATTGTGACCCACTTCGGCCTCGGGCGGATCGCCGCCGAAGGCCACCCGGCGGTGTTCTACCTGCACCCCTGGGAACTCGATCCGGACCACCCCCGGATCCCTTTGCCGCGCCGCATCGCCTGGACCCACTACCTCAACCTGGGCCGCACGGAAAAACGGTTGCGCCGACTCCTGTCCGACTTCCCCTTCACCACGGCGGCCGAGGTCCTCGCCGCCCGGGGGTGGACGCTGGCGGGGTCACCGGAGACGGGGTGAGTCCCCCCGCCACGGCCGAGGCCGTACGCCGCCACTTCGACGGCGAGGCGGCGCGCTTCGACGCCATCTACGACACCGACAAGGGAGTGGCCCGGCGTTGCCTGGACGGCCTGTTCCGCGGCGTCGTCCACCAGCGCTTCGCCCTCACCTTCGCCCGCTGCGGCGACGTCACCGGCCAGCGGGTCCTCGACGTGGGCTGCGGCTCCGGCCGCTACTCGGTGGAGTTCGCCCGCCGGGGGGCCCGCGTCACCGGCCTCGACATGGCGGCGGCCATGCTCGACATGGCGCGGGCGGCGGCGGCCGAGGCCCGGGTCGAGGGGCGCTGCCGGTTCGAGGCGGGGGAGTTCCTGCAGTGGCAGGCGCCCCACGACTTCGAGATCTGCCTCGGCATCGGGTTCTTCGACTACGTGCCCGATCCCGCGCCGGTCCTGGAGCGCATGCGCGAGCTGACCACGGGCCGCGGCGTCTTCAGCTTTCCCATCCGCTGGCGCCTGCGCACGCCCACCCGCTGGCTGCGGCTCAAGGCGAAGGGGTGCCCCGTGTTCTTCTACGACCGGCGCCAGGTCGAGGACCTGCTGCGGGCGGCGGGCTGGCGCCACGTGCGGGTCACGACGCTGAGCCGGGACTACCTGGTGGAAGGGCGGGCATGAAGGTCCTGATCACCGGCGGGGCGGGCTTCATCGGCTCCCACCTGGCCGAGCGCCACCTGGCCATGGGCGACGAGGTGTCGATCATCGACAACCTCTCCACCAGCCTCATCGAGAACATCCAGCACCTGCAGGAGCACCCGCGCTGCACCTGCCGCATCGACGACATCCTCAACGCCGGCGTGATGCGCGCCCTCGTGGAGGAGTGCGAGCTGATCTACCACCTGGCGGCGGCGGTGGGGGTGGAGTACGTGCTCGAGAACCCGCTGCAGACGCTGAGCACCAACATCCGCGGCACCGAGATCCTCCTGGAGCTGGCCAACGAGCGCAAGAAGCGCGTCGTCCTGGCCTCGACCTCCGAGATCTACGGCAAGAAGAACGGCCACGTGCCCTTCAAGGAGGACAGCGACCGCATCCTCGGGCCGACGACGGTGCTGCGCTGGAGCTACTCCACCACCAAGGCCGTGGACGAGCTGCTGGCCCTGGCCTACTGGCGCGAGAAGCGCCTGCCCACGGTGATCGTGCGGCCCTTCAACGTCATCGGCCCGCGCCAGACCGGGCGCTACGGCATGGTGGTGCCGCGTTTCATCAAGCAGGCCATGCTGGGGGACCCGATCACCGTCTACGACAACGGCGAGCAGCGCCGCTGCTTCACCTACATCGACGACGCCGTCGACGGCCTCGTGGCCATGGCCGCCAGCGACCGCGTGGTGGGGGAAGTCCTCAACCTCGGGTCCAACTACGAGAGCAGCATCCGCGACCTGGCGGACAAGATCAAGGAGCTCACCGGCTCCAACTCCGAGATCGCCTTCATCCCCTACGACCAGACGCGCCGCAGCGGCCTCTACGAGGACCTCGAGTACCGCGCCCCCGACCTGCGCAAGATCCGCGACCTCATCGGCTACGACCCCAAGGTCGATCTCGACGAGGCCCTGCGCCGGATCATCGAGGACTTCAAGAGGTAGTGCGGGCGCCGGCGGGCCGGCTCACCAGCCGAGGCTCCGCAGCAGCCGGGGCGTGACCAGCCACTGCAACGCTCCCTCGTCCAACGGACCCTCCCAGCGGGGCACATCCAGGTCGACGCGGGCCACGGCCGCCGTGGGCAGGCGCACCCGGGCCCCGGTGAGCCGGGCGATCCACTGCTCCAGGCCGGGGTTGTGGGCGATGACCAGGGCCGTGCCGGCCTTTCCCGCGGTGGCGGCCAGCACCTCGGAGAGGGCCTCCGGGCCGGCCATGTACAGGCGGCCGTCGAGGACCAGCTGCGGGCCCTCCTCCAGCTCCTCCACCAGGCGCACCGCCGTCTCCTGGGCGCGCACCGCGGCCGAGGCCAGCACCAGGTCGGGCGGCTCGGCGCAGGCCTCCAGGAACTCGGCGACGCGGGGCACATCCTTGCGGCCGCGCTTGTTCAGGGGGCGGTCGAAGTCCGCCCGGTCCGGGCGCGACCAGTCCGACTTTGCGTGACGCATGACGAGGAGTCTCTTCACTCTCATTCCCTCCCGGCGGTAAACTAACGGCATGCGCGTCGATCCCTCCATCTTCAAGGCCTACGACATCCGCGGCCTCTACCCCTCCCAGCTCGACGAGTCCACGGCGCTGGCCGTGGGCCGCGCCTTCGCCACCCTGCTGCAGCCGCGGCAGGTCGTGGTGGGCCGCGACATGCGCCTGTCGAGCCCGGCCGTCTGCGCCTCTCTCGTGGAGGGCCTCACGCTCCAGGGAGTGGACATCCTCGACCTCGGCATGGTCAGCACCGACCAGTACTACCACGCCTGCGCCACCCGCGGGCGTCCGGGGATCATGGTCACCGCCTCCCACAACCCGCCCGACTACTGCGGCTTCAAGATGGTGCGCGAGATGCCCTTCCTGCTGTCGGGGGACGAGGGCATCCAGGACCTGCGGCGGCTCATCGAGGCCGGGGACTGGCGCCGGGCGCCGGGCGCCGGCCGCGTCGAGAGCCTCGATCTGGGCGAGGGCTTCGTCGACAAGGTCCTGTCTCTCGTGGAGGTCGACCGCCTGCGGCCGCTGAAGATCGTCGCCGACACCGGCAACGGCATGGTCGGCCCCATCCTCGAGCGGATCTACGGCCGTCTGCCGGTGGAGCTGACGGGGATGTACCTCGACCCCGACGGCTCCCTGCCCAACCACGGCCTCGACCCCATGCAGGAGGAGAACCGCGCCGAGCTGCAGCGCCGGGTGGTGGCCGAGGGCGCCGACGCGGGTTTCGCCTTCGACGGCGACGGCGACCGGTTCTTCGCCATCGACGACCGCGGCCGCTTCGTCCCCGGCGACTTCCTCACGGCGCTGATGGGCGCCTGGCTGCTGCGCCGCGAGGGCGGCGGCACCATCGTTTACGATGTCCGCTGTTCGTGGGCGGTGCGCGACGAGATCCGGGCCGCCGGGGGCGAGGCCCGCCAGGAGCGCGTGGGCCACTCCTTCCTCAAGCCGCGGCTGCTGCGCGAGGGCGGCGTCTTCGCCGGCGAGCTGTCCGGCCACTACTACTTCCGCGACTTCTACGGCGCCGACTCCGGCATCGTGCCGTCCCTGGTCCTGATGCAGATGATGTCGGAGAGCGGCCGCTCCCTGTCGCAACTGCTCTCGCCCCTGGAGTCGCGCTACTTCCTCTCGGGGGAGATCAACTCCCGCGTGGACGATCCCGCCGCCATGCTCGAAGAGCTGGCCCGGCGCTACGCCGACGGCCGCATCGAGCGCCTCGACGGCGTCTCCGTGAGCTACGACGACTGGCACTTCAACGTGCGCGCCTCCAACACCGAGCCCCTGCTGCGCCTCAACCTCGAGGCGCTGACGCAGCGGCGGATGGAGGAGAAGCGCGACGAGGTGCTCGCCGTGATCCGCGCCTGACCCGGCCCACCCCGGTCAGTAGAACACGGGGATGACGTTGCCCACCGTGCCGGTGAAGCCGTCCACGATCAGCCACAGGCCGGCGACCACCAGCTGCCCCAGGATCAGCCCCACGAAGAACGGCTTGGTGCGCTCGTAGGTCCGGGCCCCGCAGAACCGCAGCACGGCGCGCTTGATCACCCAGGCGAGGAAGATGGAGGACCACAGCACCCCCATGGTCCAGCCCGGGGCGACGGCGAACCCGAGGGGGTGCAGGGGCCAGCCGGCGAAGTGATGGCGGGCGACCATGAGGCCGGCCATGACCGCGGCCCCGCCGAGCATCCACGCGAGGCCGGTGAGGCTCGGCCCGGCGGGGTTGTCGATCTGGTACATGGCCTGCTCCCCGGGGTAGCGGGGGAAGGAGCCGAAGAACTGGCCGTGCAGGTTCAGGCCGCCGTGGTCGTAGGCCAGCCTCAGGGTGAACCAGATCGACACGGCCAGGGTGACCAGCATGGCCAGGGCGATGGCGGCCAGCAGCCGCCGCCGGTTGCCGGAGGTCTCGCTGCCCAGGCGCAGACCGTTGGCCAGGGGCGCCATCATGAAGACCAGCAGCTCCCCGCACCACACCAGGCTGTGGCCGGTCGCCAGCAGGCCGGCGGGACCGAGGGCCGGCCCCCCCACGGTGGCGACCACGAAGCCGGCCGGCACCATACCCGGCGAGATCGTGGGGATGCCCCCTTCGGCCACGGCCCGGGTCAGCCCGGTGAAGATCACCAGGGCCGACAGCACCAGGATCGGCGCCGCCCACCCCGGCATCCCCGCCCGCCACAGCCACACGGTCATGCCCCCCAGGCCGGCGGCGCCGCCGATGACGGCCCAGCGGAAGGGGAGGATCTCGCCGCCGTCGTCGATCGAGGCATCCCCCCGGACCGCCTTGCGCCACACCGCCCGCAGGTGTCCGCGGGCGTACCAGAGCCCGGCGCCGATGAACACGATCAGGGCCCCCATCGACTGGTGTCCGAGGACCGGCTCCGTCCAGTAGCCCTGGCCGAGATGGGTCGTGTCGATGCCCACCATGTGCAGCACCTTCCTCTGCACCGCGGTGAGCAGGTAGAAGAACCAGAGGCTGAAGGCGATGCTGGTGTTGATGAAGTACGCGAAGCCGAGCATCAGGAAGTTCACGCCGATCCGCACCGGCACCCCCGGAAGCAGGTCGACGCTGGTCGCCAGGCGGGGCACGGGAACCTCGGGCAGGTAGTGCTGCAGGCCCTGCAGGCCGCCGACGGCCATGGGCACGGCGAAGCCGACCCACAGGCTCAGCCGCCGGAAGACGTCGGGCAGGATGGCGCCGCGCTCCTGGCGGAACAGGGCCAGCGGCACCTGGGCCATGGGGAAGGGCAGGCGCTCGTGCTCCACCCACTGGCGCCGCAGGACGGCCATGACGCAGACCAGGGTCAGGTAGAAGGCGGCGTAGAAGGCCAGCCACCCGAGCAACGGCGGGATCCAGCTCGCCCAGGGGACCGCCATCCCGCCCTCGTAGAGCCCCTGCACCGCCTCGGGATCGCCCATGAGCGTCCACTCCGCCAGGTACGGATGGAGCTGCTCGGCCCACCGGTTCTCGGGGGAGGCGTAGTAGTAGATCCCCGTGATCATGGGCAGGATCATGCCCGTCACCCCCCGCGTGGGGATCGCCGCGGCCACCATCATCATCACCGTGGCCGTGATCAGCTCCCCACGGGTGAACCCCCAGGAGCGGCGGCAGCACCTGAGCAGGACGTGGGCGGCCATGACCAGGAAGAGCAGGAAGAAGGCCGCCGGCGTGCTCGAGGACATCCCCATGGGCGTCCCCCGCAGGAGCATGGTCGTGTACGGGGCCCCGACGCCGATGACGGCGCACAGGAGGCAGCCGACGGCGATCCCCCGCAGGGTGACGGCGGACTCGGGGCCGGCGGGAGCGCGGGTGAGGCCGCGCTCGTGGTTCATCTGATTCAGTAAAGCACGGGGATGACGTTGCCCACCGTGCCGGTGAAGGTGTCCACGATCAGCCAGAAGCCGGCGATCACCAACTGTCCCAGGATCAGCCCCACGAAGAACGGCTTGGTGCGTTCGTAAGTCCTCGCCCCGCCGAAGCGCAGCACGGTCCGCTTGATCACCCACGCGGCGCAGATGGAGGACCACAGCACCGCCATGGTCCAGCCCGGGGCGACGGCGAACCCGAGAGGGTGCAGGGGCCAGCCGGCGACGTGCTGGCGGGCCACCATGAGCCCCGCCATCACCAGCCCGCCGCCGAGCATCCACAGGAAGCCGGTGAGGCTCGGACCGGCGGGGTTCTGAAGCTGGAAGATGGTCTGCTCCGCCGGGTAGCGGGCGAAGGAGCCGAAGTACTGGCGGTCGAGGTTGACGCCGCCGTGGTCGTAGGCCAGCCGCAGCGTGAACCAGATCGACACGGTGAGGGTGATCCCCATGGCCAGGGCGATGGCGGCCAGCAGCCGCCGCCGGTTGCCTGAGGTTTCGCTGCCAAGGCGCAGGCCGTTGGCCAGGGGCGCCATCATGAAGACCAGCAGCTCGCCGCTCCAGATCAGGCTGTGCCCGGCCGCCAGCAGGCCGGCGGGGCCGAGGGCCGGCGCGCCCACGGTGGTGATCACGAAGCCGGCGGGCACCATGGCCGGCGAGATCGTGGGGATGCCCCCCTCCGCCACGGCCCGCGTCAGCCCGGTGAAGATCACCAACGCCCCCAGCACGATGACGGGCGCCGCCCATCCCGGCATCCCCGCCTGCCACAGCCACACGGTCATGCCCCCCAGGCCCGCGGCGCCGCCGATGAGGGCCCAGCGGAAGGGGAGGATCTCGCCGCTGTCGTCGATCGAGGCATCCCCGAGGGCGGCCTTGCGCCACACCCGCCGCAGGTGGCCGCGGGCGTACCAGAGCCCGGCGCCGATGAGCACGATCAGGGCCCCCATCCCCTGGTGTCCGATGATCGGTTCCGTCCAGTAGCCCAGGCCGAGGTGGGTGGTGTCGATGCCCATGACGTGGAGGATCCTCTGCTCCACGGCGATGAGCAGGTAGAAGAACCAGAGGCTGAAGGCGATGCTGGTGTTGATGAACCAGGCGAAGCCGAGGGTCAGGAAGTTCAGCCCCACCCGCACCGGCACCCCCGGAAACAGGTCGAGACGGGTCACCAGGGTCGGCGCCGGCACCTCGGGGAAGTAGTGCTGCAGGCCCTGCAGGCCGCCGACGACGGCGGGCACGGCGAAGCCCACCCACAGGCTCGCCCGCCGCAACACGTCCGGCAGGACGGCGCCCCTCTCCTGGAGGAACAGGGCCAGCGGCACCTGGGCCATGGGGAAGGGCAGGCGCTCGTGCTCCACCCACTGGCGCCGCAGGATGGCCAGGACGCAGACCAGGGTCAGGTAGAAGGCGGCGTAGAACGCCAGCCACCCCAGCAGCACCGGCATCCAGGCGGCCCAGGGGATCGCCATGCCGCCCTCGTAGAGCCCGCGCACCGCCTCCGGATCGCCCACCATCGTCCACTCCGCAAGGTGCGGATGGAGCCGCTCCGCCCACTCGTTCTCCGGGGAGGCGTAGTAGTAGATCCCCGTGACCAGGGGCAGCAGCATCCCCGTCACCCCGCGCGTGGGGATCGCCGCCGCCACCATCATCATCACCATGGCGGTGATCAGCTCGCCCCGCGTGAACCCCCAGGTGGGCCGGCAGCAGCGGAGCAACACGTGCCCGAGGATGAGCACGAAGAGCAGGAAGAAGGCCGCCGGCGTCGACGACGAGAACCCCATGGGGGTCCCGCGCAGGAGCATGGTCGTGTACGGGGCGCCGACGCCGATGACCACGCACAGGAGGCAGCCCACGGCGATCCCCCGCAGGGTGACAGCGGACTCCGGGCCGGCGGCGGCGCGGGCGGGTTCGCGCTCCTGGAGGGCGGTCTGGTAGTCGGGGGGGATGCGGCGGTTCATGGCGGTGGCG
>JAJDTN010000241.1 GCA_022827165.1 Candidatus Latescibacterota bacterium
ATATGATGTGCTCCTTCGGCACGTTGGCGTTGACCATGATCTTCTTCTTGCGCACGTCGTCGAGGGGGGTCTCGGCGCGGCAGATGATGAAGTCGGGAAAGATGCCCTGCTGGGACAGCAGCCGGATCGCCTGCTGCGTCGGCTTCGTCTTCATCTCCCCCACGTGGCTGGGAATCGGCAGGTAGGTGATGAGCACGTAGAGGAAGTGCTCCTCGCCGAGCTCGCGCTCCATGCCCTTCACGGCGAAGAGGAACAACTCGTTCTCGTAGTCACCGCCGGTGCCGCCGATCTCGATGAGGACGATGTCGAATCCCTCGCCGGCCTCGACGATGCGGCGCTGCACCTCGTCGGTGAGGTGGGGGATGGGCTGCACGGTGTGGCCGAGGTACTCGCCCCGGCGCTCGCGCTCGATGACGGTGTGGTAGATCTGGCCGGTGGTCAGGTTGTTGCGCCGCGGCAGGTCGGTGCCCAGGAAGCGCTCGTAGTTGCCCAGGTCCTGGTCGATCTCGCCGCCGTCGTCGGTGACGAAGACCTCGCCGTGCTCGGTGGGCCGCATCGTGCCGGCGTCGTAGTTGATGTAGGGATCGATCTTGACGGCGGTGGTGCGGTATCCGTACTCGCGGAGGATGCGGCCCATGGAGGCGGTGGTGAGCCCCTTGCCGACGCCGCTCATCACGCCGCCGGCGACGACGACGAACTTCGGACCCGCGTACTCCGTCACGCTCTTCCTCCGGCTCCAGTGGCGCCGCGGAGGTCGCGGAGCGGCGCGGAATGGCTCACTCGATGATCCTGGGAACCCGGAAACACCCGTCCCGCATGTCGGGCGCCTGGGCGAGCAGTTCCGTACGTCCGTCGAAGGGCACGGCCTCGTCCCGGCGCAGCACGCCGGCCACCGGCGTGGCGTGGGAGGTGGGCTCCACGCCGTCGGTGTCGAGCTCGTTGAGCTTCTCCATGTAGGCGAGGATGCGGCCGAGCTCGGCGGTGAGGCGTTCTTCCTGCGGCGCCGACAGGTCCAGGCGGGCCAAGGCCGCAACCCGCTTGACGTCGTCGATGGTGACCGCCATGGAAGCCTCAACGAAGAAGGCCCGGGGCAGGCCCGGGCGCCGGTGAAATATGCCCCTGCCCCAGAGCCGGCGCAAGATAGGCCGGCCTCCGCGCCTCCCGGTACCCGGGAGCCGCCCGCCCGCCGTATATTCGACCCCCATGGCCTCCCGCCGCCCCTTCACCGTCGACCAGGCGAACGGCATGATCCCCTGGCTGGAGTCGGTCCTCGAGCGGCTGGACAGGCACCGGGAGGGCTGGCTCCGGCACTACGAAGGCCTGCAGATCCTGCAGACCCTGTGGGGCGAGGATGTCGAGTCGGCGGACAACCCGGACCACGCCGAGCTCCTCGGCCACCGCCGCGGCATGGAAACCGAGGCGGCGGCGGTGGAGAGGATCGTGCGCCAGGACATCCTCGGCCACGGGCTGCGCTTCCCCGCCGGCGGCCTGGAACAGGGGATCGTCGACTTCCCCACCACCTTCGAGGGCCGCTGGGTCTACCTGTGCTGGCGCCGCGGCGAGCCCGGGGTCGGCCACTGGCACGAGATCGACGGCGGCTTCGGCGGCCGCCGCGAGATCACCGACGAGCACGTCATCGCCATGGGCCGGGACGACGAGCTCCCCGACGATTCGGTCCTCGACTTCTAGCGGTCCGGCAGGCCCGGCCTCTGCCTTGCCAGGGTACCCACATGATGGTATCGTTCCTGTCCTGCTCCCCAGCCGGTAGTGGTTCCCCCCCTCTCCCCCCTTCCGCCCCCGGCCCGCCGGCCGCGCCTCCGGCGAGGAGATTCCGGCCTTGCGCCTGACCCATCTCGACGTCTTCGGCTTCAAGTCCTTCCTCGACAAGACCGAGATCCCCTTCGGCCCCGGGATCTCGGGGATCGTGGGTCCCAACGGCTGCGGCAAGTCCAACATCGTCGAGGCGATCCGGTGGGTCCTCGGCGAGCAGCGCGCCGGCGCCGTCCGCGGCCACCGCATGGAGGACGTGATCTTCGCCGGCACCCGGGGCCGCAAGCCCCTGGGGATGTGCGAGGTATCGCTGACCATCGACAACGCCGAGCAGGGGTTGGCGATCGACTACTCGGAGGTGACGATCACCCGCCGCCTCTTCCGCTCGGGCGAGAGCGACTATCTGCTGAACAAGGTCCCCTGCCGGCTCCTCGACATCCAGAACCTGCTGATGGACACCGGCCTGGGTCCGGGGGCCTACTCGGTCATGGAGCAGGGGATGGTCGACGAGATCGTCGACGACCGGACCGAGAACCGCCGCCGCATCCTCGAGGAGGCGGCGGGGATCACCAAGTACAAGGCCCGCCGGCGGTCGACCTGGAACAAGCTCGAGTCGACGCGGTCGGACCTGCAGCGCATCGAGGACGTCGTCGGCGAGATCAAGCGCAACGTCGACCTCCTCGGCCGGCAGGTGGGCAGGGCCCGACGCTACCAGGAGCTCAAGGCCGAGCTCGACGACCTCGACGTGCGCCACGGGCGGCACGAGTTCTACTCCCTTCAGGAGCGGCTGCAGCCCCTGCAGCGGGAGTTCGACGAGTTGTCGAGGACGGTGGAGGCGGGGCTGACGAGGTTCACCGGCCTCGAAGCGGAGTTGGAGACGGAGCGCCTCGCCCTCACCGAGTCCGAGGGGGCCCTGCAGGAGGCGGGCCGGCGCCTCTCGCAGTGCCAGGAGGAGATCCACGTTCTCGACACCCACCTCGTCTCGTCGCGGGAGCAGCGCAAGGCCCGGGACGAGTCGATGCAGCGCGCCGCCGGACAGCGGGAGGAGTCGCGGCGCCAGCTTGGCGAGACCGCCGCCCGCCTCGACGAGACCCGATCGAGCCTGGGGCGGTCCGAGGCCGAGGCCGCGGGAATGGAGGACCGCCTGCGGTCCCAGGAGGAGAGGGCCGGTGCCGCCGACGAGGAGTACGAATCGGTCCGTACCGGCCTGGACAGCGAGAACCGCCGCCTGCGCGAGTTGCTGCGCGAGAAGAGCGAGGGCAGCGAGTCGATGGCCCGCCTCCGGAGCGAGCGCCAGGGGCTGGAACAGATGGCGGAGCACCTGCGCGCCGAGGCCGCCGAGGACGACGACGGCCTGAAGCAGGCGCGCCGGGCGGTGGCGGCGGCCGGGTCCTCGCTGGAGACGCGGCGGGAGCGGATCACGGCCACCTCCGCCGCCCTGGACTCGGCCGCGAACCGGCGGTCCGAGGCCGAGTCGGCCATCTCCGCCCGCACCGGCCCCCTGGCCGACCTGCGCCGCGAGATCGAGTCGGGGCACGCCCGCCTGCAGGGCCTGGAGCGGCTGCGCGCCGGGTACGAGGGCTACGCCGGGGGAGTCCGCGAGTTGCTCGTCGATTCCCCCTGTTCCGGGCTGTTCGAGGGCGTCCTGGGAGACCTGATCGAGGTCGAGCCAGGTCTGGAACGCGCCGTGGAGACCGCCCTGGGCGATGCCGTGGAAGCCCTCGTGGCCCGCGGGGACGAGGGCTTGCTGGAGGCCCTCGAGTACCTTCGCGGCCGCTCCGGCCGAGCCGGGATCTACCCCCTCTCCTGGCAGGACGGCCCCGGGGAACCGGGCGCGGACCTGAGCGGCGTCGACGGGGTCTCGGGTCCTCTGGTGAAGCGGGTCCGGGCGGGGGATCACCTGGCGCCGCTGCTGAACCGGCTGCTCCACAACGCCTTTGTCGTGGACGATCTGACCACGGCGGTCGCCCTCGCCCGCCGGCACCCTGGACTGCCCTTGCGTCTGGTCACCGCCGGTGGCGAGGGGATCGGCACCGACGGCCGTCTGGCCGGAGGCGCAGAGGCTCCGGAGGAGGGCCTCCTCCACCGGCGGCGGGAGATCGCCGAACTGCGCTTCGCCCTGTCCCGCCGGCAGGCGCGTCTGGCCGCTGCCGAGGCGGTGGCCGCGTCGGAGGTCAGGCGCCGCGACATCCTCGCGGCCCGCGTCGAGAGCCTGACCCGGGGGCTGGAGGACGAAGGCCGGGCCGAGGCCGGGGAGCGCCTGCAGCTCCGCTCCGCCCGCGAGGAGCAGGACCGGCTCAGGTCCCGGCGGGAGCAGCAGCAGTCCCGCCTGGCCGCCACCGAGGAGAAGCTGCGGGCGCTGGCCGGCGACGCCCCCCGGGAGGAGGCCCGGCTGGCCGCGATCGAGGAGGAGATCTCCGGTCTCGAAGGCCGGATCCAGGCCGGGGAGAGACGGCTGGAGGCCGCCGAGGGGGCCCGCCGCCAGCAGCAGGAGGCCCTCAACGGGCTGCGCCTGGAGAGCGTTCGGATCGACGCCGTGGCCAAGGGCCTGCGGGACGAGTGCGAGCGCCTCGAGCGCCTCCGCAGGGGCCACGCGACCTCGATCGAGCGGCTGCAGGACGAGGTCGCACGGGCCGACCAGGAGCGGGCCCGCCTGGGGGCCGAAGAGGAGGCGATCACCACCCAGCTGGCCGTCAGGCACGAGGAGCACGAGGGGCTGGAAGGCGAGCGTCAGGAGCGCCACCGCCAGTGGCAGGACCGCACCACCGGGGCCCGCGGGCTGGAGGAGGAGATCGGCCGCCTGCAGCGGGAGCTGGGCGCCGACCGGGAGCGCCGCCATCGGCAGGAGCTGCAGCTGGCGGAGATGAAGGCCGAGTGCCGCCGGATCGAGGGGCGCCTGAGGGAGGAGTACGAGGTCGCCCTGGCCTCTCTCGGCCCTCTGGACGAGGCCGACTTCGACGCTTCGGCCGCCGCTGAGCGGCTGGAGCAGATCCGCCGATCCATCGCCCGGCTGGGACCGGTGAACGTGGGCGTGCTGGAGGACTACGAGGAGCAGAAGGAGCGCTACGACTTCCTCTGCCGGCAGCGCGACGACCTGGAGTCGGCCGCCGAGGACCTGCGCAAGGCCCTGCAGCGCATCGACCGCGTCGCCCGGAGCAAGTTCCGTGAGACCTTCGCCGAGATCCGCGAGAAGTTCCGCGAGACCTTCGCCCGGTTCTTTCCCGGCGGCGAGGCCGATCTCTCACTGGAGGCGGACGTGGACCCCCTGGAGTCGAACATCGAGATCACCGCCCGGCCGAGGGGCAAGCGCCTGCAGAGCATCGGCCTGCTCTCCGGCGGCGAGCGCGCCCTGACCGCGATCTCCCTGCTCTTCGCCATCTACCTGGTCAAGCCGAGTCCCTGGTGCATCCTCGACGAGGTCGACGCTCCCCTGGACGACGCCAACACCGAGCGCTTCCTGCGGGTGCTGCGGGAGTTCGCGCGCACCACCCAGTTCATTCTGGTGACCCACAACAAGCTGTCCATGGCATCGGCCGACTCCCTGCACGGGGTGACCATGCCGGAGGAAGGGGTGTCGCAGCTGGTCTCGGTGCAGGTCGTGGAGGAGATGCTCGAAGCGGCGGGCTGAGGCGGCCTCAACCGGCCCGCAAGCCGTACGGGTCCTGCTCCATCAGCAGCCGCGCCCTCCCGGAGGTCCGCGCGTCTCCCGAGCCCAGGGCGTCCTGCAGGAAGGCAGGGTGCTCCACGAGGAAGCGGCGCATGGCCCCGGCGGGATCTCCGAGATAGTCCACGAGCACGGTGTGCTGGGCCTCGCTGATCCGGCCACGGCGCCGCAGCTCGGCGAACATCGCCCTGTCGACGCGCAGGCACGCCTCGGCGTCGACTCCGCGGGCGGCGATCACCTCCATCCCCCCCTGTCCGCGGTCGATGACGTTGGCGCTCACCGCCATGTCGCCGCCGCGCCCCCGCAGGGCCGGGATCCAGGCGCGCGTGTAGGAGGAGGCCTCGGTCACCAGGTCGGCCACGTGGGCGGTACGCCGGCCCCCCAGGTCCTCCACCGGGGCCAGGAGGTCCCCCTCGGCGGTCAGGGCGCCCCCGTCCTTGTAGAGGTAGAGGTGCGGCAGCCCGGTCCTCAGGGCGGCGCCGGTGGAGAAGAACCAGTCCCGCCGCTCCCCTCCCGAGACCCAGTCGATCCCGCCCGCCGGCTCCCGCCTGCGGATCGAGGCGGCGAGAGCGTCGATCACCGCGGCGTAGGCCGGGTCCGAAGCCAGCTGCGCCGAGATCCGCTCCGTCAGGCGCGCGTGGAAATCGGCGGACCTCGACCCGGCATCGATGAAGGCGAGCAGCTCTTCGGCTCTCTCGGGGCCTCCGAAGAGGAAGTGGGTGTTGATGTAGTACGGTCCCACCGTGCCGGAGGTGTACCAGAACACCTGCCCCGGGGGCGCGATGCGCAGCGCCTCGGAGCCAAGGAGAGACTCGAGCAGGTCCATCAGGGCAGGTCGGCCTCGTCGAGATCGCACAGCCGCGGATTGGCGGCGTCCCGGCGGGAGATCACCGGCAGCCTGCCGGCCTTGAGACCCCAGTCGAGACCGACGCCGGGATCGTCCCAGGCCAGGCCGTGCTCGTCGGCTCCCGTGTAGTACTGGTCGACGACGTAGAGGAAGGTCGCCTCGGTGAGGGCGTGGTAGCCGTGGGCCACGCCCGGCGGGATGAAGAGGGTGCGGAAGGACTCACCGTCGAGCTGCAGGGTCTCGCCCACCCCGCGCGTCGGAGAGCGCCGGCGCAGGTCGTACAGGCCGACGCGCAGGGAGCCGGCCACGCAGTGCCAGCAGTCGGCCTGGAGATGGTGGAAGTGCAGGCCGCGGAGGACCCCGGGACCCGAGTGTGAGCGGTTGACCTGGAGCCGGTCCCAGGCGCGCCCGGGGAACCACTCGCGGCGGAAGATCTCGGCGAACCGGCCGCGGTCGTCGCCGAAGACGTCCAACTCGACGGTGAAGACGCCGGTGATCCGCCCCTCCGTCCGCTCCACGCCCTCAGCCTCCTCGCCCGCAGCACTTCTTGTACTTGCGGCCGCTGCCGCAGGGACAGAGGTCGTTGCGCCCCACCTTGGGCTGCTCCCGCCGGAAGGTGACCACCCGCTGCGGCAGCAGCCGCTCTCCCTCCAGCATCTCGGCGGGGCGCCGGCCGTCGAGACCGTCCCGGGGCGTCTGCAGCCACTCGTCGTGGAGCCGCTGCAGCTCCTCCTCGCCAGGCGACTCGTGGCCGCGCTCCTGGCAGAACAGGCCGAAGTCGGCCATCAGCCGGCCCCGCGGCGAGTCGAGGACCTGCTGCAGCTGGGCGGCGTCGACCCCGGGGGGCAGGGCCTGTCCGAGGGCGGCCATCCGCGCCCCGATGTCGATGCCGGAATCGGCGGTCCCTTCCGCGGGATCCTGCGCCTCTTCCGCCGGGTCCGCCTCCTCCTCCTCCGAGGCCGGTCGAACCCGCGGCGCCAGTTGCGCGAGCAGGGCGGCGAGAGGCTCCGCCGAGGCGGGGCGGTCCGCCGCCGCCTGGGAGGCGATCCACCCGGGGTCCTCCCCGTCGGCCAGCAGCTCCAGGATCTCCTCGGCCTCGAGCCGCCGGATGGCGTGGGTCTCGCAGAACTCCCGCAGGGTCCGTGTGGCGTCCGCGTCCATCTCTCTCCGGTTCTGAATCGGGCGCCCGAATCTAGGCCGCGTCCGGGGCTGGGCAAAGCCGGCAAGCGCTCAGAACTCTGACGGAGATCCTCAGAATCCTGAGCCGAAAGACCTGTCCCCGGCCTTGGGACAGGATTCGCCCGGATGTGCACAACTCCCTTGGAAAACAGCTGGTTACGATAGTTCCCCGAGACCTGGCACGATGATTGCCATACGGGAGACCAGAACAATCACCATCAGCCGCGTCAACCGATGGAGGCCGTCATGGATGCCAAGCAAGCCCTCGCCGATCGCAACCTGCTGCGGCAGGCCGCCCACGACACGAACCATCTCGCGGCCCTCGTGCGGCGCTACCGCGCTCCCCTGTTCAGCTTCGTCTATCGCTTCGTGGGCGACCGCGAGACCGCCGAGGACATCGTGCAGGAGACCTTCCTGCGATGCCTGCGGCACAAGCACCAGTATCCCGCCATCGAGCAGGTCTCGACCTGGCTCTACACGATCGCCGGCAACCTGGCCAAGACCGAGCTGCGCCGGCGCAAGCGCTGGCACTGGGTCCCCATCGGCCCCATGCCCGAGGAGGAGGAGCGCGTCTCGTGCTACGAGCCGGTGGACTCGGACCCGCTTCCTGGCGAGTATACCGATGCGCGCAAGGTCCACTCCTCGGTGGCCCGAGCCATCGACGAGCTGCCCGCCGAGTTCCGGGAGGCGGTGGAGCTGCGCGACCTCAACGGCCTCTCCTACGAGGAGATCGCCAAGATCATCGACTGCCCGGTGGGCACGGTGAAGTCCCGCGTCAACCGGGGACGCCTGCGGCTGCAGAAGCGTCTGCGCTCCCTGGCCGACGAGTTCCTCGGAGAGCTCATGCCGGCCGCCGCCTGAATCCGCGAGAGGACCCGCCGTGAACGTCGACCGCTCCCTCCTGCTCTCCGACCTCGAACGCCTGCTGGTGGCCCACGGACCTTCCGGGGTCGAGGGGGAGGTCGACGCTCTGCTGCGCGAGATGCTCCACTCCTGCGGCGAGATCCGTCAGGATGCCGCCGGCAGCCTGGTCCTCCACTTCCCGGGGGCCCGGAGGGGCGGCGCCGTCGCCGTCACCGCCCACAAGGACGAGATCTGCATGATCGTCAAGCGGGTCGAGGCGGAGGGACGCCTGCGCGTGCAGCCCGTGGGCGGGCTCCATCCCTGGGCCGTGGGCGAGACCCCGGTGGAGATTCTCGCCGAAGAACCGGTCCCCGGAGTGTTGTCCATCGGCTCCAAGCACGTCTCGGGCGAGAGCCCCGCCGGCGCCCTGAAGTCCGGCGCCGCCCTGACGTGGGAGAAGATGCACGTGGAGACGAAGCTCGACGCCGACGGCCTGGAGCGCCTCGGCGTGCGGCCCGGGCGGCGCGTCGTCCTGGCGCGGGGCCGCAAGGCCCCCATGTGGCTGGGAGAGGAGTTCCTGTGCGGCTACAACCTCGACTGCCGGGCCGGACTCGCCGTGCTCGTGGCCGCCGCGCGCCAGCTGCACCGGGAGCCGCCGGACCGGGACGTCTACCTCGTGGCCAGCGCCGAGGAGGAGATCGGCGGTCTCGGCGCCATCTGGTCGGTGGGACAGCTGCCGGCGGAGACCGTCATCGCCCTCGACCTGGCCCCCGTGGCCGACGAGTACCAGATCGTCAACAGCGCCGAACCGGTCCTGCCCTGCAAGGACGTCTCCGGGCTCTACAGCGAGCCCCTGGTCGACCACCTGACGGGGCTCGCCGCCGGTCTCGGCTTCGGCGTGCAGACCGCCGTCCTCACCAGCTACGCCAGCGACGCCACCCTGGCCCGGGCCGCGGGCTCCGCCGGCCGCGCCGCGCTGATCGCCTATCCCGGCGACAACACCCACGGTTACGAGATCTGCCACGCCAGTGGCATCGTCAACTGCGCGCGGCTGCTGCTGGCCTGGCTGTACGACCCGGAGGGCTGACCCGAAGGCGCGTCTCCCCCGGTGCGGGTCTTCAGTAGGCCCGGTGCACGAAGAACTCCAGCATCTCCCGCAGCAGCTCCCGCTCTTCCGTCGCCGGCAGCTCCTGAAGCAGTTGGTGGGCTTCCTGGCCGCGGCGGTCCGCCACTTCCGAGGCGTAGGCGATCGCACCGCGCTCCGAGGCCATGCCGATGACGGTCTCGATCTGCTCCGGCGTGGTCTCCTCGCGGGAGGTGTGCAGGATCTCGAGGACGCGGCGGCGGTCGTCGCCGCCGCACTTGCGCAGCAGGTCGATGATGATCAGGGTGCGCTTGCCCTCGGCGATGTCGCCGCCCCGCTCCTTGCCGTAGGCCCCCGCCGCCAGGCCCGGCGCCTGGGCCGCGTCGGCGGCGGTCGACATCAGGTTCAGCAGGTCGTCGCGGATCTGGAAGGCGATGGCCATGGCCTCGCCGAAGTCGCCGATGGCGCGCTGCTGCGCCTCCGGCGCCCCGGCGATGATCGCCCCCGCCGTGCACGGCCCCCTGCCGGTGTACCAGCCGGTCTTCTTCCGCAGCATGGTCATGAACTGCTCCTCGTCGGGGACCGTGCGGCTGCGGATCCAGCCGATGTCGTAGGCCTGCCCCTCGAAGGTCTCGCGGGAGCCGCGGAGCATCTCCTCGATCAGGGTCAGGGTCATCTCGCACCCGAGGAGCGGTCCGTTGGCGGCGAGCATCTCGAAGACCTTGGCGTAGAGCGCATCGCCGACGTTGATGCTCAGCGGCACCCCTTGGAGGCGGTGCATGCAGGGCTCGCCGCGGCGCATCTCGGAGTCGTCCTCGATGTCGTCGTGGAGCAGGGCGAAGGACTGGAACATCTCGAAGGCCGCGGCGGTGCGCATGGCGCAGCGCAGGTCGCCGCCGAGGGCCCCGCACGACAGCAGCACCAGGGCCGGCCGGGAGCGCTTGCCGCCGCGCTCGGGGTAGACGCGCATCGGGCCGTACAGGTAGTCCTCGGGTTCCTGCACGGGGAGGAAGGAGAACAACTCCTCCTCGATCAGGGGGATCTGGGTCTCGAGGAAGCCCCGCAGCCGGGGGGAGACGTCGGCCATGGTCCCCTAGCCGCCCGCTCCCGCGACCCGGAGACGGGTCAGGGCCCGCAGCAGGGCCGCCCGGGCGCGGTCGAGGTCGATGTCGGCCTGGGCGCTCAGCCGTTGGCGCGCCCGGTCGCGGGCGGTCTCGGCCCGGGCCACGTCGATCTCGGCGTCGTACTCGGCGGTCTCGGCCAGCACCGTGACCCCCTCGCCGGAGACCTCGACGAAGCCGCCGCTCACCGCCAGGGACCGGCGCCCGCCCTCCTCCTCGAAAGAGAGCGGGCCCGTCTTCAGGGCCGCCACCATGGGGGCATGTCGCGCCAGCACGCCGAAGGAGCCCTCGCTGCCGGGAGCCCGGAGGCTCGACACCGGCCCGGAGAACAGGACGCGCTCGGGGGTGACGACGCGCAGGGGATAGTCGGCCATGGCTACAGGTTCTCGGCCTCGGCCAGGGCGTCCTCGATGGTGCCCACGAGAAAGAAGGCCTGCTCCGGCACGTCGTCGTGGGCGCCCTCGACGATCTCGCGGAAGCCGCGCACCGTGTCCTCGATCTTGACGTAGGCTCCCGGCTTGCCGGTGAAGGCCTCGGCCACGTGCATCGGCTGGGTGAGGAAGAACTGGATCTTGCGGGCCCGCGAGACGACCAGCTTGTCCTCGTCGGACAGCTCGTCGATGCCGAGGATGGCGATGATCTCGCGCAGGTCGCGGTAGCGCTGCAGGATCTCCTGCACCCGCTGGGCCACGTCGTAGTGCTCGTCGCCGACGACGCGGGGGTCGAGGATGCGGGAGCTGGAGGCCAGGGGATCGACGGCCGGGTAGAGGCCCTGGTCGGCCAGGGCCCGCTCGAGGACGATGCGGCCGTCGAGGTGGGCGAAGGCGGAGACGACTCCCGGGTCGGTGTAGTCGTCGGCGGGCACGTAGATCGCCTGCACCGAGGTGATGGAGCCGCTCTTCGTCGTGGTGATGCGCTCCTGGAGGGCGCCCATCTCGGTGGCCAGGGTCGGCTGGTAGCCGACGGCCGACGGCATGCGGCCGAGGAGAGCCGAGACCTCGGCGCCGGCGAGGATGAAGCGGAAGATGTTGTCCACGAAGAACAGCACGTCCTGGCCGCTCTCGTCGCGGAAGTGCTCGGCGATGGTCAGCCCGGTCAGGGCGATGCGCTGCCGCGCCCCGGGCGGCTCGTTCATCTGGCCGAAGACCATGGCCGTCTTGTCGATCACCCCCGACTCCTCGAGCTCGCCCAGCAGGTCGTTGCCCTCGCGGGTGCGCTCGCCGACGCCGGCGAAGACCGAGTAGCCGCCGTGGCCGGAGGCGACGTTGTTGATCAGCTCGGTGAGGATCACCGTCTTGCCGACGCCGGCGCCGCCGAAGAGGCCGAGCTTGCCGCCGCGGGCGAAGGGGCAGATCAGGTCCATGACCTTGATGCCCGTCTCGAGCATCTGGTCGGTGGTGACCTGGTCCTCGTGGGCGGGAGGCTCGCGGTGCAGCGGCCGCCGCGGCGTCTCCTCGGGCAGAGGATCCTTGCCGTCGATCGGCTCGCCGATGACGTTGAACAGGCGGCCCAGGGCGGCCTCGCCCACGGGTACCTGGATCGGGCCGCCGGTGTCGACGACCCGGGCGCCGCGCCCCATGCCGTCGGTGGCGTCCATGGCCACGCAGCGGACCAGGCTCTCGCCCAGGTGCTGCTGCACCTCGAGGACGAGGCGCTCGTCGCCCGGGCGGTCTTCCTCGGCCACCTCCAGGGCGTTGTAGATCGGCGGCAGCTCGCCCCCGGCGAAGTCGACGTCGACGACGACGCCGATGATCTCCTTGACGGTTCCTTCCTTCATCCTTGTCCCTTCGTCTGTTACTGGGCGACGGCCTCGGCGCCGCCGATGATGTCCATCAGTTCCAGGGTGATCGAACTCTGGCGCTCCTTGTTGACCTCGCGGGTCAGCTCGGTGATCAGGTCCCCGGCGTTCTTGGTGGCGTTGTCCATGGCCGCCATCTGGGCGGCGAAAAACCCGGCGTTGGTCTCCAGCAGGGCCCGCCATAACTGGAAGCTCACGTGGCGCGGCACGAGGGCTTGCAGCAGCCGCTCCGGGCCGGGCTCGAAGATGCAGCTGCCCGCCCCCGGGTCCTGGTCCTCCGGCGGCGCGATGGGCAGCAGCTGGCGCACCACCGGCACCTGGCTGGCCACGGACCTGAACTCGGAGAAGACCAGCAGGGCCCGGTCGGTGCGCTCGGCGGCGTAGTCGGAGGTGACTCCCCGGGCGATCTGCGCGGCGGTGGCGAACTCCAGCTGGCGGAAGACGTCGGCGTGATGTCTCGAGACCTCGAAGCCGCGGCTGGCCAGAAAGTCGCGCCCCTTGCGCCCCACGGTGGTCAGCTCGACCTCGACGCCTGCCTGCGACTCCAGCTCGAGGCGGGCCTGGCGCCCCACGTTGCCGTTGAAGGCTCCGCACAGGCCGCGGTCGGCGCTGACAACCACCACCGACAGGCGCCGGACCTCGCGCTGCCGGAAGAGGGGGTGGTCGGATTCGACGCTGCCCTGGATCCGCCGCAGCGTGGCGTCGATCTGCTCGGCGTAGGGGCGGGCCGACTCGATGGCGTCCTGGGCGCGGCGCATCTTGGCGGCGGCCACCATGTACATGGCGTTGGTGACGCGCTGGATGTTGCTGACCGACGCAACCCGCGTCCGCAGCTGCCGAAGGGTCGCCACTAGCCGTCCGAGGGGCGGAAGGTGCTCTTGAACTGCTCGATGGCGGCGGTCAGGCTCGCGCGCGCGTCGTCGTCGAGATCGCGGCTGTCGCGGATCCGCGCCAGCAGCTCGGGCTGGCGGTCGCGCATGTGCTGCAGCAGTTCCTCTTCGAAGCGGCGCACATCGGCAGTGGGCAGGTCGAGGGCGTGATCGATAGCGGCCAGGGCCACCGTCTCTTCCTCCAGGGGCAGGGGCTCGTAGCGGCCCTGCTTGAGCAGCTCCATCAGCTTCTCGCCGCGGTTGAGCAGGTTGCGCGTGGACTGATCGAGGTCCGAGGTGCCGAACTGGGCGAAGGCCTTGACCTCGTTGTAGCGCGCGATGTCGCCCTTGATCGATCTGGCCACCGCTTTCATGGCCCGTGTCTGGGCGTCGGAACCAACCCGGGATACCGAGGCCCCCACGTCCATGGCCGGGCGGTTGCCGGCGTGGAACAGCTCGGGCTTGAGCAGGATCTGGCCGTCGGTGATGGAGATGACGTTCGTGGGCACGAAGGTGGAGACGTCGCCTTCGAGGATCTCGATCACGGGCAGGGCCGTCAGCGACCCGCCGCCCTTCTCGTCGCTCATCTTGGCGGCGCGCTCCAGCAGCCGCGAGTGCAGGTAGAAGACGTCGCCCGGGTAGGCTTCCCGCCCCGGCGGCCGGCGCAGGACCAGCGACATCTCGCGGTAGGCCCAGGCCTGCTTCGACAGGTCGTCGTAGATGATGAGGGCGTGCTGCCCGCGGTCGCGGAAATACTCGCCCATGGAGCAGCCGGCGTAGGGCGACAGGAACTGCAGCGGCGCCGGGTCGGAGGCGGTGGCGGAGACGACGATGGTGTAGTCCATGGCGCCGTTGGCCTCGAGCTCGGCCACCACCTTGGCCACGGTGGAGGCCTTCTGGCCGATGGCGACGTAGATGCAGATGAGGTCGCCGCCCTTCTGGTTGATGATCGTGTCCACGGCGATCGCCGTCTTGCCCGTCTGCCGGTCGCCGATGATCAGCTCGCGCTGGCCGCGGCCGATGGGCACGGTGGAGTCGATGATCTTGATGCCCGTCTGCACCGCCTCGCTCACCGGCTGGCGTTCGATCACGCCCGGCGCCTTGCGCTCCACCGGCAGGCTCTCGTCGGTCCGGATCTCGCCCTTGCCGTCGATCGCCCGGCCGAGGGGATCGACGACGCGGCCGAGAAGGGCCTCGCCCACGGGCACCTCGACGATGCGGCCGGTGCGCTTGACCTCGTCGCCCTCGTGGATCCGGGTGTCGTCGCCGAAGAGGACGCAGCCGACGTTGTCCTCCTCGAGGTTGAGTGCCATGCCCATGATGCCGTGGGGGAACTCCACCAGCTCGCTGGCGCGCACGTTGCCGAGGCCGTGGACGCGGGCGATGCCGTCGCCCACGTAGAGCACGGTGCCGCTCTCGTAGACGTCGACCTGCTTCTCGAACCCCAGCAGCTGCTGCTTGAGGATGGCGGAGATCTCGTCGGGCTGAACCAGGACTTCGGCGGGCATTCGGCTCTCTCGTTCCTGAATTGGTTGCAGTTGGCTGCGGCCGGCCCTCAGGCGCTCACGAGGCGGTCCCGCAGGCGGCGCAGCTGGGTCTCGACGGAGGCGTCGAAGACGGTGTCGCCGATACGGGCGACGAGACCGCCGCGGAGCGACTCGTCCACCTCGGCCCGGACGCTCACCCTGCGGCCGGTGTAGTGCGACAGGCGGCTGCCCAGGGCCTCGACCTGCCCGGGCGTCAGGGCCGTTGCGCTGCGGACCTCGGCGGTATCGACCCCGGCGCGCGCGTCGAGCATGGCCAGGGCCGCGTCGACCATGTCGGCCAGAGCATGGCTGCGGCCCCGTGAGGCCACCAGGCGCGTGAAGTGGAGGGTGAGAGGCTGCACCTTGCCGGCCAGGACGGCCTCCAGCGCCTTCGAGGCCGTGGCCCCGTCGACGAGGCGGTTGCCGAGGAACTCGCGCAGCTCCCCGGAGGCGCGCAGGGTGGCCGCCAGCCCCTCCAGGTCGCGGCGCACCTGCCCGGTGAGGCCGGACTCCTCCGCCGCTTCGAGGAGGGTCACGGCGTAGCGCCGGACCAGCTCGGTTGCCTTCGCCATGTGGCGGTCCCGTCCCCCCTCAGGCCGACGGCTGCGACTGCGGCAGACGTCCGATGAAGTCGTCGGCGAGCTTGCGGTTGCGCTCGCCATCGAGCTCGGCGTCGAGGATGGCGCCGGCGGCCTGCACGGCCATGTCGGCCGCCGCCTCGCGCAACTCGATCAGGGCCGCTCTCTTCTCCGCCTCGATGCTCTCGGATGCCCGGTCGGCGGTGCGCTGCGCCTCCTGGCGGGCCTCCTCGACGATGCGCGCGCCCACCTGCTCGGCGGCCTCCCGCGCCTCGGCCACGATACGTCGCGCCTCGGACTCGGCCCCGGCGAGCCTCTCCTCGTGCTCCGCCAGCCGCGCCTGGGCCTCCTCCCGGGCCCGGTCGGCGCTCTCGAGAGACTCGCGGATGCGCCTCTCGCGCTCGTCCAGGGCCGCCAGCAGTGGACCCCACACCTTGGCCCTGAGGATGAGGAGCACCACCGCGAAGGTGATGATCGTCCACAGGATGAGACCCGGATGTGGGCTGAGCAGATCCATTTTACTTGGTCACCACCACGAGGACGCAGATGATCTCCGCCAGCAGCGCGACACCTTCGATGAGAGCCGCGGCGATGATCATGTTGGTGCGGATGTCGGCCACCGCTTCGGGCTGGCGCGAGATCCCCTCGAGGGCGCCGGCGGCGAGCAGGCCGATGCCGATGCCTGCGCCGATGGCGCCGAGACCGGCGCCGATAGCGGCGCCCATGTACGCGAGATCCATTGGGTCGATTCCTCCTCAGTGTTCCGGGTGTGCTGCCATGTTCACGAACAGGGCCGTGAGCAGCGTGAAGATGAAGGCCTGGATGAAGGCGATGAAGATCTCCAGCAGGTAGAGGGCCGCCGCCAGGACGACCGAGGCCGGGGCCACCCAGTAGCTCTTGAGCATGATGATCATGCCGAGGAAGACGAGGATGGCGACATGGCCGGCGATCATGTTGGCGAAGAGGCGGATGCACAGGGCGAAGGGCTTGGCCAGCATGCCGATGATCTCGATGGGGACGAGGATGATCAGCAGCGGCGCCGGCAGGCCCGACGGCACCAGGTTCTTCCAGTGGCCGAAGAAGCCGTTGTTGAGGATGCCCGCCCCCTGGGTGACGGCGAAGGAGATCAGGGCGAGGGCGGCGGTGACGCTGATGTTCCCGGTCGCCGTGGCGCTGTACGGCAGCAGGCCGAAGAGGTTGCAGTACAGGATGAAGAAGAAGACGGTGAGCAGGAACGGCAGGTAGGCGCGGCCCCCCTCGCCCATGACGGGCAGGACGACCTCGTCGCGCAGGAACAGGACGATCGTCTCGAGTAGGTTGGCCAGGCCCGACGGCACCAGGGCGGGGCGCCGGAAGCAGGCCAGCATGGTGAGGACGAGGAGCCCGCTGGCCAGCCACATGACCACCACGTGGCGGGTGATGGACATGTCGACGCCGAAGATCGGCTCGGCCAGTCCGAGCGCCTCGGACAGGCCGCGCAGGTCGATGTGACCGTCGAAGATGTGGTGGGCGTTGACGAAGGGCACTTCCAGGGAATCGTGGTCCAGGACGTGCCCGATTACGTCTACTTGATTGTCCGCGCCATCGGCGGCGGACGCCTCTCCTGCCATCGACTCCCCCCCGGAGGTGGCCAGGGGTGCTGGGAACAGACTGAAGGAATTGTAGGACTTGGCGGTTGGCCCTGTTGCGCGGCCGGAAGGAAAATGTGTGTGCCCCGAGGTCTTGTCAACAGCCTCAGGGCCGCGGCCGGCGGCCGGCGCCGCGGGCCACGAGGACCACCTCCAGGCCGAGGAAGACCAGGTAGGCCACGATCAGGCCGGCGGCGTAGCCGGTCCTGTGCGTATCCGTGAACCACAGCAGGATGAGGGAGACGGCGGCCACGAGCATCAGCCTGGCCACGGTGCCTCCGAGGATGGCGACCACCAGGGCCCGGGGGTGCCTCGCGCCGAGGCGCAGACCGACCCAGGCGATGACGGCACTTGCGGCGGCCACCAGGACTCCTGCGGCGGCGGCGATCCATGGATCCTGCATGATCATTCCCCTTTCTCGAGATCCTTCGGCCGGCCGCCGGAGACCAGGGTCCGGCACACCTGGTAGAACGCTGCCGCGGCACCGATGAGGGCTCCCGCGATCAGCAGCCACGGCGACGTTCCGAGCCCGCCGTCGGCCCACCACCCGGCGGCGGCGCACAAGGCCACGGTCACCGCGAACTGCACGCCGAGGCCGGCCAGGCGGCCCAGCTCACGAAGCGCCCCGCGTTGCCCGTCGTCGCAGGGACTCATCGGAACCCCGCCGCCGCCCCGGCGACCTCCGCCGCGCGGGCGACGGGCGCCGGCCACAGGCCCAGCAGCAGCAGCAGCCCGGCGCTCAGGACCGCCGCCGAGAGACTCCCCGCATCCGGCGCCCATGCCTCCGGGGACTGCTCCCGCCCCCAGGCGACGCGGGCGGCGAAACGGAGGAATACCCAGGCGGTGAGCAGAGCGTTGGCCAGCAGCAGGACGAAGCCTGCCGACGAGGTCTCGGCCAGACCTGCGAGCAGGGCCGCACGGGAGGCGAAGGCGGCCGTGGGCGGCAGGCCGGCGAGGGCGATGAGGCAGACGCACAGGGCGGCGCCGGCCACCGGCTCCCGGCGGGCCAGTCCGGCCGCCGTCCCTGCCCGGCCGATGAGGCCGCTCACCGCCAGCCCTCCCCCGAGGGCGAGGACCGCCGCCGTGAGCTGCAGCCACAGGCCGGGAGACGGGCCGGGGCCCGCCGCGAGGGCCGCCAGGCCATACCCCGCCTGGATCACCACTCCGTACCCGAGCAGCCTGGTGAGCCTGCGCCGGGGCAGGGCCAGCAGGTTGCCGGCCGTCACCGTCACC
>JAJDTN010000410.1 GCA_022827165.1 Candidatus Latescibacterota bacterium
GTGCATCCGTCCCATCCCCAAGTGCGCCCGGGCGCTGCGGGGGGCGGATTGGTACTGCGCCCGGTAGAAGCTCTCGCCGTCGGCCCAGGTGGCGTTGCGCGCCACCGTCAGAACCGCATAGATGCACAGCAATACCAGACCTCCTGCCCAGACTCCCCTGCCGCAGCGCTGTGCCAGCCGCCAGAAGCCCCAACCCAGCAGCACGCAGAACGCGGCGGATGGTGCGTAGATCAGCCGTTCCGCCATGATCGTCGGCACCAGCACCAGGAAGTTGCTCGTCGGCGCCGCCAGGATCGCATAGCTCCCCACTCCGAAGGCGACCATCGGCGACCGGTGCCGCAGGCGCCAGGCCGCTGCGGCGGCGATGAGCACCGCCGCCAGGAAGCCGGCCGCCCCCCCGTCCAGCGGGCCGCCCACCAGCGGGATCTGCGCATGGGAGTAGTCCGAGGAGAGCCCCAGGGGCCAGACCAGCAGCCGCAGGTAGGCGAACTGCACGGAGGCAGCCGTCAGCATTCTCTCAGGAAGCGCGGCATCCACCAGGGGATTGTCCAGCGCATGGATCTGGCTGTCGGTGGGCCCGAGGACCGCCTGGCGAAGAACCAGCCAGCCCACCAGGACCAGGCCGTATCCGCCATAGACACGCCAGCGCGCCTTCAGCGGCTGACCGGTGCAGACGTCCAGCCACAGGGCGACGAAGAGCCAAGCGGCGGCCGACTCCTTGCCAAGCAGGGAGAGCCCGTAGAGCGCGCCGGCCCCGATCCACTTCCCGCGGCGGTGCAGGAGCAGGAAGGACGCGCCCAGCAACATGGCGAGGGGCTCGGCTCGGCCGGTGATGAAGGCCACGGCCTCGGTGTGGACCGGATGGGCGGCAAAGAGCAGAGCCGCGGCGAGAGCGGCGGGAAGGGCAAGGCCCAGCCGCAGTACCAGGAGAAGGAGCGCACAACTGGCGCCCGCGTGCAGCGCCACATTGACCAGATGGAACCCGACGGCGTGGGCGCCGGGCAGCCCCAGGGACTCGTTGGCCCCGTAGTTGAGCGCCAGGGTCCAGACCGTTAGGGGGCGGTAGTGGTGGGAGTGGAGGACCTCGCCCCAGTAGCGGCCGGCCAGGATCCGGTCCAGCCGCCACGGGTCGTGCATCAGCTCGTTGGCGGGGATCAGCTTGCGGTCGTCGTAGACCAGCTCGTTGCCCAGCGAGTTGACGTACACCCCGCAGGCAACGAGGGCCGCCAGGGTGAGGGCCACCCACCGGCGACGGTCGGCGTCAGCCACCCCTATGTGCCAGCGGATCGCCAGGATACTCCTCGATGGGTGTCAGATCGGGACGAACTTGCGGTGATCGGCAGGAGGAGTGGGGGTTCGACCGTTCGGGCAGCGTGTTGTACCGGCTGCCAGTCTTGAAGAGAGGGCCTGGAATGTATCGGGCTGCCTGCGAACCGTCCAGCCTTCAGGAAGGGAGCAGACAGCGCGTCGAGTCCCGGTGGACACTACATTCTGCATCTTGGAGGTGAGCATACGACACGCACGTCGATGGTGCGCTCCACCGACGGCGGGGAGACCTGGCACTCGCAGGTAACGCCTCACCCGTATGCCGGGAACGGGTGCGCCATCGCCCAGACCGCCGACGACGGCCTGGACCACGACATGGGCTACCCGAGCTCGGTGCAGTTGCCGGACGGATCGATCTTCACCAGGTACGACTGATCACAGTGCCGAAGAAGCGGATAGCGATTGTGGGAGCCGGGAACATGGCGCGGACACGGGGCCAGGCGTTTCTGGACACCGGCCGTGCCGAGATCTGCGGTGTCGCCGCCCGCCGCGCAGAGCGCGCCGGGAGCTGCGCCGCCGAGTTGGGGTGCGACGTCTTCTGCGACGACTTTCGCCGTTTGGCAGAGACCGCACCGGACGCGATCCTGATCGAGGTTCCCCATCGGGTGCAGGATGAGATCTCCCTGTGGGCGCTGGATGCCGGTTTCGACCTGCTCGTGGGCGGATCTCTGGCTTCGAGTGTGGAGAGTGGGCGCCGCATCGTCGAAGCAGCCACGCGGAACCGCCGGGTCGTGGAGGCCGGGTTCCAGCGCCGTTACGACCCCGCCTGGGAGGAGATCCGGCGCCTGGTGGCGGCAGGGGAACTGGGCCCCCCGGTGATGGCCGTCACCATGGCCCTCTGGAACGCGGATCCGGGCGCCTGGTACTACGATCAGGATGCGAGCGGCGGGATGCCGCTGACCCACATGAGCTACTGCTATCTGAATGCGGTCCGCTGGATCCTCGGCCGGCCGACCACCGTTTCCGCCCTGGCCAACCGGGTGCGGAACACGGCTCCCGGCCACGTCGCGGAAGAGACCTGCGGGGCCCTCATCGCCTTCGAGAACGGCGCCTTCGCGTCAGCCACGGCAAGCTACATCGGCCCGCAGGGCATGCCCGACCCGCAGCCGCGGTTCATCTGCGCCGACGGCGGCGTCCTGCCCAATGGCGACAGCCCTCCCGGCAAAGACTCCATCACCCTCTTCCGCGGGGGCCGCTCCGAGGTCCGCTTCTTCGAGAGCGAGCCCTCCCCCTTTGTCCGGCAGGCATCCGCCTTTCTGGATGCCCTTGAGAACCGCCGCGAGGCCCGCAATCCGCCGCAAGATGCCCTGCTCGATGTGGAGATCGCCGAAGCCGTCTCGGTCTCGGCCAAGGAGCACAGGACGGTCTCCCTGACGGAAGCAACCGCCTAAGCATCCGCCCACTTCCGGTACTCCGCCCACGCGTCTTCGCGGCTCACGAAAGGCTTGAAGACCGCGCGGGCACTGTAGCCATACTCGGTCAGCGGCTGACAATCCCTGATGAGGATGGAGAAGTCCCACGCCGGATTGTTCAGGCCTCCCCCTCCTGGCGCGACCGCGAAGCGCAGTGTTTCGGTGCTCTTGAACATCATCTGGAGCATCATGTTGCGCCAGCGTCCGTAGAAGAACGGATGGAGGTATCGGCCAGGCCGGATGTTGTGGAACAACCGGCCCCGTGGATCGGGCTCGCCCTCGACCAGGGCATCCGCTTCACTTGCGAAGACCGGCCCGTGCGCCGGTTGCTCTGCCAACGATTCGACCCACTCTTCCGGGCCACTGCTCCCCCTGCGGCCGAGAAAACAGGTGTTCTTGTCCTCGGGCTCGTGGATGTAGCTCGCCCAGAACAGCCCCAGCCAGTCCCCCTCGAAGGAGCCGGGATGAGCGACGCACGTGGTTTCCAGATCGATGTAGTGAGGTGGAACGAGGGTGAAGATCGTGCTCACATCAATGCGGCGCGGTTCGGGGATGGAGGTCGTCAGCTGCACCGAGTTGTCGTCGAGCCGGGTGAGTCGGCTCGGCGTCGGCGGGGTCCCGAGCTTGCCCCCCAGCCAACGGGGGATCATCGACCGGCCGTTCCGGTCGTAGATGAACTCGAAGTTGAGGCTGCTGGAATACGATGACCGGAAGATGTTCTCCTCGGGGCCGCGGCGGCTGTAGAGCTGGCGCACCCCGTTGTAGCCGTTCGCCCGTTCAAAGGGGAAAGCGACGTCGTCGAATCGCCCCTCCTTGTTCGCTCGCGACAGCTCGTCAACCCGCTTCTGCGGAATACCTCCGCCGTCGTTGTTGTCCACCACTTCGACGAAGAGGTCGCCGTCGATGAGAAACTGACTCGCCATTGCAGGGAGTCCTCCTCAGCCCACGTCGCCGCGTCGGGGGAAATTCCCCGCTTCGGCGACAGTGATTCGTCCGTCACGCTCCAGTCTTCCCATCACTGTTCCTCTGCGATGCGCTTCACCAGCGACTGCATGTCGAGGCGCCCGTCCCTGTTGGTCTGCACGGCGATCGTCACCCCCGACGACGCGTAGTGGGTCACGTGGGTGCGGTAGCCCGGCCACAGGCCGCCGTGGCCGAAGCTCGTCCCGCCGTCATGCACGAAGAGTCCGAAGCCGTAGTGCCAGCCGGGCGTGGCCGGGTCGCGCCAGCCGCCGTGCAGCATCCGGGCGAGGCTCTCCGGCTTCACGATGCGGCCCTCGGTCAGGGCGCCGTAGAACTCGACGAGCATCGTCGGATTCGTGGTGAGCCCGCCTCCGGTCCACTCGGAAGAAGGATCGATCTTCATGGTGCCGTCCTTCCTCAAGTTACGGGCCCCTCCCATGTAGCCGGGCGTGATGTCGGGCAGGACCGACCGGTCCTGGAGCCCGATCTGGTGCAGGCCCTGGGGCTCGAGGATGCGCTCCCGGAGCAGATCGTAACAGGCGCGGCCCGTGGCCGCCTCGATCAGACGTCCGAGGACGAGGTATCCGGAGTCCGTGTACGAGAATCCCTCTCCCGCTGGAAACAGGGGTTTGCGTCCGGCGAAGGCGATCAGCTCCTCCGGCTCGAAGCGGATCGTGCCGTGGCGGATCGCGCGATAGATCGATTTCAACCGGTAACGGGCCGATCGCGGGTAATCGCCGATCCCGGCGGAATGCGACAACAAGTGTCGGACGCGGATGTCGTCCGCGTTGGGCACCTTCCTGTACCACGACTCGCCGTCCAGCCACTTCGAGGCCGGATCGTCGAGGGTCAGCACGCCGTCCTCCACCAGCAACATCGTCAGCGCCGCGACGAAGGTCTTGCCCGTGCTCCCGCCCGGCATGCGCACCGTGTCGTTGAGTGGGATCTCCTCTTCCACGTCGGCGAGGCCCACGGAGGCGCGCACGATGCGGCCGTCGGCAAAGCGCACGGCGGCCCTCAGGCCGGGCATCTCCATCTCGGCACGGGCATCCTCGAGCAGCGCCGCGAGCGCAGACGGGTCCAGGGCGAAGGCGGGCGGGCAGGAGGCGAGGAGGGCGATCGACAGGTATTTCCCCATGGCCTTGGGCATGGGAGATACAGAGGGTTCTATCTTGATTCCCTGTCAAGGCGCCGATCCCGCGCCCAGGCCACGCCAACCTGGAGGATGTCATGAACGGACAGAGCCGGCCCGTATCCCCGCCGGAATACGAGGTGAAACTGGACCGCCGGGTGCGCATGCCCATGGGCGACGGGGTCGAGCTGGCGGCCGTAGTCGCCCGCCCCGACGCGTCCGGGGAGTTTCCGGCGATCGTCGCGTACAACCCCTACCGCCGGCTGCCCGGTATCGAGGCCCACGTCTCCGAGAGCGGCTACGACCACAGACGGCACGGACCCGCCTGGTTCGCCCGCCGCGGCTACGCCGTCGTCTCCTTCGACGCCCGCGGCACCGGGAACTCGGGGGGCTCCACGACCGACATCTACTCGGAGCGGGAACGGCGGGACGGGTACGAGGCGGTGGAGTGGGTCGCCGCCCAGCCGTGGTGCAGCGGCGCCGTGGGCATGTGGGGCATGTCCTTCGGCGGCGTCGTGCAGTGGCAGGTGGCGGCCCAGAGGCCGCCCCATCTCAGGACCCTGGTGATGGGCTCCTCGAACACCGACGTCTACCTCGACTGGACCCATCCCGGCGGCTCGATCCGCCCCTACATGTTCGACAGCTACTCGCCGTTGATGACGGCCTACAATTTCGCTCCCCCCGACGCGGAGATCGCCGGGCCCCTGTGGGAGGAGCTGTGGCATGAGCGACTGGAGAGCAACGTCCCCTGGGGCATCGGCTACATCACCCATCCGCTGCAGGGACCGTACTGGCAGGAGCGTTCCCTGGAGCCGGACTACAACCGCGTCGAGGTGCCGGTGCTGTTCTGGTGCGGCTGGGCCGATCCCTACCCCACCCCGATCCTGCGGGCGTTCTCCCGGCTCGACGTCCCGAAGAAGATCCTGCTGGGACCGTGGGGCCACTACTGGCCCGAAGAGGCCCTGCCCGGTCCCCGGATCGACTTCCGCCACGAGATGCTGAAGTGGTACGACCGCTGGCTGAAGGAGGAGGAGACCGGCGTGATCGATGAGCCCGCGGTCTCCCTCTACGTGCGCAAGTACAAGGAGCCGGCGGCGCACATGTACCTCGAGGACGCCGGGTTCTGGAGATCGGAGGAGGAGTGGCCCCCGGCGCGAAACCGGGATACCCCCTTCTACTTCCACGCCGGGGGAGAGCTCGGCTGCGAGGCTCCGGACTGCGGCAGTTCCGCGAGGGAGTACACATACAACCCGGCTGTCGGCATCACCGCCGGCATCTACTGGGGCGGCGGCATCATGCCCTGGGCCATGCCGGTCGACCAGCGACTCGACGAGGCCCTGTCGCTGACCTGGACCACCCCGCCGCTGCAGGGGGACCTGGAGGTCACCGACAATCCGGTGGCCGTGCTGCATGTCTCATCCAGCGCCGAGACCGCGTACTTCCACGTGAAGCTCACCGATGTCGCCCCGGACGGCACCTCCAAGTGGCTGACCGACGGCGGCCTGCTAGGGACCCACAGGAACTCGCACTCGAGTCCCGAGCCGATGGAACCGGGGGAGATCTACAAGCTGCGCATCGAGATGAAGTACGTCTCCTACCACTTCGAGAAGGGCCACCGCATCCGCCTGAGCGTGGCCGGCGCCGACTTCCAGAACGCCTGGCCCACGCCGCTGGCGGCGGTCAACAGCGTGCACTGCGGCCCCGACTACCCGTCCAGGGTCGTGCTGCCGGTGACGCCGGCGCGAGACCGGTCGCTACCGGAGCCCACATTCCACGCCTCGCCGCGGACCCCGGCGGCGATGGAGGACCTGCCCCCCAGCCGGCACGAGATCACCCACGACCACGTGGCCGGCACGGTGACCGCCGAACTGGCGCGGGGCAGCACCGGGAGCGCGGTCGCCGGGCGGGCCTGGTCGAGATATACGGTGTCGCCGACGAATCCGGCCGAGACGGTGCTGAAGGCGGGATACGTGTACGAGCCGCCCCATCCGGAGAAGCGGATCGTCGTCGAGGCGAAGGAGGTCCTGCGAAGCGACGCGGAGTCGTACCACTTCTCGACGGAGGTGGTGGTGACCGTCGACGGGGACCACTACTTCGACAAGAGCTGGAGTGTCACCGTGCCGAGGGAGCTGGGGTGAGGGTCAATAGAGGCCGGTTGCTCACCTCGTTCTCCAATCGGTATGGAAGTTCAGGTCGCGGATCAGCGCGAAGGTGTTTATGCACCGGACATTGAATTCACGACTTACGTCAGGCAACCTCCGGTTTGCCCGGGTTCGGCTTGGCCTGGAATGCTCGGTAGTTACGACGCATCTCTTCTGGATGTCCACGAGAGCGTAGGCAACCAGAAACGGGTCGCGTCCAATCTCCTCAACCTCCTCATCGGTCAGATCCCTGCCATACCCCTGCTCGGTGATGCAGGCCACCAAGTCCACCCCAGCCTCTTCATCAAGTACGATGGCATTCCTGTTTTCCTTTAGCCAGTCGACCAATGGATCCGGTCGGTCTTCTGGCGGCGGGGGCAGCATGACCTCTTCAAAGAACTCTTGCGGGATCTTGATCCGGCCGCGGGTGCCCATCTCCAGCAACCAATCCCAGAACTCAGGGACTCTCTCAATGGGGTAGTAGTCCCGATTTGCGTCAATGAGCACATTGGCGTCCAAGAGGTAGAGCACGGGAGGCATTCCCTACCGTGCACGACCCGCGTCCAGCAGTGATTGAACCTGCCTGGGCTTGACCCCCAGGACCTGTGCCGCCTTGGAAGTCGACAGAGCGTCAGCCGCCATCATGCGCTCCGCCAGCCCGATGATCCGATGGCCCAGGCGATGGCGGCGCACCCCATAGTAGCTTGGCCCACCTTCCTGCTCGCGTGCCTTCGCGCGGCGCCTTTCCTGCTCTCCATGCCATGCCTGGCGAAACAGGCCGGCCAACTGATTGTAAGTCGTCTGAGAGATCAGACCATACCGGTATGCTTTGTAGGCAACCATAGCGCTGCTCACTTTCATCTGGATTGCAAGCGCTGTGATTTGTTCTGAGATCTGGCGAATGTCGAAGTGACTGTCGAGGGCGAGCCCCTTCAGCTCTCGTTCAGGTAGCAGGAACTCCCCGGCCACATCGTTGCAGAACCGCTCCACCTCGCTTTCCGCATTACTACCGCTGATCCCTGTATGACCGAGCAGGAGGTGGACGGTCTCGTGCAACAGGGTGAAGGACCAGGCAGGTTGTGCATCGCGATCATTGATCACAACGAAAGGAGCCACTTCGTCCGCTATGGAGAATCCTCGAAAGACCGTCGTATCCAACGCCGTCTTGTAGTTTCCCAAGTCCCCCTTGAGCAGGACAAATACCCCTGCATCCTCTGCCTTCCCGCGCAACAAGCCGAAAGCGGCCGACGCACTCGACTGGGCGCGATAGTCCGTCGCATCGAGGCCCAGTAGCGCCTGCAATGACCTCAAGACTGCTGCGCGGCCATCTTCCCTGCGGTGAGAGCCGATGAAGGCCAGCGCCTCCGCTTCATCTTCATCCTCCAGCATGACGCGAACCATGCTCTGACGTGCCCTGATCTCCCGGATCAACGCGTCCAGCCGCGCCTCATCCGACCTTCGATCGCCTTGGTGCAGGGTGCGAAAGTCCACTCCCCGCTTACCCATCTTCGGTGGTTTGGAGAGGTAGAACGTGAGCAACGGACGGCGGTACTGTCCCGCCATCCTGACCACTTGGGGGCGGGAAGGCTCCTTCTCTCCCTGCTCGATCCGGGCAAGCTTCTCTACCGCGGACGATCTGGGGCTGTCTCGGAAGCGCAGTTGCCTTGCCGCCTCCTCCTGGGTAAGGCCGGCCGTCTCTCGGGCCCAGATCATGATGGCGGGGTTGACCCTTGGCATCGTTCTGCAGTCCTCGTTCTTGTCCGGGTTGATCAGGCTATCAGGAAGCTATGCCACCTCTTGCACCGGCGCACTGCCCTTTCTGGCGTCCAAGTCGAGTAGCGGCCCCCCCTCAACTATCCAGCACCCGGTCCTGCCCCGCCGAGGCCTCGTCCAGCCGCCCCCGCTCCTCCGGGGTGATCGACCAGCCCACGGCGCCGGCGTTCTCCTCCATGTGGGCCGCCGTATCGCCGCCGGTGATGGCCGCCGTCACCTCGGGGTGGGAGAGGACCCAGTTGATCGCCGTCTGCGCCACGGTGCGGCCGTGGGCGTCGGCGATCTGGCGCAGGATCGCCAGGGTCCGGTGCGCCGCCTCGTTGAGGTGCTTCTCCAGGTTCCCGGCGCGGCCGCTGGCGTAGAGGGTGCCCTCCGGCGGCGGCTGCCCGGGGGTGTACACACCCGAGAGCAGCCCCACGCCCAAGGGGCTGTAGGTCATGACCCCGAAGCCCTGGTCGCGCTGCGCCGGCCACATCTCGCGCTCCAGGTCGCGGTTGAGGAGGTTGTAGGGGTTCTGGATGCAGAGCAGGGGATCGAGGCCGAGGCGGTCCTGGGTCCACAGCGCCTTGAGCACCTGCCACGTCTGGAAGTTGGAGACGCCCATGTAGCGGGTCTTGCCGGCGCGCACCACGTCGTCCATGGCGCGCAGCGTCTCCTCGAGGGGGGTGTCGTCGTCGTACACGTGCAGGATGTAGATGTCGATGTGATCGGTCTCGAGGCGGGCGAGGGTGCGGTCGATCTCGCGCATGATGTGGTAACGCGACAGGCCGGCGTCGTTCGGCCCGTCGTCGATGCGGCTGGCCACCTTCGAGGTGACCACGAGGTCGTCGCGGTGGCGCTTGAGGACCCGCGCCAGGACCTGCTCCGACGTGCCGCGGGTCTCGTACACGTCGCCGAAGCCATAGGCGTTGGCGCAGTCGATGAAATTGATCCCCAGCTCGACGGCGCGCTCGATGGCGCGCTCGGCCTCGCCGGGGTCCGTCTGCCCGCGCAGGCCCAGGCCGTAGGCCAGGCGCGACACCTTCAGGCCGGAACGGCCGAAATTCACGTATTCCATGCTCTCCTCCTGGGATTGTCGTGGAACCCTGTCGGTCCGGGATGCTGTCCGACCGAGGCCTCGTCGAGGCGAACCCGGTCCTCCGGCGTGATCGACCAGCCTGCGGCGCCGGCGTTCTCCTCCACGTGGGCCGCCGTGTCGCCGCCGGTGACGGCGGCCGTCACCTCGGGGTGGGAGAGGACCCAGTTGATCGCCGTCTGCGCCACGGTGCTGCCGTGGGCGTCGGCGATCTCCCCCAGGACCGCCAGGGTCCGGCGCGCCGCCTCGCGGAAGTCCTTCTCCGGGTCTCCGGCGCGGCCCCTGGCGGACAGGATCTCCGCCGGCGGCGGATGGTCCGGGGTATACGCACCGGAAAACAGACCCACCGCCAGGGGGCTGTGGGTCATGACGCCAAAGCCCTGGTCGCGCTGCGCCGGCCACATCTCGCGCTCCAAGTCGCGGTTGAGAAGATGGTAGCGGTTCTGGATGCAGAGCAGGGGATCGATCCCGAGGCGGTCCTGGGTCCACAGCGCCTTGAGCACCTGCCAGGCCTGGAAGTTGGAGGCGCCCATGTAGCGGGTCTTGCCGGCGCGCACGACATCGTCGATGGCGCGCAGCGTCTCCTCGAGAGGGGTGTG
>JAJDTN010000276.1 GCA_022827165.1 Candidatus Latescibacterota bacterium
GGAGCAGCAGACGATCACCTTGCCCGACCTCGACATCGAGCAGAGCCCCTCCTTCGTGGTGCGCAACATCTGGATGTCGGGCTGGGCCGACGACACGGGCGACCACCCCGACTGGCTGATCCGCAACAAGGGCACCCTCCACCGTCCCTTCGCCTTCGCCAGCGACGGCTCCATCGGGCGCCTGGCGCCGCCGGAGATCTACGAGGACGTGCATCCCGAGATCTACGCCATGGGCCCGGACGGCCAGCGCCGCTCCAGGGGTCCCAAGGGCGAGCTGCATCTGACCATGCTCTGCGTCACCAATCCCCTGACCGAGGAGATCGCGGTGCGGACGGTCAGGGAGTACTTCCGCGATCATCCCGAGGCCAACAGCTACGGGTTCTCGGCCCCCGACTGGTCGCCGCGGTGTTACTGCGACGCCTGCGTCGCCGCCGACCACGCCTTCGAGATCGACAGCGGCCTCGACGTCTCCATCTCCGACGCCTACTTCAACTTCGTCAACAACGTCGCCCACGGGGTCAACGCCGAGTACCCCGACCGCTACATCGTCATCCTCGCCTACGACAACCGGGTGCGCCCCCCCGAAGGACTGGACCAACCGTGGAACCGCAACATCGTCGTGCAGCTCGCCCGCCTCGGCGTCAGCGCCCTGCGCCCCATCCCCGGCGGCGGCGACATCTTCGCCCGGCGCCGCGAGCGCACGATCAAGGCCTGGGCCCGTCTCGGACCGAAGATGGTCATCTACGACTACGACCCCCACGCCACCCTGAACCGCATGCCCTTCTGGAACGTCCACTCCATCCGCTCCAACCTGCCCTTCTACCGCGACCACGGCGTCGTCGGCTTCACCACGGAGGGGCACAACACCTTCCTGCGCACCGGGCTCAACTACTACGTGCGGGCCAGGCTGATGTGGGACGTGGAGGCCGACGTGGACGCCCTCGTGGACGACTTCCACCGGCGCTTCTTCGGGCCCGCCGAGGGCCCCATGAGGGCGTTCTTCGACCAGGTCGGGGCCATGCTGTCGTTCTCGCCCGAGCACGTGACCTGGACCTCGAAGCTGGGAGACTGGACGCGCATCTACCCGCCTGAACGCGCCCGGGCCCTGGGCGAGCTCCTCGACTGGGCGGAGGCCCGCGCCGACACCCCCCGGCTGGCCCGGCGCCTCGCCGCCTACCGGGCCCTGCACGACTACATGACGACCCACAACGCCATGGTGACCCGCGTCCACGAGGGGCGCTACCGCGAGGCCCTGGCCGAGCTGGAGAGGCTGAGTCTCCCCGTCGAGGCGGCCGAGGCGATCCAGCCCGGCCTGCTGCCCCCCGAGCCGCAGTGGGTGATCGACTCGGACCGGGGCCTGAGCACCTGGCGCCGCTACATCGAGGCCCTGGCCGAGCGCGACGGCGGCGGCCTCGGCCGGCGCCTGGCCCTGGGGCCCGCCACCGCGGGGTTCCTCACCGACCGCCACAACGAGGGCCTCTTCGAGCAGTGGCACCTCGACGAGGTGGCGGCGGACCTGGAGTGGGACGAGATCCCCGTGACCACCGACTGGACCCAGAGCGGCTACCGCGACGCCGAGGGCTACGCCTACGACGGCCTGGGATGGTACCGGTTCACGGTGCCCGTACCGCGGGCGGAGGCGGGTGCCGCGGCGCGTCTCTACCTGCCGCTGGTCTACGCCGACAGGCTGTGGGTCTGGGCCAACGGGCAGCTGGTTCACTCCCCCACCGACGAGTGGAACCGCTACGGCACCGACATCGATGTCTCCCGCTGGCTGCGTCCGGGCGAGGAGAACTCCTTCACCTTCCGCATGAGCGGCACCTGGGACCGGGCCCAGCGCCACGGGCTGGGCGACCGCTGGCTGCTGTGGACGCCCGGAGGCTGAGAGGGGTGGACCCGCCCCGTGCCACGCCCGAAGACGGCCCCGGCGAGGTCCGCGACCTGATGGCGCTGGCCGCCCGAACCGCCTCCGCCCCTCTGCTGGCGACGATGCTCGCGGTCCCCGCCGCGGCCGAGCGCAGCCTGCCCCTGGAGGAGTACGTGAGCCGGATGAAGGCCGGCTGGATCGGCCAGATGGCCGGCGTCGGCTGGGGGGCGCCCACCGAGTGGACTTCCCTCGGGGCGATCCTCCCGGAGGAGGAGGTGCCCCCCTGGAGCCCGGAGCGGGTCAACCAGTTCGGCCAGGACGACCTCTACGTGGAGATGACCTTCCTGCGGACCCTGGAGCTGCACGGCCTCGGCGTGTCCGCGCGCCAGGCCGGCCTCGACTTCGCCCGCAGCGGCTACGAGCTGTGGCACGCCAACCGCTTCGGCCGGGAGAACCTGCGCCGGGGGATCGCGCCGCCCGACTCCGGCCACCCGCGGTTCACCAACCACTCCGACGACATCGACTACCAGATCGAGGCCGACTTCTCCGGCCTCATCGCCCCGGGCCTGCCGAACACGGTGATCGAGCTGGGCGAGAAGTTCGGGCGCCTGATGAACTACGGCGACGGCCTCTACGGAGGGCAGTTCGTCGGCTGCATGTACGCCGAGGCCTTCTTCGAGCGGGACCTGACGCGCATCGTCGAGGCCGGCCTGCGGTGCCTGCCCCCGGAGAGCCAGTACGCCGGGATGGTGCGGGACGTGCTCCAGTGGCACCGCGAGGATCCGGAGGACTGGACCCGCACCTGGCGCCGCGTGGAGGCCCGCTATCACACCGACCCCGCCTACACCCACGGCCGCTGCAGCCGGCCCGGCGCGGAGGGCGACTTCAGCATCGACGCCAAGCTCAACGGCGCCTACATCCTCATCGGCCTCCTGTACGGCGGCGGCGACCCCGAGCGCACCATGACCCTGGCCCTGCGCTGCGGCCAGGACTCCGACTGCAACCCCTCCAGCGCCGCCGGCATCCTCTTCACCAGCCTCGGCCTCGAGGCCGTCCCGGAGCGCTTCAAGTCGGCCCTGAGCCTGGAGACGAGGTTCAGCCACAGCCCCTACGACTTCCCGCGGCTGATCGAGGTCTGCGAGGCCTTGGCGCGGCAGGCGGTGGAAGGCGGCGGCGGCGCTGTCGAGGCGGATGCCGAGGGCGGCGAGACCCTGGTCATTCCCGCCGCCCCGGTGCGGCCGAGCGCCCTGGAGAAGTCGTGGGACCCCGGGCCCGCGGCCGGCAGCGTCTACTCCGAGGAAGAGCTCGAGGACGTTCCCGCCCCCGAGGAGTAAGGCCCGCTCAGGTGCGGAAGGTGACGCTGTCGCCGTTGACGGTGATCGCCGGATGGCGGACCACGGCGCGGAACTCCCAGGTCCCCTCGGCCAGCCCCTCCGCCCGAGCCGAGAACTCCCCCGTCGACTGCCGGCTCTCGAAGGGGGTGTCCACCCAGTCCTCGAGGGCGTCGGTGAGCAGCCGCCTGGGCCGGTACTGGAAGCCGGCCTCCACCGCGTCCCCCGCCCCCAGGTCGGCCAAGGAGGCCTGGAACAGCCAGCTGCCGGAGGCCTCCTCCCGGACGGCCTCGCCCGTGACCACCGCCGGCGGCACCAGCCCCACCCGGGCGTCGGTGATCCGGAGGACCACCGGGTTCGGCCAGCGGCGGGTGTTGTAGAGCCTCTGCATGCGGCCTGCCCGGATGCGCAGCCCCTCCTCCTCCTGGCTCCACTCGATGGCCGGGCCCTGCTCGTCGCTCAAGCCGTCGGCCTGGCCGAGGACGTGCACCTTCGTCGCCGGCCCGGCGCGCACCGACGACAGGGTCCTTTCCCGGCGCTCGAACAGCGGCCACTCCCCCTCCCCCGTGAGGAAGGCGTAGACCGCGTCCCCGTCCTTGCGGGCGGCGAACCAGACCCGGTCCTCGCCCGGCACCCTCCAGGGCTCGACATCGTGGATCGCCTCGCCGTTGACGAAGGTCCAGAGGGCGATCTCGCGCAGCAGGGCCTCCTGCTCGATGGGCAGCTCACCGTTCGGCTTGGGGCCGACATTGAGCACCAGGTTGCCGCCCTTGGCGCGGGTCTCGATGAGCAGCTCGATCAGCTGCGTCCCCGACTTGTAGCTCTCGTTCGTAGGCTTGTACTGCCACCCCGTGCCCATGGTGACGCACGCCTCCCACGGCTCCGCCGACCGGACCCCGGGGATCCACTGCTCCGGCGTGCGCATCGCTCCCCGGGTGATGACGATCTCCGGACGCAGCTGCCAGCACAGCTCCCGCAGGCCGTCGGAGGGACCGTCGAAGAACATGATGTCGATGTCGCCGTAGTTGGTCAGCAGCTCCCGCACCTGGGTCTTGTTGTGGTCCAGCAGCCCGTCGCAGGCCTCGGGCCGGATCCCCCGCCGCACCGGCAGGCCCTTGCCGTGGAGGAAGTGGAAGTCGTCGGGCGAGTGGTAGAGGCCGATGGCGATCCCCTGGCGGCGGAAGGCCTCGATGATCTCGGCGGTGATGTCCCTTCCGAAGGCGGTGTTGGTCACGTTGAACTCGGTGGACCGGGTGTGGAACATGCAGAAGCCGGAGTGGTGCTTGGTGGTGAAGACGACGTAGCGCATCCCCGCCAGCCGGGCCAGTACCGCCCACTCGTCGGGGTCGAAGCGCTTGGGATTGAAGGTGGAGGGCAGGATTCGCGTGAACTTCTCGAGGTAGTCCTCGGAGGCGCGGGCCATGGAGTGGCCGATGACCGAGCCGAGCTGGCTGTCGATGCTCCAGTGGATGAACATCCCGAAGCCGAGGCCGTGGAACCACTGCAGTCGTTCCGGCCGGTTGCCGGGGGCGGATGGGGACATGCTCTCTCCTTTCAGCGCCACGGCAGCAGCAGGTCGGGGGCCTGCCGGTCGAGGCAGGCGCCCCTCGGCCTGGGACCGCGGGGGCGGATGACCCGGCCGTCGTCGCCGGTCGCGCAGGCGATCTCCAAGTATGGCGTCTCCACGACCCGGTGGCCCTCGTGCCGGGAGTTCATCACCGCGTCGATGACCCCCGTGGTCAGCAGGGTGCGCTCGGGCGGAGTGGGCGCCGCCCCCTCCTGGAAGAACCGCTCGATGTTGCGGCACAGGTAGCCGAAGTTGGCCCCCGGCCCGTCGGGCTGGAGGTAGAACTCGCTCGCCTGCACCCGGCCGTCGACGCGGGCGGCGTAGGCCCAGTCGGAGACGTATCCCTGCAGCAGCAGGGCCGCCGTGCGCAGCCCGTCGACGTGCTCCATCAGGAACAGGCGCGGCATCTCCGCGTGCTCCTCCATGGGACCCGGCGGCTTGTTCTCGATCGCCGCGCAGGCCGCCTCGGCCAGCTCCCGCGGCCACACGCCGCGGTCGGCGGCCCTCCACACCTCCTCGCCTTCGAGGCACTGCACCGAGCGCACGCCGCTCTCGCCGCCCGGCCGGGCCTCGATCATGCACTGCAGGACCTCGAGGGTGTGGAAGCCGTAGGCCTCGACCTTGCCGTAGCCGACGGCCAGGGCCTCCTCGATCGGCGCTCCCCTCTCGTGCTCCAGCCACGGATTGCGCCAAGCCAGGGGCAGGCAGGAACCGGCCATGAGCGGGATCCGCAGCTCCCGCGCCCGGTTCCACATCCACAAGGCGTCGGTGAAATCCCAGGCGAAGTGCTTGTCGTTGAAGACCGGCACCGGGCGGCCGCCGCGGCCGATCTCGCCGGCGATCTGCTCGAAGAACCCGCGCCGCGGGTAGAGGATCCTGTCGCGCTCGTCCCATGGGTAGTCGCCGTGCTCGCCGATGAGCAGCACCGCGTCGACGTCGAGGCGGGCGCCGCCCCGGGTCAGGGCGCGGCGGATGCTGGGGTACACGGGGACGCCGTGCTCGCCGGCGAGGGCGAGGCCGATGTCGTTCTCCGGGACCTGGTCGATGTAGAGGGAGACGACGTCGACCTCGGGCGGGAAGAAGCCTTCGTCGGTGGACATGCCCTTGAGGAACTTGGTGACGATGGCGTCGGCGTGGGAGGCGGCGTAGTAGACGGTGCACACCGCCGCCACCCGCGGGCGGTCGGTCATGTCTCGGCGGCCTCCGGGCGCCTCCAGGGGAAGACCCGGGACCCGCCTAGGTGTCCCTCTCCGGCAAACTCGGTGTACCGCGGGCTGCTGCCGGGCTGGCGCAGGGCTGCGACGATGTCGCGTGAGCAGGCCCGCACGGGCACGTGGGAGGGTCCCGTCATGTCGACAATGTAGTCACGGCTCAAGAGGGGCATAGTCCAGCCGCTGCGCAGGAAGCGGAGGAGAGGTCCCACGCCTCGAAGGCAGGGGATCCATGTCGGTTGTGAACCCCAGGGCATATCCGTACAATGTGGCACGGCTTTGGAGTCGTGTCCGTGGAGCAGCCATCTCCCGCTCCGCTACCCGGCCGACCGACTCGAAAAGGAGGACCCGATGGAGTTGCTCACCCAACTCTGGGGATCGATGGCGATCACCGGCAAGGTGGTCGTCCTGGTTCTGTTCGCCCTGTCCATCTACTCCTACGCAGTCATGGTGGACCGTTTCCTGGCCCTGCGCACGGACCGGCAGCGCTCGGGTGCCTTCGTCGAGGGCATCGAGGGCGAGAGCGAGGCCAGCCACATCCTCGGCGCCGCCCGAGAGGCGGTTGCGGAGGGCCGGTGCTCCCTCGGATCGGTGGTGGCAGCCGGCCTTGACGAGTACGGGTCCCTGCGCGCTGACGACCAGCCCGGAGCCGTAGTCGTCGAGGGCGTGGACGAGGCCGTCAGCCGCGAACTCGACGTGGCGGTCATCAACCTGCGCGTGCGGCTCAGCGGTATGGCCACCATCTCTGGCGTGGCGCCCTTCCTCGGCCTCTTCGGCACGGTGACCGGCCTGATCGCCGCCTTCCGCGGCATCGCCGAGACCGGCTCGGGAGGACTGGCGACGGTTTCCGGCGGGATCTCCGAGGCCCTGGTGACCACGGTGATCGGCCTCTTCGTCGCCATCCCGGCTCTGTGGGCCTACAACTTCTTCATGAACAGGATCGACGTGATGGCCGTGGAGCTGGACAATGCCGCCACCCGGGTGGTGAACCGCGCCGTCCGTCACGCCCTGCGAGCCAGCGCCGCCTAGCCTCCAGGCCTCGCCGGCTCAACCTGGGATGGCACGGAAGAAGCGCCAGCTGAGAACCGCCGCCGGGCAGCGGGAGCGGACGAGTCCCATGCCCGACATCACCCCCGTGGTGAACGTGGCCTTGGTGTTGTTGATCATCTTCATGATCGTCATGCCGATCATCCGCGAAGGGGTAGAGGTCGACACACCCCAGGCCGACTACGCCGACAGAATGGAAGAGGCCGCCGAGCAACTGGTCGTGTTGTCGGTGAAGGAGGACGGGAGCCTCTTCGTCAACCTGACCGAGGTGGACAAGGACCGCCTGAAGGATGAACTGGCCCTCGCCTACCAAGGACAGGAGGGCAACCCGATCATCATCAAGGGGGCCCGCCACCTGCCGTACCAGGAGATTCTCGAGTTGATGGAGGTGTGCCAGGGCATCGGCGCCCCCGCCGTGGACCTGCTGGCCAGGAAGGAACGCTAAGGTGCCCCGCCAGCGCAGGGCCCTCGGCCGCCTCGAGTCCAACATCAACATCACGCCCATGGGCGATGTCTCCCTCTGTCTGCTGCTGGGTTTCCTCGTCATCACGCCGATCCTCATCGAGACCCTGCAG
>JAJDTN010000427.1 GCA_022827165.1 Candidatus Latescibacterota bacterium
CATGTTGATGTCGGAAAGCACCAGGTCGACATCGTCGTGGTCCTCGAGCTGCTTGAGGGCCTCGACCCCGTTCTGGGCGAAGATCAGGCTGAGCTGTCCGGAGCGGGTCTTGCGCCTGAACTTCTGCCGGAGCAGCACCTCGAGATCCGGCTCGTCGTCCACCACGAGGATCTTCGGCACCATGGTCGTTCCAGGATTGGACATGCGGTCACTGGCCTTTCAATGCGCTGCTCGCCGGACTGTAAGGTACGCAAGTCGGGGAGTGTAGCGCATGTTTCATTGCACCGGCAAGTCCTCCGGCAGCCGCCGTCCGGGCCGTCATCGAAGATTCCCGGTCCCGCCCGGTCCTCGTGCAATGTCGTCTCGTCAGGGTCGCCTCCAGCCCCGGCACATGGTATCATTCCGGGCAGGCAACGATCTGGAGACGCCTCCGAATCCCATGGATGGAGCATCATGACCGAGTCACCCGTTTCCGCGCAACGGCCGGTAGCGATCGTCGGCATGGCGTGCCGGTTTCCCAAGGCAGAGGGCTTGTCCGCATTCTGGCGCCTCCTCGAAGCCGGGGAGAACGGGGTGATCGAGGTCGTTCCGGGCTCCGGGGTCGGGCGCTTCGGAGAGCTGTTCCCGGACGCCGAGGTTCAGAGCGAGTCCTGCCGGTTCGGTGGCTTCCTCGACAGGATCGACCTCTTCGACGCCGCCTTCTTCCGGATCTCCCCGGTCGAGGCGGACCTGCTGGATCCGCAGCAGCGGCTGATGCTGGAGACCTGTTGGCGGGCCCTGGAGGACGCCGGGATCGATCCCGGCCGCCTGAAGGGCAGCCGCACGGGGGTGTACGCCGGGATCAGCAATCACGACTACCGCAGTCTGATCCTGTCCCGAAGGGAGATCACCGAGCCGGCGGACAGCCTCTACGCGGTGAGCGGCACCTCCTTCAACACCGCCATCGGACGGGTCGCCTTCGCGCTGGATCTGGCCGGACCGGCGATGGCGCTGGACACCGCCTGCTCCTCGTCGCTGGTGGCCATTCACCAGGCGGTCTCCGCCCTGCATCGGGGGGAAGCGGACCTCGCCCTCGCCGGGGGCGTTCACCTGATCCTGTCGGGACGGCTGTCGGAGCTGCGCGGCAAGGCGGGGATGCTGGCGCCGGACGGGCGCTGCAAGACCTTCGACGCCGCGGCCAACGGCTACGTGCGGGGTGAAGGCTGTGGCATCGTGGTCCTCAAGCCCCTGCGCCAGGCGGAGGCGGACGGCGACCGCATCTGGGGGGTGATCCGCGGCTCGGCGGTCAACCAGGACGGGGCCACCCCGGGGCTGACGGTGCCGAGCGCGGCCGCCCAGGAGCGCGTGATCGGGGACGCCTTGTCCCGAGCGGGGGTCCAGCCGTCGGAGGTGGACTACCTGGAGGCGCACGGCACCGGGACGGAGGTGGGAGACCCGATCGAGCTCGAGGCCGCGGCGGCCGCCTACGGCAAGGGACGCGAGACGGACCGCCCCCTGCTGATCGGCTCGGTGAAGACCAACATCGGCCACCTCGAGCCGGCGGCCGGGGTCGCCGGACTGATCAAGGTGGTGCTGGCCATGCAGCGGGGAGTGATCCCCCGCCACCTCCACTTCCACGAGCCGAACCCGCGGATGGACTGGGGCCAGCTGCCTTTGCGGGTAACCTCCGAGCAGACCGCCTGGCCGCTGCAGGCCGGCCGCCCCCCGACGGCGGGGATCAGCGGGTTCGGGTGGTCGGGGACGAACGCCCACGTCGTGCTGGAGGGGTACGGAACCCCGGGTGGCGATGCCGCCGCCAGCGGTGAGTTGCACTCACCCGCCGGTCCCGGCCTGCGGGTTGCGGTCTCCCTTCCCGCGGCGCTCGACGGCCGTCCGGCGGCGGAGGCAGAGCCCGCTCCGCGGGATACCCGGTTCCTGCCGCTGTCGGGAAGATCGGATCAGGCCCTCGGGGACCTGGCCGGGCAGTACCTGTCGTGGCTCGACGAGCGCGCCGGGGAGCTCTCTTCACGGAGTGCCGCGGACCCGGTGCTCGCCGACATGGCCTGGACCGCCGCCATCGGCCGCGGTCACTTCGCGCACCGGGCCGGTGTCGTCTTCGATGATGTCGAGTCCCTGCGCGAAGGCTTGAGCGCGCTGGTCGCGTCGGGGGCCGGCCCGGCCCCCCCGGAACCCTCCAAGGTAGCCTTCGTGTTCACCGGGCAGGGCAGCCACTGGCCCGGCATGGGCGAGAAGCTGTACCGCGGCGAGCCGGTGGCGCGGGCGGTGCTGGACCGCTGCGACGCCGTGCTGCGGCAGGACCGCGGCACCTCGTTGCTCGACGTGATGTTCGACCGGGCCGGGCCGCCGGCGGACCTCTCCGACCAGGAGTGGACGCAGCCGGCGATCTATGCCCTGGAATGCGCCCTCACCGCCCTCTGGGCGAGCCTGGGGATCCGCCCCGGCGTGGTTCTGGGGCACAGCCTCGGGGAGTTCGCCGCGGCCCATGCCGCCGGGGTCTTCGGCCTCGAGGAGGGACTGCGGTTCGTCGCGGCGAGGGGTGAGCTGACCTCCCGGCTCCCGGCCGGGGCCATGGCTGCGGTCTTCGCGGACGCGCCGCAGGTGAAGGCGGCGATCGATGGGCACAACGCCGGGGCCGCCGGGGTGGGCCTGAGCATTGCGGCCTACAACGGCGCGCACCAGGTCGTCAGCGGCCCCGAGGAGGACGTGGCCGCCCTCTCGGAGCGCTTCCTCGCCGAGGAGAACCGCGTCAACCGCCTGCACACCCGCAACGCCTTCCACAGTCCGCTGGTCGAGCCGATGCTCGACGAGCTGGGGGCCGTCGCCTCCGGCCTGGAGATGGCTCCGCCGTCGCTCCCGCTGGTGAGCAACGTGACGGGCCGGGTGCTGGAATCCGGAGAGCGGCTGGACGGGGCCTACTGGCGCCGGCACACGCGGGAGCCGGTTGCCTTCGCCCCGAGCATCGAGACGCTGGCCTCCCTCGGCGTCGACCTGATCGTCGAGATCGGTCCCCACGCGGTGCTCGGCTCGATGGCGACCCTGACGTGGCCGGACGGGACCGGTGGCAGCGGGCCTCCGGTGGCCCTGTCGAGCATGCTGCGCCCCTCGTCCAGGGTGTCGCAGGAAGAAGCCGACCGGGCGTTTCTTGCGGCGGTCGCCAAAGCCTGGGAGGCGGGTCTCCCGGTCTCCCTGGCCGGCCTCTTCGCCGGCGAGGAGCGGCGCCGGATCTCGCTGCCGGGGTACCCGTTCCAGCTTCAGAGCCACTGGGTCGAGGCGCCGCGGCGCCAGCGGCCGGCGGCCGGACACCCGCTGCTCGGCAGCCGCCACGAGTCCGCCGACGGCGAGGTCGCCTTCGATACGGAGGTCTTTCCCTCGGACCCGGCCTGGCTGGAGGACCACCGGGTCTTCGGCCGGCTCCTGGCGCCGGGCGCGCTCTACGGGGCCATGGCGGTATCGGCTTCCGTCGCGGAGGGCAGCGGACGGGACGCGGTGGAGGACGTGCAACTCCACAACCCGCTGGTCTTCCTTGAGGAGGAGGGTGGCGACGGGTCCGGCGACCCGGGCCGCAGAGTGCAGATCCTGCTCGACGGGTCCGGCGAGGAGCGCCGCATCCGGATCCTCAGCAGGGGGGATTCCGGAGACGAATGGACACTGCACGCCGAGGGCCGGGTGTCTCCCGACGCCGGCGGGCCTCCGACCGAGGAGCGGCCCGACCTGGAGGGCCTCAAGACCGGTCTGGCGCCGCGCGACGTGGCCGCCATCTACCGCGCCAAGGCCGGGGTCGGGATCGTCCACGGTCCGTCGTTCCGCACGCTCGGAGCGGTCTGGTCCGGGGCGGGCGAGGCCCTCGGCGAGGTCGCTCTTCCGGCCGGCGTCGACCCCGGCGGCATCGAGGCCCATCCGCTCCTGCTCGACGGCTGCTTCCAGGTCATGGCCGCGGCGCGCGACCAGGCGGGGAGCCTGGAAGGGGTCACCTATCTGCCCTTCGGGTGGGAACGGCTGTGGATCGAGGGAGCCCTCCCGGAGCGGATCGTCTGCCATGCGCGCATGTCGGGAGACTGGACCCCGTCGCCGGAGGCGGAGTCCGAGCCGCCGGAGGTCCTCACCGGGGACCTGCGGATCTACGACCCGGGCGGAAACCTGCTGGGCGGTCTGGATGGATACACGGTGAAACGTGCCACCCGGGAGGCGCTGCTCTCCGTCGTGGAAGGGCTGGACGAGCTCCTGTACGAAGTGGTCTGGCGGGACGGCGTCCTCTCGCCGGGAATGCCGTCCGCCGACTTCCTCCCGGGCCCGTCGAACGTGGCCCCCCGCTCGGAGCCATTCTCCCGGTACCTGTCCGCCGAAGGAGTCGGCGTCGAGGAGGAGGCCGCCCTGCAAGCCGACCTGGAGCGGTTGTCGTGGTCGTATGCGCTCTCGACCCTGGAGAAGCTGGGTTGGCAGCGCACCACGGGCGCCGTGGACCCCGAGGGCTTGCGGCAGGACCTGGAGGTCTTGCCGGACCACTCGCAGCTGTTCCGCCGGATCCTCGAGATCCTGGCCAGGTCGGGTGTGCTGGAGGCGGCGGGCGAGGGCTTCGTGGTGGCCGTCGGGGCACAAGACCCGTTGCCGGAAGGAATGCCGGGAGATCCCGACGAGCATGCCGCCAGCATGAGCGGACGCTACTCCCACGGCACGAACGAGGTCGGGCTCATCCGGCGATGCGCCGGGGCGCTGGCGGAGGTGCTGCGCGGCCGTGAGGACCCCCTGTCGCTGCTCTTCGGCGACGCCGAACCGCAGGCTGCCGACCTCTACCGCAGGGCGCCGGTGTGGAAAGCCGCCAACCGGATGCTGGGAGAGGTGGTGCAGGCCATCGCCGCCGGGCTGCCGGAGGGACGGCGGCTCAGGGTGCTGGAGGTCGGCGCCGGCATCGGGTCGGCGACCGAGTGCGTCCTGCCCGGGCTTCCGGCGGGGCGGTTCGACTACACCTACACCGACATCTCCGCGGGTTTCTTCGCCGACGCGGAGGCCCGTTTCAGCCAAGTGGACGCGCCGATCGAGTACCGCGTCCTGGATATCGAGAAGGAGCCGGCGGCCCAGGGCTTCGAGTCCCACGCCTATGACCTGCTGATCGCCGCCAACGTGCTGCACGCGACGCAGTATCTCGACGAGACGCTGATGCACTGCCGGGAGCTGCTGGCGCCGGCGGGCCAGCTCGTGGCGCTGGAGAACCAGCGCGGCAGAGGCTGGATGGATCTGATCTTCGGCCAGCTCGACGGCTGGTGGCGATTCGCCGACCGCTACCGCTCGGACCACGCCTTGGCGGGCCCCGACGTGTGGCGGCGAGCCCTCGCCGACACGGGTTTCGGCGACGTGCAGATCCTGGGGGTGGACGAGTCCGAGTCGGCCGGGTTGCCCGACCGGGGCGTGATCGTGGCCCAGGGACCGGTGGAGGTGGTCCTGCCGCCGGCCGCATGGGTTCTGGCTGCGGATCAGGGCGGGGCGGCGGCGGCGCTGGCGGACCAGCTCGCGGCGCGTAACCAGACGGTCGTGCTGGCCGGCGGGGAATCGCCGGGGAACGCAGGATCCGCGCCCGGCGCGAACGGTGTCGTCAGAAGATCCGTGGAGATCGATCGGCGCGAGTCCTGGCGCTCCCTTCTGGAAGAGCTGCCTGGCGATCTGCCGCTCGGCGGCATCGTCCATCTCGCGTCGGTGGACGGTCACGGGGCGGGGGCGACGACGGAGGAGATGGGGGAGGATGCCCGACGAGCGGCGGCGACCGCCCTGGCGCTGACGCAGGGCGTGATCGATGCCGATCTGACCCCCGAGAAGGGCGTGTGGTTCGTCACCCGGGGGGCGCAGGTTCTGGAGCGGGAGCGCGCGGGGCAGCTCGCCGGTGCGACGCTGTGGGGCTTCGGAAGGGTGGTGGCCAGGGAAGCGGGGCAGGTCAATCCGAAGATGCTCGATCTCGACCCGGAGGCGCCGGAGTTGCCCGCTGACTTGTCGGAGGAACTCCTCTTCCCCGACTCCGAGACCCAGGTCGCGTACCGGGCCGGGCGCCGCCGCCTGGCCCGCCTGGTTCGCACCTCGGCGCCCCTCGCCCTGCCGGAGGGTTCGGACTGGCTGCTGGCGCCGGGCCCCGGCGGCGTGGTCGGAGAGCTTCAGGTCAAGCCGCTGCCGGCGCGTTCCCTGGAGCCGCGGCAGGTCCGCGTCGCCGTCGAGGCCCGCGGGCTCAACTTCCTCGACGTCTTCCGCGCCATGGGCCTGGTCGGTGAAGGCCTGATGGGCGAGGAGATGTGCGGCCGCATCGTCGAGGTCGGCTCCGAGACCTCCACCGTCTCCGTGGGCGACCGTGTCGTCGGCCTGGCTTTCGGCACCTTCGGACCGGAAGTGGTGACGAGGGAGGAACTGGTGGCGCCCGCGCCCGCCGGGATCCCGGTGGCCGCCCTCGCCACGATTCCCACCGTCTTCGTGACTTCCGCCCTCTCCTTCGATCTTGCGGGACTGAAGGCCGGCGAGGGGGTGCTCATCCACGCCGCCGCGGGCGGCGTCGGGCTCGCCGCCGTCCAGCTGGCGCAGGCCGCCGGGGCGGAGGTCTTCGCCACCGCCAGCGCCCCCAAGCAGGCGTATCTCCGATCGCTCGGGGTGAAGCACATCTTCGACAGCCGCACGACGGACTTCGGCCGGGAGATCCTCGAAGCCACGGACGGCGCCGGCGTGGACGTGGTGCTCAACAGCCTCACGGGAGAGGGCTTCATCGAGGCGAGTCTGTCCTGCCTCAGGCAGGGGGGCCGATTCGTGGAGCTGGCCCGGCGCGACATCCTGAGCGAGGAGGAGATGGCGGCCGCCCGGCCGGACGTGGGCTACTCCATCCTGGAGATGGATGTGCTGAAGGAACAGGACCCGGCGCGGCCGGGAGCGGCGCTCCGGAAGCTGATGGAACGACTGGGCGCGGGAGAGTTGGAGCCCCTCATCCACTGCAGGTGGCCCCTGGCCGAGGCGGGAGCCGCCATAGAGTTCATGCGCGACGCCCGGCACATCGGCAAAATCGTGCTCACCGCACCGCCCTTGGCGGAGGGGCGGCTGCGGCCGGACCGGACCTACCTGGTGACCGGCGGCCTGGGCGGGATCGGATGCGCCCTGGCCGGCTGGCTGGCGGAGCGGGGCGCGGGGGCGATCGTGTTGAACGGCCGGCGGGCCCCGGACGCGGAGGCCGAGGAGACGATCGCCGCGCTCCAGGAGCGCGGGGTCACGGTGCGCGTGGAACTCGCCGATGTGACGGATGCCGGCGCGGTGGACGCAATGCTCGAGCGGATCAAGGGGGACCTGCCGCCCCTGGGCGGCGTGATCCACAGCGTCGGCGTGCTGGCGGATGCTTCCCTGGCGAACCAGACCTGGGAGCGGATCGAGCAGGTTCTCTGGCCGAAGGTCCTCGGCGCCTGGCACCTGCACCGGGCGACCGCCGACAGCGACCTCGACCTCTTCGTCCTGTTCTCGAGCGTCGCCGGGATCCTGGGCAACCCGGGCCAGGCGAACCACGCGGCGGCCAATGCCTTCCTCGATCAGCTCGCCGCCCACCGGCGCGCCCTGGGGCTTCCCGGACAGGCCATCGCCTGGGGAGCATGGTCCGGCCTCGGCGAGGCCGAGGAGCAGCGCGAGCGGATCGCCCGGCGGCGGGAGGCCGCCGGAACCGGCTGGTTCAGCCCGGAGCAGGGCCTCGGCGTGCTCGACCGGCTGTTGCGCGAGGATCCCGCGACCTCGGTCGTCCTGGCGGCGGACTGGTCCGTCTTCGGAGAGGCCCTCGAGGGCCGCCCGTCCCTGTTCGATGACCTGCTGCCGGCAGACGAGGATGCCTCGGAGGACTCACAAGGCACCTCCGAAGACCTGCTCTCCCAACTGGGGGCCGCGCCCGCGGAGGCGCGCGAAGATCTGCTCGTCTCCTTCCTGCAGCAGGAGGTCCAGGCGGTGCTGAGGCTGCCCACGTCGCCCGAGCCCGCGGTGGGCTTCTTCGATCTGGGGATCGACTCGCTCATGGCGGTGGAGCTGCGCAACCGGCTGAACCGCGCCTTCGCCGGGGAGTACGCGGCACCGAACACCGTGGTCTTCGACTACCCGGACATCGCCGCCCTCGCCCGTCACCTGGCCGGTGAGCTCGGCGACGTCAGCGGCGCCCCGGCCGTGCAGGCGCAGCCGGAGCCGCAGGAGCAGCCCCCCGCGGTGCAGCGCGAGGGCGACGGCATCGCCATCGTCGGCATGGCCTGCCGGTTCCCCGGTGCTCCGGACCTCGCCGCATTCTGGCGTCAGCTCGAAGCCGGGGCGGACGCGGTGACCGACAACCGCTGGAGTTCGAGTTCCCGGAGCGCCCCGGAACTCTCCGGTGATTTCACCCCCTACCGGCAGGGCGGGTTCCTCGAAGGGATCGACGAGTTCGATGCGAGGTTCTTCCGGATCGTGCCGGTCGAGGCGCGGGGCATGGACCCGCAACAGCGGCTGCTCCTGGAGACGAGCTGGCAGGCTCTTGAGGATGCGGGTATCGATGCCGACGGATTGAGAGGCAGCCTCACCGGGGTCTATGCCGGTATCGCCGCCAGCGAGTACCGCGACCTGATGGCCGCCGGAGAGGGCGACATCAGCTACCTGGGCACCTCGGGGAGCATGACCGTCGGGCGGATCTCCTTCGTCCTGGGTCTGGAGGGGCCGACGATGCCGGTGGAGCTGAACTGCGCTTCCTCGCTGGTCGCCGTGCACCAGGCGGTGACGGGCCTGGGGCAGGGGGAGGTGGACCTCGCCCTGGTCGGGGGGGTGAACGCGGTCCTGTCCCCCGGGCTGACCCGGGAGATGGCGGAGCTGGGGATGCTGTCGCCCGAGGGCCGGTGCAAGAGCTTCGATGCCGCCGCCGACGGCTTCGTCCGCGGCGAAGGCTGCGGGATGGTCGTCCTCAAGCGGCTGGGGGATGCCGAGGCGGCCGGCGACCGCATCTGGGGGGTGATCCGCGGGTCGGCGGTCAACCAGAACGGGGCCACCGCGGGCCCGACGGTGCCGAACGGTCCGGCCCAGGAACGGGTGATCGAGCAGGCGCTGTCGCGGGCGGGGGTCCCGCCCGCCGAAGTGGACTACCTGGAGGCCCACGGCGCCGGGTCCGCGCTGGGCGACCCGATCGAGGTGCAGGCCGCCTCGGCGGTCTACGGCCGGGGACGCGAGGAGGACCGCCCCCTGCTGATCGGCTCGGTGAAGACCAACATCGGCCACCTGGAGACGGCCGCCGGAGTCGCCGGGCTGATCAAGACGGTGCTGGCCATGAGACGGGGGCGGATCCCGAGGCAGCTGCACTTCCATGACCCGAACCCGCACCTGGACTGGGAGCGGCTCCCCGTGCGGGTGACTTCGGAGGCGACGGACTGGCCTCTTCGTCCCGACCGGCCGCCGAGGGCCGCGGTCAGCGCCTTCGGGGTATCGGGGACGAACGCCCACGTCGTGGTGGAAGGCCGCGAAGCAGCCGAGGATCCCCTGCCGGCCGGCCCGGCGCAACCCGTCACCGTGTCCATGCCCGGGCCGCTGGCGGATCTGCCGCTGCCGGAGCCGGGATCAGGGCGGCGCCGGATGCGGCTGCTGCCGCTGTCGGGCAAGGAGGACGGCGCCCTTCGGGAGCTGGCCCGGGGGTACCTGGCCTGGCTCGACGAGCGCAGCGCCGAGCTCTCGTCCGAAGGGACCGGCGAGTCCCTGCTGGCCGACATGGCGTGGACCGCCGGCGTGGGGCGGAGCCACTTCGACCACCGGGCCGGCGTGGTATTCGGCGATGCCGCGTCGCTGCGCAGCGGCCTCCGGAGCCTGGAGGAGGGGGAGGGACTTCCGGAGTCGACGGCCACGACCCGGGTGGCCTTCGCCTATACCGGCGAGGGCAGCCAGTGGTCCGGCATGGGCCTGGAGCTGTACGAGAGCGAGCCGGTGGTCCGCGGGGTGCTCGATCGCTGCGACGCCGTGCTGCGGGAAGAGCGCGGCGGCGCTTCCCTGCTCGACGTGATGTTCGGCCGGGCCGGCTCGGACGGAGCGTTGGACGACCCCGCGTGGACCCCGGCGGCCCTGTACTCGCTGCAGTGCGCCCTCACGGCGCTGTGGTCGAGCGTCGGGATTCGTCCCGGCGCGGTGGTCGGGCCGGGCCTCGGGGAGCTGGCCGCGGCACAGGCTGCCGGCGTCTTCAGTCTCGAGGAAGGGTTGCGGTTTGCGGCGGCACGGGGCGACGGGGATCCGGACGGCCCTGATAGCGCCGCGGTGACGCCGCCCTCCCTCCCCCTGGTGAGCAGCGCCACCGGCCGAGTGATGGAGGCGGGCGCCCCCCCCGACGGGGCGTACTGGCACCGGCAGGCGCGTGAGCAGGCGGCCTTCGACCGATGCGTGGAGACGCTGGCCGAGCTGGGCGTGCAGGTGGTCGTGGAGATCGGCCCCGATGCGGTGCTGGCGCCGATGGTGCCTCCGGCGTGGCCGGAGTCCGCGGAAGGCATCCCGGCGCCGGCCGTGCTTTCGAGCCTGACCCGGCACCGGCCGGGGGACGACGCTTTCGCAAGAGCCGTGGCGGCTGCCTACGAGGCGGGGCTCGCCGTCTCCTTTGCAGGTCTGTTCGCGGGGGAGGCGCGGCGCCGGGTCGCGTTGCCGGGGTACCCCTTCCAGCGGCGGAGCCACTGGATCGAAACGCCGGGCGACAGGTCTCCGGGTTGAAATCGACCTGCCCCTCCTTCTATCTTTTTTCTACCTTCGGACATCCACTCATTGGGAAAGGATCACCCACATGGCCTCGACCGAAGATCGCGTCCGCAAGCTCATCCAGGACAACCTCGAAGTTGACGGAAAACCTGTGGAACTGCCGGAGGACCTGAACTCCAGCCTTCTCGCGGCAGGCATTTCCTCCGTCGATCTGGTTGCCTTCGCGAGGGTGGTGGCGAAGGAATTCGATGTCAGCTTTTCTCCCGAAGACTGTGGGAAGATCAACTCGGTCCGGGAACTGATCGATTTCCTCGACGCCTGATCTGGCGGATCGCCTCGATCCGGGGCGTCCACCGCCAGGATCACCGGCGGCTTTCCACGCGGGCCGACACGGCCGGTCGGGAAGCCGCCGTTTTCATTGGAACGGGGGCCCCAGGCCAATGGCCCGCTCGCCTGACGAGCGCTGGTGGCGTCCCTTCCGGACCATCGGAAGGGCCGCGGTCACCTACGTCGATCTGTCGCCTCACACTGCCCGCGAGGCCGACGCACTGGCATACCTCGACGGGCCGGAGCGGTCGCGTTGGCAGGGCTACCGGCTTGCGGGCCCTCGGCGCCGGTTCGCCTTGTGCCGGGCCGCGCTCCGGGCCGTCCTCTGCGGGCAGCTCGGGTGTGAGAACCGGCAGCTGTCCTTCGCCGCCACCGGTCACGGGAAGCCCTTTGCCCTCGTCGACGGGACACCGGCGGCCATCGAGTTCAACGTCAGCCACGGCGGCGGCCATGGACTGATCGCCTTGGCTCCGGCCGGCCGGCTGGGCGTGGATGTGGAGGAGCGCGTCCCCCGCGGCGACCTCGATGGACTGATTGGCAGCGTCCTCGGTCCGGGGGAACGGGGGGAGCTCGCAACGGCAGGTGAGGGCCGGAAGCTCCACCAGTTCTACCATCTCTGGACGATGAAGGAAGCGCTCCTCAAGGCCCTTGGGACGGGCATATCCCTGGACATGGCCGGATTCGAGGTTCCCCCGGCCCTCCGTCAGGGCGGGACGTGCGCCACCTTTCGATTTCCGCAGTTGCCGAACGTCAGATGGCGACTGGAAGACCTGGGCAACGAGTTGTTCGCCGCCGCCCTTGCCCACGAACTCGAGTCACCCGAGGGGCCGCCGGATTGACCGCGACTGCAGAAGCCTTGTGGGAGATCCCGGAGCCGCTGTCCACCCTGGATGTTCCCGTGGACGCCGACACCGTCATCACCTTGCGCCGTCACGGAAACCCGGAAGGGACACGGCTGGTTCTGAGCCACGGCAACGGACTCGCCATCGATCTCTACTACCCCTTCTGGTCCCTCCTGGCCGACGACTTCGACCTGATCATCTACGACCTCAGAAACCACGGTTGGAATGCCGTCAGCTCCCAGGACAACCACAATGTGCCGACCTTCGTCAGTGATCACGACCGAATCCTTCAAGCCATCGATCGCCACTTCGGCAAGAAACCGAAGATCGGTGTCTTTCATTCGGTTTCAGCGCTGACGACGCTGCTGTCGTCCACCCGGGTCAGCGAATTCTCGGCGTGCTTTCTGTTCGATCCGCCCCTGTGCAAGCCCGGCGACAGCTACGAGCAATTCGATGCGGCGGTGGCGCGTACGACGGCCCTGACCCGGCGCCGTAGCGCTCGCTTCCAGACCAGGGAGCAGCTCGTCGATCTCCTCGGCTTCCTGCCGATCTTCCAGCGCGCCGTGCCCGGCGTATTCGATCTCGTGGCCAAGACGACGTTGCGCGAATCCACGTCCGGAGACGGCTATGAGCTTCGGTGTCCGCGCGAGTACGAGGCGCAGGTCGTGGAGTTCGCCCGTGCCTTTGCGGTGCTCGTGGACTTCGAGACGCTCCATGGCCCGATCAAGGTCCTCGGCGCCGATCCCACCCTGCCGTACTCCTACCTGCCTACCATGGACCTCAGCGGTATCCTGAGCGTGGAGTACGACTTCCTCCCCGAGGCGACCCACCTTCTGCAGCTCGAGCAGCCCGAGGAATGCGCCGCGGTGGTGCGTGAGTTCCTCGAGCAGAGGAAGCTGGTCTGAGTGTCCGCCGTCCCCCTTAGGAGCCTTCGACCCGCACCGTGACGATGTCCAGGCCGTGGTACTTCTGGTGCCGCACCGAGGACGCATAGTGACGCAGCAGGCGGAAGGATAGCTCCCCCTCCCCCGGGCTCTCGGTCTCCTCGTCCAGGTAGGCCAGCCGGTCTTCCAGGTTCTCCTCGTCGAAGACGGCCAGGAACTCCATCTCCACGGACTCGCCATCGGGTCGAGCGGAGATGATCAGGCGATGGGCCTCCCCCCGCGACTCCTGCTCCCGCTCGTGTTGCAGCAGGCTGGCGAAGGCCTCCTCCCCGGCGGAGCGCAGCCTTCCGTCCGCGGCATCGCCCCAACCCATCCTGCCGGCCATCTCGCGAAGGAAGCTGTCGAGTCGAGGCAGCTCGGCGGCATCCATCCCGACTTCCAGGCGACGGCGGCGGGGGCCGGTGAGCTCCACGAAGGCGGTGAGAGCGATGACCGCCGCCGTGCCGAGAGTCATGCCGTTGCCCAGCAGATCCCCCCAGGGGCCGACGAGCAGATCCTGGAAGATGTTCTGATGCTGCATGCCCAGGCCGATGGAGAACGCCACCCCCGCCACGAGGGCCTTCTGCTTGTCGAGGCCGGCCCGCGCCAGGGTCTGTATGCCCTCGACGAAGAACAGGCCGAGGGCCATCAGCAGAAACCCCCCCATGACGGGGCTGGGAATGGCCAGGAGCACCCCGGAGACCTTGGGCAGGAAGGCCAGCGCCATGAGGAGACCTCCCATGGCATAGCCGACGCGGCGAGCGGACACCCCCGTGAGGCTGATGAGAGAGGCCGTGAGGGAGGAATAGGAGGTGGTGGGCGGCGTCCCGGCCACGCCCGACATCAGCATACCCGCCCCGTTGGCGTAGATCGAGCCCTGGATCAGGCGGTAATCGGTCGCCCGCGGACGCGGCCGGGCCACCTGCTGAGCGACCATGCCGTCGCTGATGTTCTTGATGGCCTGCACCAGGACCACGATGAGGAACATCGGCAGCAGGGCCCAGAACCCCGCGGTTGGGGTCAGGCTCAGTTCCGGGAGCCCGCTGCCGGGAACTCCGACCCAGGGGGCCGCCGCCAGAGGCTCCAAGTCGTACAGACCGAAGGGCGCCGCCGCCGCGCACCCCGCCGCGATCCCGATCAGCAGCGCCCACGGCCGCCAGCGTCCGGGGGCGCGCAGCATGAGCATCGTCGTTCCGAAGAGGGTCACCGCGGCAACGGCCGGACCCGCGGCCCCGGGCGCGCCCTCCGGCACCTCGCTCAGCCGGTCGAAAGCGATGGGCAGGACCATGGCCGCGATCAGAATGAGCACGGTGCCGGAGACAGCGGGCGTGATGATCCGGCGCAGGAGCGGAAGCCAGGCCGCAACGGCCAGGTAGAAGAGGGAGGAAACGACCACGAGACTGGCCAGCAGGCTCGGCCCGCCCTCCTCCAGGGCCAGGACGGAAAGGGCGATGAAGTTGGGCGTGACGCCGGTGATGAGCAGGTGGCCGCCGCCCAGCCTTCCGACCCTGGCGGCCTGGAGGGCCGTCGCCGCCCCGGTGATGAGCAGTGCAGCGAAGACGGCCCACGACAGGGTGCTCTCGTCGTGGCCGGCGGCGCGAACGGTGATGGCCACGATCAGCACCGTGGGGGCCAGCACGATCATGATGCCCTGGAACCCGACGGCCATGGCAAGGAGCGGAGGGCACCTTGCATCCGGGTCGTGGTGGATCTGCTCGTTTGCCTGGGGTGGCGGCAAGTGATCCTCTTCTCCGGAACTCAGCCGCCGATTGGTCCCGGCAAAGGCTGGTGCTCCATGCCCTCTGCGCCGGCGCGCTGAGATCGGGACGGGCCGATGGGCGCAGCCGTCAGGACGGCCCGCAACGGGCCGGGACCTGTGGGCTCACCAGCGGCCGCGGAGTCGAGGAAACCGCCGCCGATGGCGAGTCCGGCTCATGGGGAGAACCGGTAGACCACCGGCAGCTTCGCCGTGTCCGTCACGCCCGGGTCGGTGTGGTGGTAGATGTTGACTCGCCCGGTGCCGCAGTCGCCGAAGTCGTCGCAGGAGAGGGTCCCGATGAGGCCCCCGAAGTCCCGCGTCGCTCGGAGCTGCTCCCGCAGGGCCACCCGCTCCACGCGCATGCTGCCGCCGTCTACCTCGGCCGCGGATTCGATGGCGCTGAGCAGCACCGTCGTGGCGTCGTAGGCGTGGGCCCAGTAGGGAGAAGACGGGACGCCGTACGCGGACTCGAAGGCGGCGAGGACCTCCCCCGCGCTCTTCCCCGTCGACTCGTTGACGTTCGATCCGAGGTCCGTCTCCGGCCCCGCAAAGTACATGCCCTCCGACTGCGGAGTCCCGAGGAACTCCGAGACGAAGAGGGCCGCGCCGGTGATCAGCGTCGCCCCTTCCAGGCCGTCGAAGGTCCGCGCCTGCTCGGCGAAGGGCGTGCCCTCGACTTCGAAGAGGGGAAAGAAGATGCCGTCGGGGCCGGCCTCCGCGAATTCGTCGAGGACGGCGGTCATGTCGGTCTCGCCCTTGTCGATCGTGGAGGTGACGGGAACCTCTCCGCCAATCGCGCGGAAGGCCGAGGCGAAGGCGCTCACCAGGGCCGTGGTGTACGGGTCGCCGTCGTCGACGGCGGCCATGCGCCGCAGGCCCAGTTCATTGTAGGCGAAGTCGGCCACCGCCCGGGCCTGGTAGAGGTCGTTGTTGGAGACGCGGAAGTAGCCTGCGTGGTGATCAGGACTGGCGTTGCCGGCCAGGTCGGAGGTGAGGTTGGGGGAGGTGTTGCTCGGCGAGACCATCACCAGTCCCGCCTCGCTGATCACCGGCGACGCGGCCACCGCCGCCGAGCACGAGGTGCCGACAGATCGGAAGAGCGT
>JAJDTN010000341.1 GCA_022827165.1 Candidatus Latescibacterota bacterium
CATCCAGGAGGCCCAGAGACCCGAGCGCAGCGAGGGGCTCGCCAGCCCCACGAACCCACCCGAGGCGATAGCCCCACCAACCAAGCCCGGCGTCCGCGCCGCCGAAGGCGCGGCCGGAGCCGCCGGCACCGCCCCCCGCCAGAACCCCCCTCACTCCCCGCACTCCCAGCACTCGCACCCCGAGCAGTCCGCGCTCCCCCTCGCCCGCACGAAGAAACCGAAAGAGTCCACCGAGGCCGAGGCGAACAAACCGATCCCGTTTTCGACGTGGAACAGAGGCCGCTGAAAGGACTCGCCCGCTTCCCCCGTGCCGCGATCGGCATCGATGTTGTCGGTCCGCACCAGGTCGTACCAGTTCCGGTCCACGGCGTAGAGCCTGACCTTGTAGCGGCCGGCGTAGTAGATGCCGTCCCAGGGGACGTAGAGCTCGCCCTCCTCGGCGCGAAAGAGAGGGGAGGTGCTGTCGCGCTCCAGGTCGAACTCCTCCTCTTCCTCCTCGATCCAATCGCTGTCGAACAAGTACGGACTGGAGCTCTCGAGGTTGGACGTGGCGAACTGGTAGAACCCGGCCTCTCCGGCCTCCTCGAGTCGGGCGATCAGCAGTCCCCGGATGTACTCCACCTGGTTCTCCCTGGCGTCGTAGACCTGCTCCCCGATTTCGGAGAACAGCCTGAGCTGCTGCAGCTCGGTCTCCAGGTCGTCGTCGAGCCACACCAGCTCCTCGATGCGCAGCCGCGCCGGCGTCAGGGTCCGGGCGCGCACCACGGGAGCGTCACCGCTCGTCACCTGCAACTCATAGTCGCGGCCGGGCTCCACGGGCGGCGCTCCGTCGGGGGCCAGGTAGCGCCCCGCCGTGGCCGGGTCCGGGCGGTACTCGAAGGAGGCGTCGCCGCTCCGGATCAGGACCTCGGCCCCGGTCAGACCGGTGGCCGCGGCCTCGTAGGGAACCCCGGGCGCCTCCGTGAGCCGCAGCATGACCGGCGGCAGCGGCGCGTCGACGATCAGGGTCGCGTCGACCACGATGATCTCGTCCTCGGCGGGACCGAACAGCTGCCCGGGACCCCGGTTGGCCGCCAGGGGTCCGGGCGCGTCACAGGAGAGGAGCGGCACGAGAGCCAGAAGCGACAGGAATACGGGCATCGTCTCAGAACCTGAAGTCGAAGCCGAAGGTCGGCAGGATGGGCAGCATCTTCACAACGCTCGCCTCCCGGTCGGGATTCCCGGGATCGTACTGGATGAACCACTCGTTGCGGCGGCTGTAGAGATTGAAGACCTGCAGGTACCACTCGACCTCGGCGCCGAAGAGGCGCGACCGGCGCCGCACCCCGGCATCGAGGCGGTGGTAGGGCAGCAGCCGGGCGCTGTTGCGCGACGCCGCCAGGAACCGGTCCACGGGCCGGCCGGACGCCGGGTCGCGCAGGGTGTAGCGCGCCGCCGCCGGAGTGAAGGCCTGGCCCGTGCCGTAGACGAAGTTGGCCGTCCAGGTCCAGGGGCCCGAGCCGTACCTGGCGGTCAGCGAGAGGTCGTGCCGCCGGTCGTACTTGGGTGGAAAGGAGCGGCCCTCGTCGATCTCCGGGAATCTCCTCCGCGTCCATCCGAGGGTGTAGCCCAGCCAGCCGGTCAGGCGCCCGCGTCGTCTCTCGGCGAACACTTCCAGGCCGGTGGCGTATCCCTTCCCCCCGGTCTTGAAGATGTCCTCCGATGTCACCTCCTCGGCATTCTCCTCCTGGTCCTCGTCGAGGACCACCAGGTTGGTCAGGCCGGTGTAGTAGGACTCGACGGTGACCCGCCAGGTGACGGAGGGATCCCACTCCAGTCCCGAGACCACCTGGTAGGAGCGCCCCGGATCCACGGTCTCGTCGAGGGGGATCCAGAGGTTGCCGCTCTCGAAGCCTTCCGTCGACACCAGTTGAAGCAGTTGCTGGTAGCTTCCTCCGGCGAGCTTGAGGCGCCAGCCGTCGTGCAGGACGCGGCTGAGCGAGAGACGCGGATTCAGGGACAGGCGTCGGCCTTCCTCGTAGAAGGTTCCGCGCAGACCCACCAAGGCCTCGGTCAGGGGCGTCACCTGCCAGTCGTCCTGGATGTAGGCCGACAGCAGATAGGGACGGACGACCTGGTCCTCTTCGTACTCGTCGAAGCGCACCCCGTAGTCGAAGCGGAAGCGGGTGAGGTCGACACCGGCGCGCAGGGTGTGCTCGGGGGAGGCGAACCAGTCGAAGTCCCCCTTGAAGGTGACGTCCCGCACCTTGTTGCGGATCTCGACCGGGGTGCCGAAGAAGTCGATGATGATGTCGCTGTGGTACTTGGAATACAGGAGGATGGCGCGCCCGAAGAGCGCCGGCGAGAACAGGTGCGTCCAGCGCCCGGTGAGGGCGCGGTTGCCCCACTCGTTGCCGAAGGAGAGGGTGTTGTTGTCGGCGTCGGTGCTGTCGCTCAGCGAAATGTCGAGATGGTCCTCACCCCCGTAGGCGCTGATCATGAGGTTGTCGTCGGGGGTCAGCTGGGTGTTGATCTTGGCGTTGAGGTCGTAGAACCAGTAGCCCAGGTCGAGGCCGTCGGCGCTGCGGCCCACGGCCCGCAGCACCGGATCGATGTAGGTGCGCCTCCCGGCCACCATCCACGAGCCCTGGCCGAGGGGCCCCTCGCTCATGTAGCGGCTGGAGATCAGGCTGACGCCGCCGCTGTTGCTGAACCGGCGCCGGTTGCCGTCGCGGTTCTGGACGTCGAGGATGGCGCCGAGGTTGCCGCCGTAGCGGGCCGGGTAGGCCCCCTTGTAGAAGGTGACGTCCTTGATGGCATCCGGGTTGAAGGTGGAGAAGAAGCCGAAGGCGTGGGCCGGGTTGTAGAGCCGCACCTGGTCCAGCAGGATGCCGGTCTGGTCGGGTCCGCCGCCGCGCACGTAGAGGCCGCTGCTGAAGTCCGAAGCGCTCTGGACGCCGGGCAGCAGCTGCAGACTGCGCAGCAGGTCGGGCTCGCCCATGGCCGGCATCTTCCGCAGCGACTTCATCGGCAGGACGACGACACTCGACTGCGGACTCAGCTCGTTCTCGACCCGGTCCGCCTCCGTCTTCACCACCACCGCCTCCAGCTCCAGGGACTCCCTGATCAGCTCGATGTCCCGGCGCAGTTCCTGGCCGGCGGCGAGCTGGAGGGTGTCCCGGTAAGCGGCGTAGCCGATGGAGGAGACGGTGATCACCCAGGTCCCGGCCGGAAGGCCCGGCAGAGCGTAGTAGCCGTCGACGTTGGTCAGGGTGCCCATCTGCTGGTCCCCGACCACGACCGAGGCATACGGCAGGTGCTCGCCGTCGCTGCGGTCGCGGACGAAACCGCTGAGGGTGGCCGGGCTCTTCGTCCGCCGGTCACCGGCCGCGGAGGGAACGACCGCGAGCTGTCCGTCGCTGGTTACGGCAAGTTCCGCGTCGGTCTCCTCCAACACGTAGGACAGGGCTTTGAGGGCGCTGACATCCTCCATCCTCACGGTCACCTTCTCGCCCACCGGAAGGCGGCTGCGGTTGTAGCTCAAGTCGAAGTCCCCCTTTGCCGCGATCGCCGCCAGCGCCGACTCGAGAGAGACGTTCTCGAGATCGACGGAAATCACGGTGAGAAGGGACTCCGGCGTCCGCGCCGACGAGGTGTCGTTCAGCGCGGCGGTGGCGACCGCCGCCAGCATCCAGATCACCCCTCCTCTCAATCGATCCATCAATCGCCCATGCCTCCCGGTTGCAGCAGGATCCGGCGGTCATCGCGTCGGCCGTCCAGTCCCGTAAGGACCGAGATCAGCTCGAGAACGTCCTCGAGAGACTCCCCCTTGATGTACACGCTGAGCCGTTCGGCGGCCAGGGAGGTATCCTCGAGAGCGAACTGCACGCCGTACCAGCGTTCGAGCTGGAACAGGACGTCCCGCAACGGCGCGTCGTCGAAGAACGCTTCCCGGCGCATCCACCCCAGGTGCCTGTCGATATCGGCGGGGCTCGGTCCGGAGGGCGGACCGCTCTCGGTCAGGGTGCTCATCTGCCCGGGGCCGATCTCGACATCTCCCTTCTCCCGCCCGGAAAGGAAGGCCACCCGCCCTTCCGCCACGGCGACGGTGACCCTCTGTTCCGTCTCCCAGGCCCTGACGTTGAACCGGGTCCCGAGCACTTCGACCACCGCCCCGTCGAGGTGGACCCTGAACGGCCTGTCCGCGTCCGGCGCCACTTCGAAATACCCCTCGCCGCTGAGAAAGACCGAGCGGCCGTCGCCGCGGAAGCTCTCCGGGTAGCGCAGGGTGCTGCCGGCGTCGAGCCGGATCCGGGTTCCGTCGCTCAGGGTGAGCTCGTCGCTTGCGCTGCTCTCAACCGCCAGCGTCGACAGTCGAGCCGGGCGGGAAGACGGGTAGATCCCGGTCTCCTGGAATCCGTGGTACGCCAGCGAGGAGACGATGAGCAGGGCCGCCGCGGCCGCACAGTACCGGGCGAGCTTCGGCTGCGGCTGAAGCCACTCGACAAGGCGCCTGCCGACCCCGCGACGGCCGGGGTGCTGAACCGCTCCGGACCCCGCGGCCATCCAGGTCTTCCCGGCGAGTTCGTCCCACAGCCTGTCTACATCAGAGGGGCGGGCCGGCGGCTCCGGGGTATCCCACAAGGAGCGCATGAAGCGGGTGAGGCGCTGTCTTTCAGGATCCGAGGCGATCGCCGACTCGACCTCCGCCTTCTCCTCTTCAGTGCACTCGCCGGACAGGTACCGCGCCAGCAAGGCCCAGTCGGACGGCTTGTTCACAATGTCAGAAACGCAGCGAAAGCCTCGCCCCGAGACGGCCCTGCTCGATATCCGCATCGGGATTCAGGCTCAACTCATAGCCCGTTGCCTTGCCGTACTTGTACCTCACTGCGTCCCTCTTGCGCTCGATCGTCTTTATGCCGTCGACGAGGTCGTGCAACAACTGACCCACCAGCAATCCTGCTCCCAGAGCCACCAATGCAGCTCCGGCCCCCTCGGCTTTGCGCTCGAGCTCTTTCAGCCGGTAGGTATACACTCCGCCTTCTTCCTCGACAGGGATCTTCTCATATCGCACTACCTCACCGCTTGTTCCTTCTATGTCGACGGTTTCAAAGTCCGTCTTTTTCCAGGCATTCTCTTTCCCGTCGAGCATGGCTGCTCCGAGCAGAATGGAAGCGCCTCCCAGTGCGGCGGCCCCGACATGCATCCACCCTTCTCTCCTTTCACCGGCGTAGAAGTGCAGCGCCCCGGGGATCGGCACGGACATCAAGGCCAGGCCGACGCCCAGTCTGCGATTGGCGTCGGTGTATTCCTCGAGGGTCATCCCGGGCGGAACCGGCCAGATGGGGGCCTCGTTGAGCACGTCCCCTCCACTGTTGACCCCGTCTGCAGCGGATCCTTCGCCGGGGTACAGCATGAAGGCGCAAGACAGCAGGGTGAATGTTCCGATGGTCCTTTTCATCAGCCGGATCTCCGGTTCAGAGGGAAGCAACATGTGAGCAGAGCAATCATCTGTACAACCCCCGAGGGAGCCAATACCCTGACAAGGAACCACCGGAGGCGGCGGTGGGGATTCAGAGAAAGTGCGAGAGGCGGTGGCGCAGGAATTTCAGGGCCCGCCCCATCTGGGTCTCGACCGTCTTGATGGAGACACCCTGGACTTCGGCGATTTCGGCATAGGTCAGGCGGTCGAACCGGTTCATCGTAAAGACGATCCGGGTCCTCTCGGGGAGCGCCGCAATCGCCTCCGCAAAGCCGTCGGCAAGTTCACTTCCCTGTCGTTCCTCCTCGGGGGTCTTCTGGCGAGGCAGCGCCTGTTCCACATCTGCCGCGCTCCGGCGCTCCACTTCACCGTGTCGCAGATGCTTCAGCGCCCGGTTTCTCGCCGCTGCATACAGATAGGTCCTGACGTTCATCTCAGAATCCAGACGCGGCCTGTTCGACCACACGGCGAGGAAGAGATCCTGGACCAGGTCCTCCGCTATGGATGTATCCCCCACGTAACGGCGGACGAAGCGCACCAGGGGCTGGCAGTAGAAGCGGAACAGTCTTTCGAAGGCCGCTCCATCGCCCAGCCGGATCTTCCGGATCCATTCCCGCTCCGTCCTTGTCTGATCGATCTTCATCATTATGTCCTGCGGCCGGCGAGCCGCCGGACCGAGCAAGCGGTATACGTGATCCCGGCCCGCGACCCGGCCAGCCTCGGCCTCGGGGAGACCCGGAGTTCGGCTTCTACGACGAGCTGGAGTCGGGTTGCCGCCCGCCCCACGAACCTGCGCAAGGCCCATGGCGTGGCGCCGGACTGACCGCCGGTTCAGGTCCCCTGCAGGCGCCACCCCGCAAACACAAGGCGGGTGGTGACTGGCCCCCCGGGTCAGGTTCCCCAGGGCGGTGTCGGCGGCGCAGGCCGCGCCGAGCGGCGCATTACGCCGGGGGGGTCAACAACTGTCCTCATCCCGGAGGCCCAGAGACCCGAGCGCAGCGAGGGGCTCGCCAACCCACCGAATCCGCCCCTGGCGATAGCTCCCCCAACCATGCCCGGCGTACGCGCCGTCGAAGGCGCGGCCGGAGCCGCCGACGCCGCCCCCTCGCGGGAGTTCCCTACCCCCAATGACTCCAGGCCCTGGCCGCTTGACAATCATTCCGTGACGGATTATCCATCAAGGCATGATCGATTTGCACAAGACCGTTTCGAGGTATCAGACCTCCGCCCTCGCCCACACCCTCGGCCAACACCCGGTCGTCGTGTTGCAGGGGGCGCGTCAAACGGGCAAGACGACAATCGCCACCCTCCCCGAGGTCTCCCGGGAACGAGTCTACCTCACCCTCGATGACTTCCAGACCCGCGAGGTGGCGCAACGGGATCCCGACGCCTTGTTCATCGGCCGCAACCGCGTCACCATCGACGAGGTTCAGAGGGAGCCGGATCTCCTGCTCGCGGTCAAGCGGGCGGTGGACGCCGACCGCCGGGCCGGCCGATTCCTTCTCACCGGCTCCGCCAATCTGCTTCTCATGCGCCGGGTGTCGGAGAGCCTTGCGGGTCGCGCCGTGTATTTCCAGCTGCCGGGACTGACCTGGGCCGAGGTTGAGGGCCGCGAGTTCGGAAGGAATCTCTCCCTCCTGGTGGGCGAGCGGTCCCTCGAGGCCGTCCTCTCCGGGCTCGAGCGGGCCCCCCCGCCCTCCCGCCCTTTGCGGGAGGCGATCATGGCCGGAGGCTATCCCGTTCCGAGCCTGAGCCCGGATGCGGAGTTCCGGACCCGGTGGTTCGACGGTTACATGCAGACCTATCTCGAGCGCGACCTGCGCGACCTGTCGGCAACGGACAACCTCGTCGACTTTCGCAGTCTCATGCAGATCGTCGCCGGCCACAACGGACGTCTCGCCAATGCGGCCTCCCTCTCTCGCGACGCCGGTCTCTCGGCGGCCACGGCACGGCGGTACCTGGGAACCCTCGAGGTCTCCTTCCAGTTGCTGCGAATCCCCCCATACTCGGTCAATCGCGGCAAGCGTCTCGTCAAGGCGCCGAAGCTGTTCTGGTCCGACACCGGGCTCGCCGCGCACCTCGCCGGCATCTTCGACGCGGAAGCGCTGCAGGAAAGCCGGGAGTGGGGGGCCTGGCTGGAGAACTGGGTGTGCATTCACCTCCTGGCCTTCGCGTCGCTTCAGGTGCCGCGGATCTCCCTCTGCCACTGGCGCACCGCCGCCGGGGAGGAGGTGGACTTCGTCCTGGAGTCCGGCCGCACGCCCCTGCCGCTCGAAGTCAAGACGACCGCTCGGCCAAGGGGAGACGACGCCCGAGGCCTCGAAGCGTTTCTCGACAGCTATCCGGAGGCGCCGTTCGGGGTTCTAGCTTGCGGCTGTTCCGAGCCCCATGCGCTCAGCTCCCGCGTGCTCGCACTCCCGGTCACCGACCTGCTCCTCAACTGAAAGGACACCATGGATACCTCCGCCGGCCGCCGCGACGGCTTCCTGCTTCTGAACGGAATCGAACAGACCCACCACGTCGTCCGCCGCGTCTGCGAGGCCGAGAAGCACCCCAACAACCCGGTCCTGCCCCTGGGGGACATGCACGAGTGGGACGCCGCCCAGGCCCGGCCGTGGTCGTCGCCGACGGTCATCTGGGACGAGGAGGACCGCGTCTTCAAGGCCTGGTACTCCGGCTCCGACATCGCGCCGGAACGCTGGACCGCGGTCGGCTACGCCACCAGCACCGACGGCGTGACCTGGGAGAAGCCGCGGCTGGGGCTGCACGAGTTCCGCGGCTCCCGCGACAACAACATCGTCGTCATGGGCTACGGCCCCGTGATCAAGGACCCGGCCGAGCCGGACCCGGCCCGGCGCTACAAGATGATCCTGCGAGGGCCGCGGCCGCGCACCGACGGCGCCGTGGCGGCGGGCGAGAACCGCGGCATGCGGCTGAACTACTCGCCGGACGGCATCCACTGGACCGAGGGACCGGGCCTGCGCCAGCCCGACTGGCGGGACCGTTCCCTGGCCTACGGCGACCCCGGCGCGCTGATCCGCGACGACCAGGAGCCGGATCCCTCGCGGCGGTTCAAGCTGGTGTGGCAGGCCCTGGTGCCCATGGACAAGCCGGACAAGGAAGGGGGCCGCGCCAAGTTCCTCACCTGGGGGCCGGACATGGAGGATCTGCGGGAAGCGGACCACAACCCCATCCTCTCCCCCGCAGACGGCTTCGAGTACGAGAACCATCACGTCATGCTGGCGCCCTACGGCGGCGCCTGGGCCATGCCCTACGAGTTCGGCTGGTACGTGCCGAACGGCTACGGCGTCTACGGCACCTACTACGCCGACGTGCGCCTGGCGGTCAGCGCCGACGGCGAGCGCTTCGAGCGGGTCGACCGACATCAGCCGCTGATCCCGCGCGGGGGCACCCAGGAGTGGGACAGCGGCCTGCTGGTGATCGCCGACAAGCCGGCCATCAAGGACGGCGTGATCCACCTCTTCTACGGCGGCAACGGCGAGGAGTGGACCAGTTGGCCCGGAGAGAACACTCCGTCGGTCTACCCCTACGGGAGCACCGGCCAGGTCCGCCTGTCGCGGCTGGGACTGGCCACCCTGCGGGAGGACGGGTGGACCTGCCTGGAGTCGGCCGACCGGGAGGTGCCCGGCTGGGCGGTCACCGCTCCCGTGGAGCGGACCGACCCATGGACGGCGCTGACGGTCAACGTGGGAGAGGTGCGCCAGAACCGCAGCTGGGTGGAGGTGGAAGTGCTGGACGCCGAGACCCTGGAGCCCCTGGAGGGCTTCCGGCGGGAGGACTGCCGGGACCTGTGCACCGACGGCTGGCGCGAGGAAGTGCGCTGGCGTGGGGGCGGGCTCCGCGACGTGGGGGAGCAGCGTTTCCGGCTGAAGTTCTGGCTGTATGGAAGGGCCCGGCTCTACGCCTACGGATTCGACGCCCCGGGGCGGTGACGGCGGCGCAGGCCGCGCCGAGCGGCGCACTACGCCGGGCCGGGGTCACAACTGTGCTCATCCGGAAGGCCCGGAGACCCGAGCGCAGCGAGGGGCTCGCCAACCCAAGGAATCCGCCCTCAGGAGACAGATCCCCCAACGATGCCCGGCGTACGCGCCGCGAAGGCGCGGCCGGAGCCGCCCGCGCCGCCCCCAGAAGGGATCAGCCCTCCCTGGGCGTGTACCTCGCCTCCCAGGCCCGCGCCTCGGGAAAGCCGATCAGCTCGTCCAGCTCCGCGAAATCCGACATCTCCGCGGCCACCGCCCGCGTCGTTCCATCCTCCTTGAGCGCCCTGAGCGTCTTCTGGATCGAGCGGATGCAACCGAGAATCAGGGAGTGCGGATACGCCGCGATCTTGAACCCCAGCTCCTGGAGCTCCGCCGTCGAGAGGAAGGGCGTCTTCCCGCCCTCGATCAGGTTGGCCATGGTCGGGACGCCGAAGGAGCCGGCCGCGGCCTTCAGCTCCTCCACCGTTCTCGGCGCCTCGAGAAATACGACATCGGCTCCCGCTTTCTCGTAGAGCTTGCCGCGCTTCACTGCCTCCTCCAGCCCCATGACGGCGATGGCGTCGGTCCGCGCGACGATCAGGAAGTCGTCGCTGCGCCGGGAGTGGGCGGCCGCCTCGACCTTGAGGGCCATCTCCTCCGCCTCGATCAGCCGTTTGCCGGGAGTGTGGCCGCACTTCTTCGGCATCTCCTGGTCCTCGATCTGGATCGCCTGGGCGCCGGCCTGCTCGTACTCCTGGACGGTGCGGCGCATGTTCAGGGCGTTCCCGTACCCGGTGTCGCCGTCGGCGAGGACGGGAATGCCGACACAGCGGACCAGATTGTGGACCCGCTCCAGCATCTCGGAGAATGTGGCCAGCCCGGCGTCGGGCAGCCCGACGTGGGACGCCACGTGAGCGTAGCCGCCGAGATAGACGGCCTCGAAGCCGGCCCGCTCGATGAGGCGCGCCGATATCATGTCGTAGCAGCACGGGGCGACCAGGATGCGGTCGCGGGCGAGCAGTTGCTTGAGTGTGGAGTGGTCTTCCATGGGGCCTCGGATCGGGATCGGGGGTGGGCCATTATCGCCGGTCACCCCCGTGCGGGCAAGAGTCCGTGAGCCGGATCTTCGCCGCGATCGACCATGGCATGACGGGAGTCCCGGAGCAGTTCGCCGAGGACTATCCGGACCTTCTGCAGTCGGCATCGGCCGTGCGCGGTTTCGACTGAACGGGCGGACGCTCTAGAAGAAGCGGCTCCAGAAGCTCCGTTTCACCTCGCCGCCGCGATTGACCAGGTAGCGGTCGAGGTTCTCTTCACCGGTGGGCTGGAGTACCTGGATCAGGCCGTACACACCTCCCATGTCCGCTCCGTCGTACACGTAGATCGCCACCGTATTCTCGCCGTCGCGCACCACCTGGCTGCTGACATCGAGGATGAACGGCCGGTCCCGCACGTGGTGCTGACCGACCAGATGGCCGTTGACGTATACATAGGCAACTCTGTCCACCCCGCCGAAAGCCAGATGCACGGGCCGGCCCTCCTCCGCGTCCACCTCGAACCGGGTCCGGTACCAGGCCCCCTCGTCGTATGGGTAGCCCTGGTCCTCCCAGGCCTGTCCGATGCTGATATGCGTCCACTGCGAATCGTCGTAGTCCGGGTCGGCGTACTGGCGCCGCCGCTGAGGGTTCATCGCCCCCACGTCGAGCCGGAATCTCCACTCCATGGGCACCTCCGCCACCACCTGGTGGGGATAGGGGACCCGCGGGGGGCGGTTCGCGAACTTCTCATACCCCCCGGCGCTGATGAAGAGGAAGTCCGGCCAGTCGGCTTCTCTGTACACCAGGTGCAAGCGTCCACCCCGATTGGCAGCGTAGTCGCCGACATCTATCCCCTCCGTGGGCTGATGCACGTTGATCAGGCCGTACACACCTCCCATGCGCCTCCCGTCGTACACATACAGGGCGATGACATTCTCGCCGTTGCGCACCACGTAGTCGCTGATGTCGAGGATGAACGGGAGGTCCCACACGTGGTGCTGGCCGGCAAGCCGGCCGTTGACATACACGAAGGCGTCCATGTCCACGCCGCCGAAAGCCATGAGCACCGGCCGCGCGGAGTCGGCGGCCACGGTGATGGTGGTGCGATACCAGGCCCCCGCGTCGTAACCGGCATATCCCTGGTCTTCCCAGGCCCGTCCGATGGAGATGGTAGCCCAGTCCGTGTCATCGAAGTCCGGGGCGGAGTAGGCCTGGCGTTGCGGATGCGGGCCGTCCCCCTCGAGACGGAACTTCCAGTGCAAGGGCACCTCGGCCACCTCCTCATAGGAGTAGGGTACCACCGCGGGCGTATTGGCGTACTCGTGGTATCGCTGATCGGAGGTGGGTGAGATCCGGGGAGAACCCCTGATGACCCGAATCTGGGGACTGACCCCTTCCGGATGCTGCCGGGCTTCGATCTGAAGTTGCTGGATCTCCTGGAGGAGAGAATCTGCCGCTGCCTGCCCCAGGAGATCCTTGAGCTTCTTGGGAAGGGCCAGGGAGTCGACGACCTGCCGGCGCCGAGCGGATCTCAGGTTGCGCGCCACTTCGATCTTTGCCTGCGGCTCCTCCCGGTACTCTTCGATCACGGCCTCGTAGGTCCGGCGCGCCCGGGCCAGGCCCAGCTTCTTCTGGCAAAGCCAGATGCGCAGCTTCGCCCGGGCCGCCAGGCTGTCGGTTCCCTCCTCGCCCTCCTCATGGGACCCGATTACGTCCTCGTACTCGCGGATGGCTTTCTCGAGATCGCCCTTGCCCTTCTCCTGCATGAGGGCCGCCTGATAGTGCTCCTGCGCGGTACCGGCCGGCACGCAGTCGGCGGTCAAGAGCAGGCCGAGGAGAATCGGCAAGAGACGTCTCATGGTGGACCTCCGGGTTCGGGTGGGCGGATGCGCGTCGTCAGGCTCACCCGCAAACCTGCGGACCGGGGCGATCCGGGTTGTCACGGATATGTCATGGAGGTGCAAAAAGGTTGTACTGCCGGGCCTGGCGGCCGAGGCATCACTCCACGAAGCGGTACCCCACCCCGTGTACCGTGAGCAGGTGGCGCGGGTGCGACGGGTCGGGCTCCAGGCGGCTCCGCAGTTCGGCGATGTGGTTGTCCACCGTTCGCGTGGTGGGGTAGACCTCGTACCCCCAAACCCGCTCGAGGATCTGCGCCCTCGTCAGGGTGCGGCCCCCGCTCTCCCACAGAAGGCGGAGCACCCCGAAGGCCTTTGGGGACAGGTGCACCGCTTGGCCCTCCACGGTCGCCTCGTGGCGGTCGAAGTCGATCCGCGCCGGTCCGAACTCCAGCACCCCCCCGGCCGCGGCCGCCGGCTCGCCCCGTCGCAGCACCGCCTTGATGCGGGCCATAAGCTCGCGGACCCCCACCGGCTTGGTGACGTAGTCGTCGGCGCCCAGCTCCAGGCCCAGGACCTTGTCCACCTCCTCGCCGCGGGCCGTGAGCATGATGATGGGCGTCGCCGATCCCCGGGCGCGCAGGCGGCGGCAGACCTCGTATCCATCCATGGTGGGCAGGACCACGTCGAGAAGAATCAAGTCCGGCTTGATGGCCAGGGCCCGCTCCAGCCCCTCGGCGCCGTCGGCGACCGCCTCGGCCTCGTGGCCCTCGTAGACCAGGTTGTCCACCAGCACCCGGGCGATCGCCGCCTCGTCCTCGACGACCAGGATTCTAGGCATGGTCCGTGTCCCCGTCGTGGAGCGGGAAGTACAGGCGGAAGACGCTGCCTCCGCCCGGCCGGTTGGCGGCCTCCACCCGGCCTCTGTGCGCCTCGACCACGTTCCGGACCAGGGACAACCCCAGGCCCGTCCCCGCCGTGCTGGCCGCGTTGGCCCCCCGGTGGAACTGCTCGAAGATGCGCTCCTCCTCGCCCGCGGGGAGGCCGATGCCGCGGTCGGCCACCTCCACCATCACCTCGGCTTCGCGCTGCTCCACGGCCACGCGGACGGCCTTCGTCCCGGGCGAGTACTTGACGGCGTTGCCCAGGATATTGGCCACCGCGCCTTCCACCGCTTCCTGGTCGGCCAGTACCGGGGGCAGCGGCCCGGCGATCGCCTTCTCCACCTCGAAGCCCTCGGCGGCGAACAGTCCGCTGAATGTCTCCAGGGCCGCCCGGGCCGCCTCCCCCAGGTCGCAGGGCCGGCGCTGGTAGGTCCGGTCGCCGCGCTCGATGCGGGCGAAGTCGAGGACATTGTCCACCAGGCGGGAGAGGCGCCGGCTCTCGTGCAGGAGGGTGGTCAGGTAGTCCCGCATTTGCTGGTCCGACCGGTGGCGGCCCAGGAGCAGGGTCTCGGCGTACATGCGGATCGTGGTGAGCGGGGTGCGCAGCTCGTGCGACACATTGGCGACGAACTCCGACCGCAGGCGGGCCACCTGCACCTCTCGTCCCGCGTCCCGCAGGATAAGGAGCCCTCCCAGGACCACGGATACGGCCAGGGCGAAGATGCCGCCCCCCACCAGCCAGTTGCGCGTGTGATAGTAGCCGGTGGCCGCGGTGGTGTCGGGCGCCCAGATGCCGACCCGCACCCGGTCCATCCAGCGGCTGGCCGGTCCGGTCTCGTGGATCGTCTCCCGATGGAGGGCCGCAAAGGCGGGTTCCGCGTCGGCGTCGAAGAGAGCGAGGGCATACCCCCGGTCCTCCAGGCCCGCCACCTGCTCCCGCACCAGGCCGGTGAGCGCCTCCCAGTCGAAGAGGATGCCCGCCGCGCCGCCTCCTTCGACCGCATCCAGGAGCATGAGGAAACTCGTCCCGTCGTCACCCGCCCCGGATATGTAGCCCCGCTCCCGGCCGGCAGCCCACCGGGCCTCGACCACCGGGCCGAAGTTCAGCGCGAAGTCCATGGCCTCCTCGATCAGGCTCAACCTCTCCAGGAGATCGGGGCGGTCCTCCATTTCCGCCAGCCGGCCCTCGGCCGGGGCGCGGACCTCCTGCAGGGCCTGCCCGCAGCCGGCGTAGAGGGGATAGCGGCCCTGGAGCAGGGCCTCTGTCCAGGCCATCAGACTCGCCTGGGCCCGCGGCGGCGCCGCATGGCGGCCCAGGCGCAGATGGCTCAGAGTGACGGGATGGGCCCCGTCGGCGTCGAAGACCTGGCCGTGGAGGGCCACCAGCCTTCGGTGCGCCTCCTCGGCCGTGACCTCGTCCTTCCCTTCGAGAGCGCAGCGGGAGAGGGCGTTGAGGGCTTCGGCCTCCTCCGCGGGACTGAGGGCCTCCTTCCAGGCCTGGTCGTAGAGCCTTGCGGCGCCGGCCAGGTCCCGGCGGCCGAACTCGCGTTCTCCGGCTTTCTCCATCTGTGCCGCGAAGGCCGCCCGGGGCTCCTGCAGGCTCAGAGGCCGGACCGATGGGTGACGCAGCACGCCGGCGGCATCGACGACGAAGATCTGGGCGATCTCGGAAAAGCCCGCGTACCGGCGCGGGTCCATGCCGCCTTCCTCCACATAGGCGGCCAGGAGCTGGGCGCGGCCCTGCATGACGCGGTCGAAGGCGTCCTGCGCCAGCCCGGCCTTGGAGCGCAACTCCCGCAGCACACTCTCCCGGACATCGCTCAGGGAACGCACG
>JAJDTN010000139.1 GCA_022827165.1 Candidatus Latescibacterota bacterium
AGGTCGCGGGCCTTTCCCTTCCAGGTCACCGCTGCGTCCACGGCGTCGGCGCGGACGGGCTCCACCTCGCCGGTGGAGAAGCCGTCGAAGGCGCGGCCCGTCTCGTCCTCGAGCTGCGCCTTGAGGCCGCCGGTCAGCGACTGCACGTTGACCCGCAGCTCGCGGGCCCGCCAGTGATGGGGGCGCGTGACCACCACCCCTTCCGTGAAACCCTCGCTCTGCACGGAGACGAAGCCGTCCAGCCGCAGCGTGGCCAGGCCGAGGGTGGACGTGCCCCGCTGTCCGTGCCAGGTGCTGCCGCCGGTGTACAGGAAATAGAGACGGTCCTCCGCGATGGCGGGGTACTCGCAGTAGACGCCGCCCCAGTCGAAGGCGCCCGGCTCGCCGCGCGGGATGAAGGGCGCGGGCCAGCGCTCCCAGCGGACCGAGTCGCGGCTCCAGGCCAGCTGGCAGTCGGTGACGCCGTCGTTGCGCGCCGGGTCGTACTTGCGCCGCAGGTCGGCGTGGTAGGCGCCGAGCATGCCGAGGTGAAGGCCGGCGTAGGTCTGGTTCCGCACCGCTCCGCGCAGGTAGTAGAACTCCAGGCCGGGGGTATCGCCGAGGCGGCTTTCCAGGACGGGGCGGTTGTCGCTCCAGTGGACGAAGTCGTCGCTGTCCCGCCGCCCGATCTGGCGCGTCTTCCAGGGGGAGCCGCGCTGGCCGTAGAGGATGTAGCGGGCCTCGGGCCGCAGCTCTCCCCGCGGCTCCTCGTCGAGGTAGGCGAGGACGCCGAAGAGACGGGAGGGACCTTCCTGCTGCCGCGGCGTGCGGGTCCAGTGGATGCCGTCGGCCGAGTGGGCGTGGAGGCGGAGCTTCTGATCCGGCGCCAGGCCGCCGCCGGGGGCTCCGTCCTCGGCCTGGTCGAGGTAGATCATGCGGAAGCGCTGTTCCGGGTCGGGGTCGGCGGGGTCGTCCACCAAGTGCGACAACTCGGCGCGGCCGGGCGGGCGCATGGAGGGGATGACGATGTTGTTGCCGGGATACCTCTCTTGGGCGGTGATCCCCAGGTCCGGGCGGTCCCAGTGGACGCCGTCGGCGGACTCGGCATGGCAGATGTGGGACTCCCGGACCTCCTTGGGAGGATTGTCGCGGACCAGCACGCGCGTGCCGATGACGGTGCCGGCCTGGGAGGTGTACCACAGGCGGAAACAGCCGCGGTCCCCGTCGTGGAGGAAGTGACCGGCGTGGACCGCTGTTTCCTCCCAGGGGCGCTCCGTCCCCAGGACCGGGTTGTGCGCGTGCTTCACCGGCTGGTGCAACACGCGGCGGGCGGCGCGCATCTCCTGGATGCGGAAGTCGTCGACCAAGAGGTGCTTGCCGGGATACAACTCGGTGCTCATCGCCATCCCCTCGCTGCGGGCGCGGTCGTTTCCGCCGTAATCGGCGCCCTTCTCGTCGGTCGGTCAAGACGCCGGGCGGGAGGACCGGCCCCGGGGCGCGTTTCCCTCCGGGCAGGGCCGCCGTAACTTAGCGGCGCAGGAGGAACCACCCATGGCCACCGCGGTGATCGTCGTCGACATGCAGAAGGGCTTCATGGAGCCCGGAGGCACCCTGTTCTGCGGCGAGGGAGCGCGGCAGATCATCTCGCCGGTGCGCGCCCGCGTCGAGCGCGAGAAGGCCGCCGGCGCTGCCCTGTTCTTCACCCAGGACACCCACGAGCCCGATGACGCCGAGTTCAAGATGTTCCCGCCCCACTGCGTGGCCGGCTCGGGCGAGGAGGAGATCATCGACGAGCTCGCCGACCTGGCCTCCGAAGCGAGGCGCGTGGTCAAGCGCCGCTACTCCGCGTTCTTCGAGACCGATCTGGCCGAGCAGCTCGAACAGTTGGGCCCCGAGCGGGTGGTGGTCATGGGGGACTGCACCGACATCTGCGTGCTGCACACGGTGGCCGGTCTGCGCAACCGCGACTACGAGGTCGAGGTGCCCGCCGACTGCGTGGCCAGCTTCGACCCGCGGCAGCACGAGTGGGCCCTGGATCACATGGAGAAGATCCTCGGCGCCCGGGTCACCAACCGCTGACCATGCCGGCCGCCCCCCCGGGGTTCGAGCCGTCCCCGGCGACTCTGACGGGAGAGAACGCCGACGTCTACTTCCTGCGCTCGCGCCAGGTCCTCGAGGCCGAGGGCCGGGACCCGGCGGCGGTGATCGAGGTCTTCGCCCGCCGGCGGGCGCTGCTGTGCGGCATGCGCGAGGTGGAGCAGTTGCTGCGCAGCGCCCTGGCCGGGGCCTCGGCGGCTTCCGTGGAGCGACTGCCGGAGGGCTGTTGGTTCGAGCCGGGAGAGGTGGTTCTGCGCGTCGCCGGTCCGTACCGCGCCTTCGGTCTCTACGAGACGGCCCTCCTCGGCGCCCTGGCCAGCGAGACGGGATGGGCCACGGCGGCGGCGGCCTGCGTCGCCGCGGCCGGAGACGATCCCGTGGTCCACTTCGGGGCCCGCCACGTCCATCCCGACGTCAGCCCCCGCCTGGAGTACGCCGCCGTCGTCGGCGGCTGCAGCGGCTGCGCCACGCCGGCGGGCGCCGCGCTCTCGGGGCTGGAGGCGACGGGCACCCTGCCCCACGCCCTGGTGCTGCTCTTCGGCGACACCCTCGAGGCGGCCCTCGCCTTCGACCGGCACATCGAAGCGGCGGTAGGGCGCACCGTCCTGGTGGACACCTTCCTCGACGAGGCCGAGGAGAGCGTCAGGGTCGCCGGGGCCATGGGGGAGCGGCTGTGGGCGGTGCGTCTCGACACGCCCTCCGAGTTGGGCGGGGTCACGCCGGAGCTGGTGGCCCGCGTGCGGTCGCGCCTCGACGAAGGCGGTCACGGCGGCGTGAGGATCCTCGTCTCCGGCGGCGTCACGCCGGAGCGCATCCGCGCCTTCCGGGAGGCCGGCGCCCCGGTGGACGGGTACGGCGTCGGCAGCGCCATCAGCGGCGCCCCGGCCGTCGACTTCACCGCCGACGTGAAGGAGGTGGACGGCCTCCCCGTGGCCAAGCGCGGCCGGCGCCCCGGCCGCACCGACAATCCACGGCTCGAGTTGCTCGAGCTGACCTGAGACAGGAGATCTCCAGATGAGTGGCGTTTACGACTTCGGCGGCGGCTGCACGAACCCCGAGACCTTTCCCGTGGCGGAGCTGGCCGAGGCCGCGGCCCGGGGGATCTCCGGCGTGGGCGAGGGCTTCACCCTCTACCCCGGCGACCTCGGCCATCCTGGCCTGCGCGAGGTCATGGCGGCCCGCGAGTCCGACCGCGAGGGGATCGAGGTATCGCCCAACCACATCTCCCTCATGAACGGCTCCATGCAGGCGGTGACCCTGGTGGCCGAAGCCCTCACCGGCGGCGGCGACAACGTCGTCGTCTGCGAGGAGCTGACCTACTCGGGCACCATCGGCGCCTACCGCCGTCTCGGCCTGCGCCTGGAGGGCGTCGCCCTCGACGAGGAGGGCCTGCGCGCCGACGCCCTCGACGACAGGCTGCACGAGCTGGAGCGGGCCGGCACGCCGGCGTGCTTCGTCTATGCCCTGCCCACCTACCAGAACCCCACCGGGGCGGTCATGCCGAGGGCCCGCCGCCTGGAGCTGATCGAGGTGGCCCGCCGCCACGGGGTGCCCCTGGTGGAGGACAACTGCTACGGCGACGTCCACTTCGAGGGGCCGAAGCCGCCCGCCCTCTACGCTCTCGACCCCGAGGCCGACCACATCTACATCTGCTCCCTCTCGAAGATCCTGGGCCCCGGCGTGCGCATGGGCTACATCCTGGCGCAGCCGCCGATGCTGCAGCGCGTCCTCGACCGGCGCTACGACGGCGGCAACAGCCTGCTCGCCGCGTCGGTGCTGGCCGAGTTCTTCCGCGGCCGGCTCTGGGAGCACTGCGAGCGCACCAACGCCGCCCTGAAGCGCAAGCGGGACGACGTCTTCGCCGGCCTGCAGGAGAGCGTCGGCGACATCTGCACGTGGTCGCGGCCCGTGGGCGGGCTGTTCATCTGGGTGCGGCTGCCCGACGACCTCGACCTCGACCGCCTGCAGGAGCTGGCCGACGAGCGCGGCGTCCGCTTCGCCCGGGGCCGCGGCTTCCACGTGCGCGGCGAGGATGTGCCGAACATCCGTCTCGCCTTCGGACAGGCGCCGGCGGACAGCGTCCGCGAGGGCATCCTGCTGCTCGGCGAGTGCATCCGCGCCGCCCGCCGCAGCGAGGCGGTGGCCGCCGGCTAGGCGGACCGGCCGCGGCATGTCCCGCCTCCAGCAGCTGCCGCGCATCGCCCTGGCGCAGATGGAGGTGCTGCCGGGGCGGCCGGAGGCCAACGCCCGCCGCGTTCAAAGGCTGATCGCCCAGGCCCGGGAGGGCGGCGCCGAGATCGTCGCCTTCCCGGAGATGTGCCTCTCCGGGTACATCGTCGGCGACCTCTGGGAGGTGGACGCCCTGGTCGAGGACTGGGCCGCCTTCAGCGAGGAGGTGCGCGCCGCCGGCGACGGCGTGACCGTCCTCTTCGGCAACGTCGTCCGCGACCCCGGCGCCCTCGGGGAGGACGGGCGCCCGCGCAAGTACAACACGGCGCGCGTCTGCCACGACGGCACCTGGGTCGAGCGCCCGGGCCTGCCGCCGGGCCTGCCGGCCGGCTGCCAGCCCAAGACCCTGCACCCCAACTACCGGTTCTTCGACGACGACCGGCACTTCTACTCGGTGCGCAAGCTGGCCGCCGAGCAGGGGCGGCCTCTGTCCGAGTGGACGGTGCCCTTCGAGGTGCCGCGCCGCGGGGGCGGGCGCTTCCGCTTCGGGGCGCAGCTGTGCGAGGACATCTGGTGCGCCGACTACCGCTGGGACGACGCCGTCCTCGACACCCTCTCGCGCTACGCCGCCGCCGGCGCCGAGGCGGTCTTCAACCTCTCCTCGTCGCCGTGGACGTGGCAGAAGAACGACAAGCGCAACCGCACGGTGCGGGAGATCCTGCGGCAGTCGCCCCTGCCCTTCTTGTACGTGAACCACGTGGGCGCCCAGAACAACGGCAAGAACATCCTCGTCTTCGACGGCGACACCACCGCCTACGAGCCCGACGGCGCCATCGCCGCCCGGGCCCGTCCCTGGCGCGAGGAGCTGGTCTTCGCCGGCGGCGGGGAGCCGCCTCGGATCGAGGCCGCGGCGGATGCCTCGTCCGCGGTCTCGGTGCAGCCTTCGGCCGGCGCGTCTCGGGAGGTGGAGGCGGTCCCCGCGGTCTCGGTGCCGCCTGCGGCATCGGCGTCGCGGGAGCTGGAGGCGGACTCACCCACGATGGTCCCGGTGCCTCCCGCCGCGCCGCGCGAGGTGGAGGCCGTGTACGGCGCCGTGCTCACCGGACTGCGCCACCTCGACCACATCCGCGGCGGCGCCAACCGCTGGCTCGTGGGGCTGTCGGGCGGGATCGACTCCAGCGTCGTCGCCTGTCTCCTGGAGCGCGCCTTCGGCAGCGAACGAGTCTTCGCCGTCAACATGCCCACCCGCTTCAACGCCGCCGTGACCCGCGGCAACGCCAAGGGCCTGGCGGAGAGACTGGGTCTCGACTACCTGAGCGTGCCCATCGAGGAGCTCTACGGCGCCGTCTCCAAGGTCGTGCGCGAGGCGGTCTTCCCGCGCTCGGCCGGCGACTACAGCCAGCTCGTGGACGAGAACCTGCAGGCGCGCATCCGCGGCTCCGACGTGCTCTCCGGCCTCGCCGCCAGGCACGGCCTGTTGTTCACCAACAACGGCAACAAGACCGAGATGGCCCTCGGCTACACCACCCTCTACGGCGACCTCGCCGGCGCCGCGGCGCCCATCGCCGATCTCTACAAGGTGCAGGTCTACGAGGTCGGGGAGTACCTCAACGCCGAGGTCTACGGCGGCGAGGTGATCCCCCGGAACCTCCTCGACCGCTCCACCGTGCCCAGCGCCGAGCTGTCCGCCGAGCAGGACGTTACGCGCGGCAAGGGCGATCCCATCAAGTACGGCTATCACGACACCGTGCTGCGCCAGCTCATCGAGTACCGCCGTCATCCGGCGGACCTGATGCAGTGGCTGCTGGAGGGGCGGCTCTTCGCCGAGTTGGGCTGGTGCGGGAGCGACGGCGACTGCACCTTCGCCGACTACTTCCCCACGCCCCGGGACTGGCTCGACGACCTGGAGTGGGTGGAGGAGCAGCTGCGGACCAGCTACTTCAAGCGGATCCAGTCACCGCCGCTGATCGTGCTCAGCAAGCGCGCCTTCGGCTTCGACCTGCGCGAGACCCAGGTGCCGCCGTACCGCCCGCGCCGCTGGCGGGAGCTGGCGGAGCGGGTCCGCGGCCTGGAGCGGTGGCCGCCGGAGCGGGGGTGAGTCCGGCCGGCGGAGGTGCCGGAGACAGGCTCCGGTACTTCAAAGCCCCGGAGGCCCCTGTCGATCCCAGCCGGAGCGCCCCCGTGCACCGCGTCCTGATCGAGGCGAAGGGCTTCGGGCGGACTGAGCCCTGACCGGGTGACACGATTCTCGTGTATCCTTATTTTCGTGCCATTCAAGGGAGGGATGACTCGCCAATGAAGAACGTGACGATCGCCATGCCGGAGGATCTGGCCCGCTGGTTGCGCGTCAAGGCGGCCGAGGACGACCGCAGCGTTTCCCGGTGGATCGCCGAGTTGCTCGAGCGAATGCGGCGCCAGGAAGACGAGTACGATGCGGCGATGCGCCGGGCTCTGGCCCGAAAGCCCCGCAAACTCAAGTGGCCGGAGGGCCGCAGGCCGACGCGTGAGGAGTTGTATGACCGTCCCGGTCTTCGTTGACACCAACGTTCTGGTCTACCGGCACGACAGCTCGGATGCCGTGAAGCAGGCCCGGGCCGAGACGTGGCACACACTGCTCTGGCGCCAGCGAATAGGGCGGCTGAGCTTTCAGGTGTTGCAGGAGTTCTATGCGACCTTGATCCGGGGCCGGCAGCTGAGCCTCGATCCCGCCCGGGCGCGTGACATCGTTCTCGACTACCTCAAGTGGCAGCCGATCCAGATTGATCTTGCCGTCCTGCGGCGAGCCTGGCTCATCGAGGAGCGCTTCCGCCTCTCCTGGTGGGACGCGCTCATCGTGGCCGCCGCACAGGCGAGCGAGACTCCCGTGCTGCTGACCGAGGACCTCCAGCACGGGCAGGTACTCGACGGCCTGCGGGTGGTCGATCCCTTCGCGTCGCCCGAGAGGAGTCCGCGGCAGGTCTTGGAGGAGTATCGTAACGGGGAAATCGACCTCGACGCCGGACAAGGTCCGGAAAGTCGGGAGTGATCTGGAGCTAACCTCGCAGCCGCAGGCCCTGTCGTCACAGCCCCCGAGCCAGGCTCCAAGGAGCTTCTTGGCTGAGACCGTAAAGAATCATAAATTGGCCCTTTCGAACTCTAACGCCTTCTTTCCTGTTCATGAAGTCCTCCCGATCCCGACAGGCGCTGCCCCCCGGCGTGCGGCGGGCCCTGCAGAAACTGGGCATGGATGTCTCCGCGGCCCGGCGCCGCCGCCGGATCCCCGTGGCGCTCATGGCGGAGCGCGCCTTCATCAGCCGCACCACCCTGGCGCGGGTGGAGAAAGGGGACCCGGGCGTGTCGATGGGCATCTACGCCTCGGTCCTCTTCGTCCTCGGTATGGCGGACCGGCTGGGAGACCTGGCGGACGCGGCTCGGGACCCGGTCGGGCTGAGCCTCGAAGAGGAGCGGCTGCCGCGGCGCATCCGTACGGCACGGGAGGCTCCGTCGGACGGCGGCCATGGAACGTGAGATCCTCGTATACATGGACAGGGGCGGTGAGACCGTCTCCGTCGGCACCCTGTGGGCCCGGACGCGAGGGGCCCGGCAGACAGCCTCCTTCGAGTACGACCGTTCGTGGCTGGAGCGCCGGGACGCCTTCGGTCTCGACCCGGTGCTCCCCGCGGGGCCCGGGCCGTTCCACACCGACCGGCCCCTGTTCAATGCCTTCACCGACCCCGCTCCGGACCGCTGGGGGCAGACCCTCATTCGCCGCAACGAGCTGCGGAGGGCCTCG
>JAJDTN010000060.1 GCA_022827165.1 Candidatus Latescibacterota bacterium
TGCCAGTACCCCTTGGCCTTGGCGGAGCCCGTATTGTCCCGGTCCCACCTCGCTCCGATGAACCCGACCTGCTGGTGGCCCAGGCGGATCAAGTGCTCCGTGGCCTCGTAGAATCCCGCCCTCTCGTCCAGCACGACACCACTCAGGTCCGGCATCGGGTGATGGAACGTCACCACCGGAACCCGTCCCCCCACGGCGCTCAGAATGCGCGCCCCCTCTCCTTCTTCTCCCCTGGTATGGATGAACAGACCGTCCACCCGCCGGGAGAGGAGCTGCTTGATCTGCCGAACGTCGGCGTTGCCGTGCTTCCCGGGAACACACATGGCGATCAGCACCTGGTACCGCTGTCTTTCAGCCGCTCTCAGAATGTGATCGGCCTGGGGGCCGAAGGGCTCCCGCGAGATCTCGTAGGTGAGCAGGCCCATGGTGCTCGTCCGGCCCTTGACGATACCCTGGGCGATCAGATTGGGATTGTAGTCCATGTCGGCAGCTACCCTCTTCACCAGTTTTCTGGTCTTGGCCGCCACCAGTGCCGACACCTTCGGATCCTGGGAGAGAGCCCGCGAGACGGTGGAGTACGAGATCCCGGACTCCCGCGCGATATCCTTGATGGTGACTTGCTTCTTTCCCGTCTGCTTCGATTCCATTGGTCTCTGCCCGGAAGCCGGAACCTGCGCACCCGCCCTTGTCCCCAAGGGCTCAACTCGGGTTCCAAGGAACTAGGGGCCCGCCTATGGATGTCAAGGAACCGCCGCCCCACCCTCGGCAGAGGCGGCCGTCGATGTCCGTCGATCGCCGCGGCACCTGCCCCCCCGTCCCTTTCGCGGATGGATGGGTGCCATCGTTTGCAGAGGGAAGCTGTTTCCGGAGGACCGTCTGGCCTCTCTTCCCGTCTGTCATCCGCCCTGTGAACGGAGGGCATACGATCGTTTGCACTCCCGTGCCGGCGCCGGGGCTCTCGGATACTCCTCACTCCCCTCGGGTCCCGTCGGTGCTATCGTTTGCACCTTTTTCCTTCCTCGCCGCCCTTTGCGCTGCGTGACCATTGCTCTCGGTACTGGAGACCTTGGGAGGAAACGATCCATGAACCAGCCCATGGGCTCCGCCCACGCGGACAGGCTCTGACTCATCTCCCAGTTGTTCAATGGCGTCCTTCAGTCGATCCTGCCGCGGTCCCTGCTGTGCTGATCTGCTGTCGCCTGAGCGGTGGTCCGTGCTCCAGCGGTCTCTACCATGGCCTTGACGCGTTTGCAGGACATCAGAGCCTGCATCTTTTGGCGCTCCCTATCCAGAGGTGCCCACGGAGCCGACTTGCTTTGGTCACGTCCGAAACCCCTTCCCCTTGGCAACCCCTAGCCCAAGATACCCGGCTCCCCTAACCCCCGCAATGAGCAGGGCCATCCGGTCATTTCGATGGACACCAGGAATTGGAACTGCACGATCCGGCCGACCGCGGAACACCGGGACGCACCATCTGCCTGGTGATGGAATCCCAAGGGAGTGCAACCGCCTGTCGGCACCCATCGGTCCTGCCGGCGGGCTCCTGACGGAGGATCCTCCCCGCGGCTATATTCAGTCGGCAGGGACAGTACCGACCCACCGACAGGAGTCGAGCCTTGGAAGGGCTGGACCAGCGGCTGGACCAGCTGGAGCGCGACGGATTCCTCCTCCTGGAGGGCGTCCTCACGCCGCAGGAGACGGACCACGTGCGGCAGCGCGTCGACCACGCCCGCGAGCAGGGCTGGGAGGAGGGCCTGAACGAGGTCGGCAACATGTGGTTCGACACCCTCCTCGACCGCGAACCGGAGAGCTTCGCCCCCCTGGTGGCGCATCCCGGCCTGCGCCCCGTGCTCGAAGGCATGATGGGGCCCCAGTGCCAGTTGCGCAGCTTCCGGGCCCACATCAATCCCGGGGCCTACGTGCAGGAATGGCACATGGACTTCTACGGCTACTGGCGGGAGCGGCGGCGGCTGGGGGCGCGGCTGGCGGTTCCGCCGGCGGGCCTGAACACCACCTTCTACCTGCAGGACAACGACCCGGGCGAGGGGCACCTCAAGTTCATCAGGAACGGCCACCTCGCGGAGCCGCCCCACCTGGAGCCGATGGACCGGCCGAAGTTCGAGGCCTGGTGCGAGGCGCAGGAGCACGTGGTCCTCTACCCGAAGGCCGGCGACTGCGTCGTCTTTCTGAGCCACATCCCCCACCAGGGAGCCAAGGAGCGCGACGACATGGAGCGCTCCAACGTGGTCTGCCACTACCAGGTGACGCCGATGCACGAGAGCGTCTGGTTCGTGTCGCGGCCCCGGGGCTACCTGGGCACCTTCCCCCTGGCCCACAGTTGAGGAGCGAACCATGCGTTGCACACGATCGAACCCTCTGACCGCCTTCGCCGCCATCGCCGCGGTTTCCCTGCTTGCCGGCTGCGCTTCCGAGCCGGTGGAGGAGCCGCCCGCCGCCGAGACCCCCGCCGCCGCGCCGGCCGAGGCCGCGTACGACCCGCAGCGTTTCGACGACCGCCCCGCCGGCGTGGTCCGCGCCTACCTGCGGGCCCAGGACGCCCTCGCCCACGACCGCTTCGACGAGGCCGCCGCGGCCCTGACAGCCCTCGCCGGGCACGCCACCGGCGACCTGCGCCCCCTGGCCGAGTCGGCGGCGCAGGCCGCGGACCTGGCCGGCGCGCGTCTCGCCTTCCGGGACCTGTCGGCGAAGCTGATCGAGTCGCCCCTGCCCGAGGGGCTGGGCGTGGCCTTCTGCCCCATGGCCTTCGACAACGAGGGCGGCCGCTGGATCCAGTCGGAGGGTGAGATCATGAACCCCTACTACGGGGCCGCCATGCTGCGCTGCGGCGTCTTCGAGAGCGCCGACGAAAGCGGCTGAGCCGCGTGCGCATCGCCTACGGCACCTACGCCATGCCGGACATGCCCCTCGAGGAGGCGGCGCCGCTGCTGGCGGAGATCGGCTACGACGGGGTCGAGGTCTGCGCCGGCCCGCGCCACGCCGCCTCCATGCCCGAGGAGATGGACGCCGGCCGGCGGCGGAGACTGCGCGAGCTGCTCCGGCGGCTGGGCCTCGGCATCCCGGCGGTGTTCACCCTCGGCCACGTGCTCGCCGAGGACGAGGACGGTCACCGGCGCACGCGGGAGCACGTGCGGCGCTGCGCCGGGCTCGCCCGCGACCTGGGCGCCGCGGCGCCCGTGGTGGCCCTCGGCATCGGCGGCCGCAGCGACCAGTGGGAGGACGTGAAGGGCCGGATCGTCGATCAGCTCGGCGACTACGGGCGGCTGGCGCGGGAAGAGGGCTTTCTCTTCGCCGGGGAGGCCCACTGCGGCGCCGCCGTCGACCGCTCGGAGCGCGCCCTGTGGGCGATCGAGAGCGTCGGCAGCCCGGCGGTGCGCCTGCACTTCGACATCGTCCACTTCTACCTGGCGGGCGAGGACGAGACCGGGGCCGTGGAGCGGCTGCTGCCGATCACCGGTCACACCCACGTCACAGACGCCCGCAGGCACGGCGACGGCCGCTTCGACCTGCTGCTCCTCGGAGAGGGGGACCTCGACGCGGCGGCCTACGTGAAGGCCATGGCCGCGGGCGGCTGGGAGAGCTTCCTCACCCTGGAGGTGAGCGGCCGCATCTGGGGGCGGGACGACTACGACGCGGCAGCCGCCGCCCGAACCAGCTACGCCTCGATGACCCGGGCCTTCGACGAGGCGGGCGTCGAGCGGGGATGAGGTTGTTCTCGGTCGGCGAGGAGGCGGTGGCCCTGCCCGCCGGGGCCTCCGCCCACAGCCGCCGCACCGACGTCCGCTGCCGGGGCCGCCACCTCTTCTCCCTGAGCCAGGGCCCCTTCCGCGCCTACCTCTATCCGGTGTACACCCCCTCCGGCGTGCCCGTCACCTCCGAGAGTCCCGTCGACCACCCCCACCACAACTCGGTGTGGATCGCCGCCGACCGCGTCGTGGCGGAGCTGCCCTTCGCCGGCGGCGACCACGAGCCGGGGACCTACAACTTCTACGTGAACGACACCTTCCAGGGGCGGGCCCCCGGGCGCATCGAGGCCGTCGGCCTGGAGCACGAGGAGCGCGCCGAGGGATACCTGCGGCTGACCCGGCGGCTGCAGTGGCGCGGGCCCCGGGAGTGGGGCGCCCCCGAGGGGCGGGCCGTGGCCACCGAGGAGCGCGTCATCGACGTGCGCCCCCTGGATGGGGCCAACGTCATCGACGTGCGCTCGCGCCTGTCGCCCACGGAGTGGGATCTGCGGATCGGCCCCACGCGCCACGCCTGGTTCGGCGTGCGCCTGGCCGAGGGCCTGCGGCCGAGCCACGGAGGGCAGGTGACGGACTCGGCAGGGCGGCGCGGACCCGCGGCCGTGAGCGGGAGCGTGTCCGCCTGGGTGGATTGCTCCGGTCCCGCCGGCGGGGGACGAACCGCGGGCGTGGCTCTCATGCCCCACGGCGACACCGCCGGCCACCCCTGGTACGTCACCGAATGGGGCACCATGACGGTGAATCCCTGCGCCGCCGCGGCCGTGACCGTGGAGCGCGGCTCCGAATTCGCATCCGGCCTGCGCCTGGTCGTCCACGACGGCGGGGCGGAGACCGCCGACCTGCCGGGACACCACCGGCGCATCGAGGAGGAGGTGGAAGCAGATGGCTGAGCGGATCGCCCGCTTCGAGCACGACGGCCGCGAGGGCTACGGGGTCCTCGCCGGCGACGACACGCTGGACCTGCTCGAGGGTCCCGGCTACGACGGACTGCACCGCACCGGAGAGCAGGTCTCTCTCGCCGGCGTGCGCCTGCTGGCGCCGGTGGCGAACCCGCGCCTCATCGGGGTGGGCCTCAACTACGCCGAGCACGCCGCCGAGAGCGGTCTCCCCGAGCCGGAGCAGCCGATGCTCTTCCACCTGCCGACGACGGCGGTCTGCAACCCCGGCGACGACATCGTCTACCCGAGGCAGGGCCGCGTCGTCCACTACGAGGGCGAGCTGGCCGTCGTCATCGGCGCCGCCGCCCGGCGCGTCTCCGCCGACCGGGCCCTCGACCACGTCTTCGGGTACACCATCGGCAATGACGTGAGCGAGCGCGTCATCCAGAAGGCGGAGATGGCCAACGGCTGCCTGCTCATCGGCAAGGGCTTCGACACCTTCAAGCCGCTGGGCCCCTGGATCGCCACCGGCCTCGACCCCTCGGACCTGCAGCTGACGACCCGCCTCAACGGGCAGGTGGTGCAGTCCACGTCGAC
>JAJDTN010000299.1 GCA_022827165.1 Candidatus Latescibacterota bacterium
GCCTCGCCCGCAGCGACGACGCCCTCTTCATCGGTTTCGTCGGTTACGACGAGAGCCCCGACAGCCTCGTGGTGAACACCCGCGAGGAAGACGGCCAGATCTGGTGGGAGGACGTGCTCGAGATCTTCCTCGACGCCAGCCTCGACCACCGCAGCTACATCCACATGGGCGTCAACAGCATCGGCGTGCGCGCCGATGCCGCGCACGAGGACGGCCTGGCGACGAAGGACATGACCTGGGACGCCGACGCCGAGGTCGGCGCCTTCGTCCTCGACGACGCGTGGTCGGCGGAGGTCGTCCTGCGGTTCGGCGGGCCCTGGCTGCCGCGCCCGGGGCCCGGGGACGTGTGGGGGGCCAACTTCGTGCGCTCCCACCGCGGCGCCGATTACAGCCAGTGGGTCCGCACCTTCGTCGGGGGCGGCCACGCGCCCGACGAGTTCGGGTTCCTCGTCTTCCAGTAGCGCGGGCGGCGCACGGCTCCGCAGGCTCGCGGACCCCTCCCGCCGCCGGCGCGCCCTACGACCGCACCGGCCCCAGGCCCATGGACTCGGCGGCCTCCACCACCCGGCGGCGCTCCTCGTCGGTCAGGGGCCGTCCCGGAGGCCGCGGGTCTCCGCAGTCGACGCCCAGGCGATGGGACATGACCGCCTTGATCGCAGCGAGGTAGCGGTCTCCGCCCAGGGCGAAGACGGCCTGCACCAGTACGCGGGCGCGGCGCTGTGCGGCCTCGGCCCGGGGGAGGTCGCCCTTGCGGTAGGCGTCCCGGACCGCCAGCCAGACCGCGGGCTCGATCAGCGGCGGGCCGTCGACACAGCCCACGGCGCCTATGGACATGGCCGGCAGCATGGACATGCTGTTGCCGATGAAGCAGCGCAGGCCCATCTCCGCGAAGTCGTGCACCACCGGCTGGTTCCCCGAGGAGTGCTTGAGGCCGGCGAGCTGGGGCACCTCGTCCCGGATCCGGCGCGCCAGGTCGACGGTGATCTCCACCCCCGTCATCCCCGGCAGGTTGTAGAGGAACAGGGGCAGCCCCGCCGCGGCGCCCACCGCCCGGTAGTGCTCGACGATCTCGTCTTCGGAGCGGGAGTAGAACAGGGGAGGGACGCAGCAGATGGCGTCGGCGCCGGCCCGGGCGGCATGCTCGGCGAGGCGGACGGAGCGGCGGGTGGTGGGCGTGCCCACGTGCATGATGCTCGCCGCGCGCCCGGAGGTGCAGGCGGCGGCGAGGGTGGCGACGCGCATGTTCTCCTCGTCGTCGAGGAGCACGCTCTCGCCGGTTCCGCCCGCGAGCCAGAATCCCTGCACGCCCGCCCGCAGGTTGAACTCCAGCACCCTCTCCAGGGCTCTCTCGTCGAGCCGGCCTTCCCCGTCCATCGGCGTGATCGCCGCCGGAAAGAGCCCCTCGAATCGGTCCAGATCCATCCTGATCTCCCTCTCTCTGCCGGCCCTTGCCGCCTGAACGGTGCCCTGTCGGGCGGCGGTGACTAACCTTCCAGATCGATTGCCATCGCCTCGAATCGCCGTGTGACGCCGGGCGGCCCGGCCACTGGCGAAAGCGGCGCAATCTCGATCATGCCCCGGTGAGGGGCAAACCCGGCGCCGCCGGGCGGCCCCTGCTACCCGATTCAGGATCGCCACCGGCCCATGGAGTTGCACCGCCCCTCCGGAAGCGCCCTCCTCGGCCTGGCCCTCGGCCTGTTCACCGCCTGGATGTGGGGCACCCTCCCGGTGGCGCTGAAGATCCTGCTGCCCCACGTCGACGTGGTGACCCTGACCTGGTTCCGCTTCCTGGCGGCGGGCCTCCTGCTGCTGCCCCTGGCCCTGCCGAGGGCGCTCAGGGGCGCCGCCGGTCTGCGCGGCCTCCCCCTCGCCCTGCTGATCCTGACGGTGGCCGGCCTCACCGGCAATCACCTCGCCTTCCAGAAGGGGCTGGAGTTCATCTCGCCCGGTAGCGCCCAGATCGTCATCCAGCTGGCGCCGGTCTTCATGCTCCTCGGCGGCATGCTGTGCTTCGGCGAGCGCTTCCGGCGGCGGCAGTGGCTGGGCGTGGCCCTCCTCCTCGCCGGTCTCGCCCTGTTCTTCAGCCCCCGCCGCGACGATCTCCTGGCCGACGTGGACCGCCAGGGCACGGGGGTGGTGCTCATCGCCGCCGCGGCCCTGCTGTGGGGGTTCTACATGATGGGGCAGAAGCAGTTGCTCCTGTTCATGCGCTCCGACGCCGTGCTCCTGCTGGTCTACCTGGCCGGCGCCGTCCTGCTGACCCCCGCCGCCGCCCCCTCGGCGGTGCTGGCCCTCGAAGGGCCGATGCTCGCCCTGCTGCTGAGCACCGGGGTGATGGCGGTCCTCTCCTACCTCGGCTTCGCCGCCGCCCTGGCCCGCGTCGAGGCCTCCCGGGTCGGCATGCTCATCGCCCTCACGCCGCTCTTCGTCCTGGCCAACGTGCGGCTCCTCTCCAAGGTGAGGCCCGGCCTCCTGGAACCGGAGAGCGTCGGCGCGGTGAGTCTCTGCGGAGCGGCGTTGGTCGTTCTCGGGTCGATGCTGAGCGTCCTCGGAGACGCCCGGGACGAACGCCCGCCGGCGGCCTGACCCCGGCGCGTTCCCGTTGTGAAGCACCCCGCGGAGCCGTACGGTTAACGATCCAGGCAAGGAGTCCGCCGTGAGCGAAGACAGACCCGTACGCGTGGCCGTCGTGGGCGGCGCCGGCACCTGGGGCCGCTTCTACCTGCGCGCCTACGCCGCCCATCCCGGTTGCGAGGTGATCGCCCTCGTCGACCGGGCGAAGGACCGCCGCCAGGCCTTCGCCGACCGCTACGGCGTGCCGGCCACCTTCGACGATCTGGAGGAGCTGCTGCGCCGCGAGGTGCCGGAGGTGGTCTCCGCCATCTTGCCCGTGGCCCGGTCCCACCCCGCGGTGCTGGCCTGCGCCGAGGCCGGCGTGCGCGTGGTGTCGATCGAGAAGCCGATTGCGGCGCAGCTTTCCAAGGCGGACGAGATGATCCGCGTCTGCCGGGAGCGCGGCACGGCCCTGGGCTGCGGCACCAGCCACTGGCAGCTGCCGTACCAGGCCGAGGTGGCCGACTGGGTGCGCCAGGGCCACATCGGCGCCCTCACGGGCGCCGCGATCCCGGGCGGCCTGCCCACGGAGGTCTCCGGCGGCGGCTGCGCCAACCTGATCGTCCTGGGGCACCTGACGGGGATGGAGGTGGAGTGGGCCGAGGGCTGGACCCTGCCGCCGGTGGGCTCCTACGCCTCCCCCGAGGCGGAGGCCCCCCACGAGGTCGACTGCCCGGCCTACGGGAGACTGGGGCTGTCGGGGGGCATCGTCTGCGAGATCGCCGAGCCCGAGCCGGACCGGCCGGTGCCCTGCACGGTCTCCGTCACCGGAGAGCGGGGCCGCGCCTTCCTCGCCTCGCCGCGGCCGGTGCTGCTCCAGGGCGCCGGCGCCAGGCAGTCCCCGGTCTTCCCGGAGTTCCTCGACGGCGGTCCCCGGAAAGACGCCTTCACCCTCGTCATCGAGCGCCTGCTGAAGGCCGCCAGGGAGGGCGGCGAGGTCGCCTGCAGCGGCCAGGACTATCTCCACGTGCTGGAGGTCGCCCTGGCCATGACCCTGTCGGCGGCGCGGGACCACGAGCGCGTCCACCTGCCCCTGGAGGACCGCTCCCTGCGCCTCTTCCCCCACCCCTACCGCATGTACGGCGGCGACGTGGCCGGCTGGAGGAGCATCGGCTACCAGGGGCCGCCCGGTCTGCCGGAAGCCTAGGGCGAGCCCCCGATGGGCGAGCTGACCTCCCTGCTCCAGGATTCCGCCGGACACCTGGCCCGGACCGGCCCCCGCCTGGCGGGGGCCCTGGCCCTGGCGGTCCTCGGCCTGCTGCTGGCCTTCCTGGTACGCCTCCTGGCCCGCCGCCTGGTCGCCGGGCTCGACCGCCTCGCCCCCTCCCTGGGGACGCGACTCGGAGGCGGGGCCGACTACCGGGAGCGCGCCGGCCTGGCCGCCGGCCGGATCCTGTTCTGGACGGTCCTGCTCCTCTTCCTCACCGCCGCCACCGAGACCCTGGGGCTGCCCGTGCTCTCGGTCTGGCTCGGCGGCCTGGTCACGTACCTGCCGCGGTTCCTCGCCGCCGTGCTCATCCTCTTCGCCGGTCTGCTGGGGGGCCACTTCCTGCGGGACCTCGTCCTCTCGGGGACCGCCTCCGCGGGGATCGCCTACGGGCCGGCCCTGGCCCGCCTCGGCCAGATGTCGGTGCTCGTCGTGAGCGTCCTCGTCGCCGTCGACCAGGCGGGACTGAACGTCTCCTTCCTCACCAGCATCCTGCTCCTGGTGCTCGGCAGCGGCCTCCTGGGCGCGGTCCTGACCTTCGCCCTCGGCGCCCGCACGGCGGTGGCCAACATCCTCGCCTGCCACTACCTGCAGAAGACCTACGAGGTGGGCCACCGCGTGCGCGTCGCCGGGTTCGAGGGCGAGATCGTCGAGGTCACGGCCACTTCGGTGGTGCTGGAGGCGGAGGAGGGCAGGGTGTCGGTGCCGGCTTCGGTCTTTGCCGAGGAGGCCTCGGTCCGGCTCGTCGAGAGGGACTGAAGCGGTGGAGCAAGCCCCGGCCCTGATCGACCGCTTCATCCGCGGCCACCCCCCCGAGGCCGCCCGCGTCCTGGAGAACCTCGCCCTCGACGAAGTGGTCTCCTTCTGCGGCCGCATCCCCCCCGACCTGGCGGCGGTCCTCTTCGACACCATGGAGGCCGGCGCCGCCGCCGGCTGTCTGGAGCGCATGCAGGCGGGCCGGGCCGCCGAGGCCCTGTCGCAAGTCCCCCTGGAACGCGCCGCCGCGCTCCTGCGGCGGCTTCGCCCGCGGGGGCGCGAGGCCGTGCTGGCGCTGCTGCCCCCCGATCCCGGCCGGCACCTCGCCCTCCTGCTGAGCTGCCGCCAGGACTCGGCCGGGGCCCTGATGGACCCGCGGGTGCTCACCCTGCCGCCGGAGGTGACCGCCGCCGAGGCCCGCGGCCGCATGGACGCCCGGCCGGAGCAGGCCACGGACTGCTACTACGTGGTGGAGCGCGATCAGACCCTGGCCGGCGTCCTCGGCCTGAGGGAACTGCTCTCCGCGCCGCCCGAGACCCCCGTCTCCGCCCTCATGCGGCGGCAGGTGGACGGCCTGCGGATCGACGACTCCCTGGCCTCGGTGCGCGTCCATCCCGGCTGGCTGGAACTCCACGTCCTGCCCGTCCTCGACGGCCGCGGACGGTTCGCCGGCGCCCTGCGTCACAGGACCCTGCGGCGGCTCGGGGAGGCGCACCGGCCGCCCCGGCCCGACCCGGTGGGCGCCGCCCTGGGGGAGCTCTACCGCATCGGTCTGTCGGCCCTGGTGAAGGGCGCCCTCGGGGAGGAGCGCCCCGGTCCGCCCGCCGGCGACCGGATCGAGGACAGCAGGCAGGCCCCCCCTTGAGCGGCCGACGTCCCTTTCCCGCGGTCTGGCTCCTGGCCGGCCTGGGGGCCCTGTCCTTCTCCATCCAGTACTCGACGATGGAGAAGTTCGCCGTCTTCGCGCCGGGCTCCAGCCACATCCGGCTGACCACCTTTCTGCAGGCCGTCGACCAGCAGGTCGCCTTCTCCCTCCTCGACGGTGTGCTCGCCGCGCTCTTTCTGCTGTTGACCGCCGCACTCCTGTACGGGGAGGTCCGCCGCGGGGCCCTCAGCGGCTTCCTGCAGGACTGCCTGGCCAGTCCGCGCGCGACCTTCTGGCTGCTCCTGGCCTCCCTGGTGGTCTGCGGCCGCTTCTACCTCGCCCGCGGCGAGTTGAGCTGGGCCGGCGACGCCTCCCACCACCTCGCCCACTCCTGGCTCGCCGCCCGGGC
>JAJDTN010000028.1 GCA_022827165.1 Candidatus Latescibacterota bacterium
CTGTACGACCTGCACGCCGACCCCTGGGAGCTGGTGAACCTCGTCGCCTCCAAGGCGCACCGACCGGTGGCCGAGGAGATGCGCGGCCGACTGATCCGGCGCATGGTGCAGGCGGGGGAGCGGGCCCCCGAGGTCGAGCCGGCCGAGGCTTCACCCATGGGCCAGCGGCGCGTGCGGCTGCGGCCGGAGTGAGGGTGCCCTGGCCGTGAAGACGGTGAAGTTCGGGGGCAGCTCCCTGGCCACGGCCGGACAGATCCGCAGGGTCGGCGATATTCTGGCCGCCGACGGTGACCGGCGGCTGGTGGTGGTCAGCGCCCCGGGCAGGAGGGCCGCCGAGGACACCAAGGTCACCGACTTGCTGATCGCCGCCGCAGAGGCCCGGCTCACCCACCGGTCCGGCGAGGCGGCGCTGACCGAGGCGGTGAACCGGTTCGCAGACCTGGCCAGCGGACTCGGGCTTCCGGCCTCCTGCATGCGCGGAATTGAGCGCGACATGCGCCAACGCCTGATGTCCTCCACCGCGGACGAGGGCCTCTATCTCGATTCGATGAAGGCCGCCGGCGAGTGCAACTGCGCCAGACTCGTGGCCGAGTACCTGCGAGGCCGCGGGCTGGAGGCTCACTTCATCGACCCGCGGGAAGCGGGCCTGATCCTGTCGGCGGAGGCGGGCAACGCCCGGGTCCTGCGCCAGTCCTACGGGAATCTGCGCTCGTTACGGGACCGGTCCGGGATCACGGTCTTCCCGGGGTTCTATGGTTACACGGAGTCGGGCCGGCTCGTCACTTTTCCGCGCGGCGGATCCGACATCACCGGCGCCATCCTCGCCGCCGCCGTGGGCGCCGACCTCTACGAGAACTTCACCGACGTCGACTCGGTCTTCGCCGCCAGCCCTCGGCTGGTCCCGGACCCTCGCCCCGTCGGCGAGATCACCTACAGGGAGATGCGGGAGCTCTCCTATGCCGGGTTCTCGGTCTTTCACGACGAGGCCCTGGAGCCGGTGTTCCACGGCGGGATCCCGGTGGCGGTGAAGAACACCAACAACCCCGACGCCGGGGGTACCCGGATCGTGCCCAACCGGGTGGTGGAGGGAGCCCCTGTGGCCGGCATCGCGGCCACCGGCGGCTTCTGCACCGTATACGTCAGCCGCTACCTGATGAACCGTGAGGTCGGTTTCGGCCGCCGGCTTCTGGAGGTCTTCGAGGACGAGGCCATCCCTTACGAGCACACCCCTTCCGGAATCGACAACCTGTCCGTCATCGTCCGCGAGGAGTTCTTCGATCACGTCACCGAGGAGCGGGTCCTGCGCCGCGTGCGCACGGAGCTGGATGCCGACGAGGTCTCGGTGGAGCGCGGGCTGGCGCTGGTGATGGTCGTGGGCGAGGGCATGCGCCACACCGTCGGACTCGCGGCGAGAACCACGCGGGCCTTCGCGCGGGGCGGGATCAACCTGGAGATGATCAACCAGGGATCGAGTGAGGTGAGCATGATGTTCGGCGTCAAGGAAGCGGACATGCAGGAGGCTGTGCGGTCCCTGTACGCCGAGTTCTTCCCGGACTGAGAACACCCCCGTTCGAGGCGGGCCAATGATCCCCTATCCCCTGCGGCAGCTCGGCGAGTTGTGCCGCGCCCACCCCCTGGAGGCGAAGGTTCTCTTCGTGCCCTCCCCGCGCGCCGGGTTCAACCTGACCGGAGCCCTGGCGCGCTTCGGGCGGTCCTGGACGAACCTGCGCGTCACCACTCCCGGGCGGCATGCCCGGGAAGGCATCCGTCCCTATCAGCCGGGGGCCGGCGACCGCCGCCTAGACCAGGAGGGGCGGCGGTGGCTCGTGGAGGCGGTGCTCGCGGGGCCGGCCGGCGAGGGCATCCGCCCCTCCACAAGGGCCGCGGGAGCCGGACTGTCGGAGGCCCTGCGGCGGACCTTCGACGAGCTTCGCGAGGCCGAAGTAGCCCCCGCGGAGTTGGGCGAGCTCCCGCCGGGACCGCTTGCCGGGCTCGGTCCCTTGTACGTGGCCTACTGCCGCGAGCTCCTGGAGCAGGACTGGTGGGACGAGGCCCGAATCCTGGGCGCCGCCATCAACGCCCTGGAGGGCGGTGACGCCCACCCCCCGGCGGTGTGGATCGTCACCGACGAGACCGAGATGCCGCCCCTGGCTCACCGATACGTCCTCGCCGTTTCCGGCGGCCGCCTCCACCGCATCGGCCGCGACTCCTACGGATTGCCGGCCCCCGCGCACAGCGCCGCAGTCCGCTGGGCGAGGGCCCCCATCCCGGGCCTGCGGAAGACGGCGGCCGGCGCGAAGGGCCAGGGAGAGAGCCCCCACCCGACCACTCTGCGTCCCCCGGAGGCTCGATCCAGTACTCCGTCCCGTCGCACCGGACCCCTGGAGCAGGGCGACCTGTTCCTGGAACAGCTGCGGGCCGGAGAGAGGGCGGTGCCGCGCGGGCGGCTGGGACCACCGGCCGGACCGGCGTCGCCGGCCGTCGAAGTGGCACCGGGGGGGCGGCTTCTCACAAGCGGCCTGGAGGCTGCCGATCGCGACCGGGTCCGGCTTTGGCGCACGATCGGCATGGAGACGGAGATCCGTGCTGTCGTGAGGGACGTGCTGCACCGCGGCCTGCCTCTGGACGAGGTCGAGATCGCCTACACCCGCCCAGATCCCTACCGGTTCCTGCTGTTCGACGCCATCGAGCGATGGGGGTTGCCGGCCGATTTCGCGGGCGGTGTGCCGGTCGGGGGGACCGGTCCAGGGCGCGCCCTGGCGGCCTTCCTGGGGTGGATCCGCGGCGGCCTGGACGGGATCGACCTGGCCCGCGGACTGAGGTGCGATGACATGGGCTGGGAGGATTCCGAGGCGCCTCCGCGGGCCGTCGTCCATCTGCTGCTGGCCGGGCGGGTGGGACGGGGTCCCGGGGCCGCCGCGGAAGCGCTGAATCGCGTCGAAGGCGGGGAGCCGGATCCCGAGGGCCTGGAGCCCTCGGCTGCCGCTGCGGCCGGGCGCCGGCTGGCACGGGTGCAGCGGGCGCGAGAGCACCTGGAGCGACTGCACTCGTGGGTTCCCGAAGGGCGATGTTCACTGGCCTCGATGGCAGACGCGGCCGCCGGCTTCCTGAGAGCCCGGACTCCGGCCGGCCGGGGAGCGGGAAGCGACAGGGACGCCCGCGCCGGTGAGGTGCTGGAAGCCCGCCTGCTCGAGGTCTCCAGAGGACCGGAGCTCACCGGCACCCCGGCTGAACAGGCGAGCCGGCTGCTGGACGCGGTGGGGGGCATGAATGTGGATGCACAGCGAGCCAGTCCGGGCCGCCTGCATGTGGCGCCCCTCGATGGTGCCGGTTACACCTTTCGCCGGCACCTGTACGTCATAGGCCTCGACGAGGCCCACTTCCCCGGTGTCGGCGCCCCGGACCCGATATTGCCGGAGGAGTCGCGGCGGGCCCTCGGGCTGCGCTCGGAGCGCTCGCGGCCGGGAGATGCGGTCTTCCAGTTGGTACGTCTGCTAGGCGCCGCCGCGGGCGAGGTGACGCTGGTGGCCAGCTCCCTGCATCTGGCCGATGGCCGTGAGCCCTACCCGACACCCCTTTTCGAGCTGGCCAGGGACCAGCTCGGCATCGAGCCGTGTTGGAGGCGGCCGTTGCCGTCGGAGCCGGAAGGCGCCGCCGACGACTTCGAGATCGTCCTGAGCCATCGGGGGCGGCCGGGGTACCGCGAGGCGGTCGCCGCCTCGTACTGCGATGCGGAGCGCGGCGCACGGGTCCAGGATGCGAGGGCGGCCAGCGTGCCCAGCCGCTTCGATGGCTGGACCGCCGCTCCGGGGGAGCAGGCCCTCGACCTCGAGGGGGAGCGGACTCTGTCGAGCCGCATGCTGGAGACCCTGGCGGCTTGTCCCCGCCGCTACCTGTGGCAGGACGTGCTGGGCGTGCGCGCCCTGGAGGAGCCCGAGCGGGACTCGCGCCGATGGCTGCAGCCTCTCGAGATGGGCTCGCTGCTCCACGATCTCTTCCTGACCTACATGCAGAGACTCGGCGAGCGCGGGGATCGTCCCTCGGCGGCTCACGAGTCCGAGTTGGAGGAGCTTGCGGCCGCGGCGATCGCCAGGTGGGGCGAGCGGATCCCGGCGCCGCTGGAGGCGGCCTTCCGCAACGACTGCCGAAGGATCGAGCGCGCCTGCCGCGTCTTCCTGTTCGCCGAGGCGCAGCGCATGGAACAGGATCCGGCGATCACGCCCCGCCGCCTGGAGTGGGACTTCGGCGCCGCGGAGGGTGTGGAAGTCCTCCTGTCCCCCCAGGTCGCGTTCCGCCTGCGGGGGCGCATCGACAGGGTCGACCAGATCGAAGGCAGCGACGACTACGAGGTCTGGGACTACAAGACGGGCAGCACCTGGGGGTATGACTCGTCGGACTTGCTGGCCGGAGGCCGCAATCTGCAGTGGGCCCTGTACTCCCACGCCCTCCCGCGGCTGCTCGGGAGCGGGAAGGTCCGGCGCGCCGGTTACTTCTTCCCCTCGGACCGGGGCTCCGGCCAGCGTTTCGCGCAAGAGCCCCCCGCCGCGGATCTGCTGGCCGGAGTCCTTCAACCTCTCTTCGGGCTGGCCAGGGAGGGGTTCTTCCCGGCCCTGCACAAGGGGGACGACAACGGCGGCGGCCCTTGCCGCTTCTGCGACTACCGCCGCATCTGCGCCGACGAGGCCCGAGGCGGGCACCACGTCGACGAAATGACCGAGGCGGCGGCGCACGCCGCGGCATTGGTCGAGGGCTGGGCGGAAGCCGCCGCGGCCGGCCGCGAGCAGTCCCGCCGGGCCCTCGAGGCGCAACTGGCCAGCCTCGGTCTGGAGCCCGCCGATGCCGTTCCGTCCGAGGCCGTCGCCCTGGCCGCGGAGTGGATGAAGGGATGACGGCAGCCCTGCGCCAGGACCACGAGGCCCGACGCCGCATCCGCGAGGACCTCGATGTCAATCTGATGTGCGAGGCGAGCGCGGGCACAGGCAAGACCCGGGCCCTGGTAGAGCGGATGGTGGAGACAGTGGCCTCCGGGGCGGCGGAGATCGATCAGATGGCGGCCATCACCTTCACGCGGAAGGCGGCCGGGGAGATGCGGAGCCGGTTCCTCGGGGCCCTGCGGGACCAGGCCGAGGAGGAGGCGCGCCTCAACTCGGGACGAGCGCGGCGTCTGCGGCAAGCCGTGCAGCGGGTGGACCAGTGTGCCATCGGCACCATTCACGCCTTCTGCGCCCGCCTTCTGCGCGAGCGTCCTTTCGAGGCGGGGCTGCCGCCGGACTTCCGCGAGGTGGAAGAGCGCGACGAGGTGTGGCTGGCACGTGAGGCCTGGGATCGTTTCCTGCAGGAGAGGTCGGCGGTAGGCGACGAGCGGCTGCTGGCCATGGAGGAGACGGGGCTCACGGCCGAGCAGTTCTACGGCTTCTACCGGCAGCGCTGCCAGTTCAGCGATCTGGCGCTGAAACCGACCCAGGGGCCCCGTCCGGACCTGGCGCCGGCGGTGGCGAGGGCGTGCGAGCTGGTTCGCGAGATCGAGGCGGGGATCCCCGACCCGCTGCCGGAGGGCCGGCCGGACAGCCTGATGGCGACGGCGCGACGCCTGCGCCACTTCGTCGACTTCGCCGGCCCGCCGAGCGATGCGGACCGCGAGCGGCTGCTGCGCTCCCTGGCCTCGTCCAGGCAGACTTCGGTGACCCTGAAGTGCTGGGGGCCGAAGGGCAGTCCGGAGCAGGCGCTGGCGCGGCGCTTCCGCGACGAGGAGTTGCCAGCCTTCCGCGATGGCGTCCTGAAGCCCTTGCTGAGAGAGTGGCGCCAGCACGTGTACCGCCTGACCGGCGATCTGGTGGACGAGGCCATGGGGTTCTACCGCCGGTCCCGCCTGGAGGGGGCGGCGCTGACCTTCAACGACCTGCTGGAGCTGACCGAGTCGCTGCTGCGAGACTCGCCCGGTGCCCGGGTGGTCCTGCAGAGGCGGTACCGGCGTCTCTTCGTCGACGAGTTCCAGGACACCGATCCGCTGCAGGCGGCGATTCTCCTCTACCTGACCGCGGACGACCACGGAGAGGGCGACTGGCGGCGGCTGACCCCGGCGCCGGGCCGGCTGTTCCTGGTCGGGGACGAGAAGCAGGCCATCTACCGCTTCCGGCGCGCCGATCTCGAGGTCTACCGCCTGGTCCGCGACCAGGTCTCCAACTCCGGTGGCGATGTCGTGGAGTTGACCACCAGCTTCCGGTCGCGGCCCGGACTCGTGGGGTGGTTGAACGATGCCTTCGAGCCCCAGTTCGAGAGTCACGACGCCCGCTACCAGGCGGCGTATCGCCCCCTGGCGCGGGAGCTTCCCGAGAAGCGGGGGGCTGGCGTCTATCGGTTGAGAGGGCGGGCGGGGGAAGGCAGCCGCCAGGAGCAGGCGCGAGAGGAGGCGGATCGCATCGCCGTGTTCATCGCCGCCGCCCTGAGGGGCGGCACCGACCTGAACGGCGTTGACAAGGTTCTCGGGGAGACCGCCAGCCCCGGCGACTTCATGGTCCTGACCCGCACCCGCCGGTACCTGTCCGAGTACTCCCGAGCCCTGGAGGAGCGCGGAGTCCCTTACGACGTCACGGGTGCCGGATCCCTGCGCTCATCCGGAGAGCTGCGCGCTCTGGTGGATGCCCTGGAGGCCGTCCTGCGGCCGGATGACCCGGTGGCCCTGATCGCCTGCCTGCGCGGCCTCCTCTACGGGTTCGGCGACGACGATCTCTACCGCCTGCGGAAAGCGGGATGGCGATTCCGCATCACCGAGGAGGGGCCCGAGGGTTTGGAGGCCCCTCTGGACGAGCGCCTCGACGGCGCCCTCCGGGGCCTGCGCCAACTGCGCCGTGACCTGGACCGGCGAACGGCTGCCGCCGCCCTCGAGCGCTTCGTCGAAGGCTCGGGCCTGGCCGCGGCAGCCGCCGGCCGTTCGGCGGGTTCTTCCCGGGTCGGCAATCTGCTGAGGGTGCTGTCGATGGTGCGCGAGTGGCAGGGCCGCCACGGCCTCGACTGGGCGAGCGTCGCCTCCTGCCTGCGGGATCTGCTCGAAGAGGACGAGCTGAGGGTTGAGGAGATGACCCTCGAGACGGGGCGCCCCGACGTGGTCCGGGTGATGAACCTGCACCAGGCCAAGGGTCTCGAGGCGAAAGTAGTGTTCCTGGCCGATCCCGCCGATCGATCGGCGGCGCGGCAGGCCGTGGACACCCACGTGTCCCGCTTGGGCGAGTCACCGTACCTGTCGATGGCGGTCACCATGGGCGGCCGCTTTCGGCCAGTGGTGCTGGCCGAGCCCGCCGGGTGGGAGCAGGACCAGGCCGAGGAGGAGCGGTTCGCCGTCGCCGAGGAGTTGCGCCTCGTCTATGTCGCCGCTACCAGGGCCAGCGACGTCCTTGTGGTCTCATTGTCTGCGCACCGGAGGGGTGGGCCCTGGTCGGCGCTGGACCACAAGTTGAGCGGGGCGCCGGAGCTGCCCCTTCCCGCCGCGGACACTCCCGCGCCGGCGCCGCGGGATTCGGCTCCCGCCGCCGCCTTTGCGGCGCTTTGCCGGGAGCGGGTGCGGTCACTCGAGGCGGCGGCCGTGCCCTCCTATTCCCAGAGGGTGGTAACCGAGGAGGAGGAACTGGCGGCGAGCGAGGCGGATCCGGAGACCCTTGGCCGGGGGCGGAACTACGGGACCGCGGTCCACCGGCTGCTGGAGAGTCTGGTGACCCACCGGCTCGAAGGGCTGGACGATGCCGGCCGCCGCGCCTTCGTCCGTGGTGTTCTGGTGGAGGAGGGCCTGGACCCCGAAGTCCTGGAGCAGCCGGCCATGACCGCGATCGACCGCTTCCGGAAGTCTGAGCTCTGGGGCGAACTGCGGGCGGCCGGCGACGAGGTGCATGCCGAGGTGCCTTTCGGAGAAGCCCGCGACGAGGGAGTGCGCCGGGGGGTGATCGACCTGGTGTACCGCATCGGGGAAAGGGCGTGGAAGGTGGTCGACTACAAGACTCACAGTGGCGAGGGGGATCGGGCGATGGAGAGCCTGGCGGACCGCTACGCGGACCAGGTGGCCGCCTATGCCGAGCACTGGGAGAGGGCGAGCGGAGAGCGAGTCACCGAACGCGGGCTGTGGCTGGCATCCTCCGACGGTGCGGACCGATACATCAGCCTGTAACGGCCTTCGTTGCCGGGATCTGGGCCCCGTTCTAAGTTGACTCAACCCCCCTGCCCTTCCTTCGAGGATCGCCATGAGCCCCCCGGGCACGACCTACAGCGATTCCGGCGTGGAGACCGGGGCGGCGGACACCGCCCTTGCCCGTCTCGTCGCCCATGTCAGCCGCGCCCGGCACAGCCCGGTGGATGGTTCCTGCATCGGCGAGAGTCTCTTGGAGAGCGGTCTGTACGCCTCGGTCCTCCGCCTGGATGACCGCCGCGGGCTGGCTTTTTCCACGGATGGCGTGGGCACCAAGGTCCTCGTGGCCGAGATGGTGGGCCGGTACGACACCATCGGCATCGACTGCGTGGCCATGAACGTCAACGATCTCGTGTGCGTGGGCGCCGAGCCCGTGGCCATGCTCGATTACCTGGCCGTGCAGAAGACCGACCCCGATGTCTTCGACCAGATCGGCCAGGGTCTGGCCGCCGGCGCGGAGATGGCCAACATCTCAATCCCCGGGGGCGAAGTGTCGCAGATGAAGGAGATCATCCGCGGCCTCGAAGAAGGCGAGGGAGTCGATCTCGTCGGCGCCGCCGCCGGCCTGGTCGATCTCGATCGACTGGTGGTGGGGGAGGGCATCGAAGACGGAGATGCCGTCGTCGGCCTCGTGAGCAACGGGCTCCACTCCAACGGCTATTCCCTCGCTCGACGCGTCCTCTTCGGGACGCTCGGGCTGGATGTCGACGACCACGTACCCGAGTTCGGCCACACCGTCGCCGAGGAGTTGCTGCGGCCCACCGCGATCTATGTTCGACCGGCGATGGCCATGCTGCGGGAAGGTCTCCGGGTCAGGGCCTTCAGCCACTTGACCTCCGGCGGCTTCCTGAACCTGCTGCGCATCCGGAGCCAGACCGGCTTCGTCCTCCACACCCTGCCCGATCCGCAGCCCGTCTTCGACCTCATCCGGCGCGCCGGCCCCGTGGCCGACGTGGAGATGCACCGAGTCTTCAACATGGGCATCGGCTTTGGGGTCGTGGTGCCCGAGTCCGAGGCCGATGCCGTTCGCCGGATCGCCTCGGAGCACGGGTTCGAGAGCCTCGTCCTCGGACATGGCAGTTCCCGGCACGCCGGACGGGTCCTCCTCGAGCCTCGGGGGCTGGTCGGCGAGGGCGACCATTTCCGCCCCCTCTGAGGCCGGCCTCCGACCGAAGTGTTCAAGACCGTACATCAGACCGTGTGGGCCTTCGACGCCGAGTGGGTGCCGGATGCCGACACCGGAAGGCGGGTGTACGGGTTGTCCTCCGACTGGACCGAAGAGGAGGTCGTGGCCGAGATGTACCAGCGGGGCGGGGCAACGGACGAGGAACCGCGGCCCTATCTCAAGACGGTCATGTGCCGCCTGGTCTCGCTGTCGGCGGTGGCCCGCACCGAGGAGGAGGGCGGAGCGGTGCGCCTGCAGCTGCGTTCCCTGCCCGCGACCACGGAGCCGGGTGCGCCCGAAGCGTCGGAGCCCGACATCGTCCGGCGCTTTCTGGACGGAGTCGGCCGAGCCAAGCCCCAGATGGTGGGCTACAACTCGGGTTCGGCGGACCTGCGCATTCTGGTTCAGCGAGGGGTGGTTCACGGCATCCGGGCCGCCGCCTTTGCCGAGCGTCCCGACAAGCCCTGGGAGGGTGTCGACTACTTCGCGGGGGGAGACTGGCACGTCGACCTGATCGAGATCCTCGGTGGTTGGGGCCGAGGTCGACCGTCTCTTCACGAGATGGCGTCGGCCTGCGGCATTCCCGGCAAGTTCTCGGGTGCGGGGGACAGCGTTCAGGATTTGTGGACGAGGGGAGAGCTGGGGTCGATCATCGCCTACAACGAGTTCGACGCCTTGACGACGTACCTGCTGTGGCTCCGGGTGGCCCACTTCGGTGGATTCTATGACTCCGGGCAGTACCGGGAGGAGGAGAACCGCTTACGCGACCTGCTCGAGCGTGAATCGGCCCGGGAAGGCAGGGAACACCTGGCCGAGTATCTCAAGGAATGGAACCGCAGCCGTCGTCCGGTGATTGCCGCTAGGACCCAGCTGAATCTCGGCTTGTGAAGCGAGGGCGGGACCAGGCACTCCGAGTGGCCGAGGGGGGTGGTGCCAAGGCGGCCAACCTCGGTATAATATCGATGTACGCGCTTCCACGATAAAATCTCCAGGATCTCAGCCCAATGGGTGCGGTGAAAGCGGTCGCTCGGTCGGGGATGTCCCAGGCAGCCGTCAAGGCCTTCGAACCGCCGACCCTGCCCCCTCCCGGACTGCGGCTCGACGGAGCCACCCACCGCGCCCTGTCCGAAGCCGACCGGGCCCTCGGCTTTTTGTACGGCCAGATCGCGGCTCGTGAGACGGCCGGCGATCTGATCGGCATGGCCAGCCGGCGCGAGGCGGTCGCCTCCTGCCGGCTGGACGGCAGCCGGATCACGCTTCGAGACCTGCTCTGGTGGGAGATGGACGGGGGCAAGGCCGATCGGCTCGGTGTCCCCGTAGGGGAAGCACGGATCTGCGCGAACTACGCGAAGGCACTTGGGAGCATGCTCCCTGAGTCCAGCCCGGGGCGGGAAGAGGCCGTGAGTCAGAAGGGCCTCTGCTCCCTGCACAAGGCCCTCTTCGCCCGGCTCCGTGGCCGCGATGACCGACCCGGCGAGTTCCGAAAAACCCTTATCTGGCTGGGCCCGGCGGGGAGCACCGCGGCGACGGCCCACTTCGTGCCTCCGCTGCCGCAGCGAATTCCGGAGCACATGGATCGGCTCAAGGCCTTTTGGAAGAGGGACGCGCCACTGCCGCCACTGGCCAGGATTGCGCTGGTCTCTCTGCAGCTGGAGTCCCTTCACCCCTTTGTCGACGGCAGCGGCCGGGTCAGCCGCCTGTGCCTGTTGCGGATGCTGCAGAGCACCCACGGACCCTGGCCGCCGCTGCTCACTCCTTCGGAGGGGATGGCCGCCGACATCGGCGAGCACTTCCGACAGCAGCAGCGGGCGCGGATTCAGGGGGACTGGGAGGGCTGGGTCCGCTACTTTGCGCGGCGGCTGGAAGAGGCGGCCGAAGTGGCCGTGGGCCGCCTGGAGCGGATGGACGCGGAACTCCGGGAGCACGAGGAGCGTATCGGCCAGCACATGGCCGGACTGAGGCAGACGGCGGGGGCGCTTCTGAGGGAGCTGGTCTCCAAGCCTCTCATCACGGTGTCCGACGTGGCCCGCATCTGCGACCGAACGTTTGCCAACGCCAATCTTCTGGTCGGCCGGCTGGAGGAGCTTGGTCTCCTGAAGGAAATCACGGGCCGCCGGCGGAACCGGCGGTTTCTATATGCCCCCTACGGGGAGGAGGGGCTATAGCGGTTTTATTGTCGTTCCGCCGGGCCATTCAATAAAAAGACAGAGGTGGTTCTCAAGGGCTCTTGGAGGCTTGCGGGAGGCCCCTGCTCTCGATCCCGGCGCGCAGCCGGGGAGGGCTGACCAGCCAGCTGCGGGGGGCGGCGGCAACGGGTCCTGGCGTGCCCGGGCGGGGGAGGCGGGAGCCCATGTGGATGGTCTCGCCCGACGGGGCCCGGTCACCTGCGGCGGGGTGATTTTTCAGGTGGCCGAGCCCGTCAGAAAGCGTTACCTTCTCGGGTCACGCCCAATCTTCCTTCCCCCCCACGGCACGCGGCCAAGGAGTGATTGCCCAAGTGAACTACGAAAGCTGGACGGACGAGGATGTCAGTCTGCAGACGTATTTCAATGAGATCGCAAGTTCACAGCCGCTGTCCCGGGAGAAAGAGGCCGAGCTGGCCGAGCGCATCGCCGCCGGCGACGAGCGAGCTCGCGAAGAGCTCGCCGAGGCCAATCTCCTGTTCGTCGTCACCGTAGCCAAGCAGTATCGCAACCGCGGGCTGTCCTTTTCGGAGTTGATCAGCGCCGGCAACCTCGGGCTGATGACCGCCGTGGACAGGTTCGACGCCACGCGGGGTTACAAGTTCATCTCCTATGCGGTGTGGTGGATCCGTCAGGCCATCCAGCAGGCGCTGGCCGAGGACAGCCGCACCGTACGCCTTCCACTCAATCGCCTCAATCTCCTTCGGAAGATCGCCCGCACCGCCCAGCAACTCGGCAACGCCAACGAGGGGGAGCCCCACGACGAGGAGATCGCCGCGGCTCTGGAGCTGTCCATCACGGAGGTGCGGGACACCATGTTGAGTGGGCGGCGCGCCGTTTCACTCGACCGTGCCGTCTTCGATGAGGACGAGGACACGACTCTGCTGAAGCGGCTGGCCGACCCGGCCCAGGAGCAGCCGGACGAGTGCATCACCCGGTCTTCCAGCCAGCAGCAGTTGGAGAAGGTCCTGGAGGGTCTCGACGAGCGCGAGCACGAGATCATCCAGCTCTACTTCGGCCTCGACGGCTCAGAGCCGATGACCCTCGAGCAGATCGGTGACCGCATGGGACTCACTCGGGAGCGCATCCGCCAACTCAAGGAGCGGGCCTTCTGCAAGCTGCGGCACCCGTCGCGCCACGAGGAGCTGCGGTCCCTCGAGGACTGAACCAGCACTCGCCGAAAGGCAAAGGCGGCCTCCGCTCCGGGCGGGGGCCGCCTTAGCATGTACGGACGGACGCGCTGGCCGGTTCAGACGTGAAAGACGTAGAGACCGCGGTCGACGCCGGGCAGTTCGACCCAGGCCCCGCCTCGCCGATGGGACTCGGCCACCGCCAGGCAGGCCTCGGTGATGTGATGGGTCACGTCGATGTGGCCGCGAGTCGGCCGGCCTTCCTCGTGGGCGTCGAGGAGGTCCTCCAGGCAGGAGACCACCGTGCTCCTCGGTTCCACGGCCGGGAGCCCGGCCTCGGTCCAGTTGCGTCCTTCGCCGAGGCGCAGGCTGGCGCCGGCGCCGTTGCCCAGGGACCGCACGGTCCCTTCGGACCCGATGACCTCGAACTCCCAGGGGGCGGCCGGGACCGACCACGCCTGCACGCCGCCGCCGAAACGCAGTTGGTAGGTGGCGGTTGGATCGAAGGGCACGTGGCCATCCTCGATGACGTAGTCCGGGGGCTCGAACTCCCCGCGCACGTGGGTGATCTCCGGGTCCCCGATCAGCCAGGAGACGGTGTCGATGGAATGGATATGTCCGTGCAGGAGGTTCGAGGAAGCGTAGTGGACGACGACCCTGGGTTCGCCGATTCGGCCCCCGAGCACGGCGTCTCGCACCACGTCGTAGCGGTTGTCGAAGCGTCGCAGCACGCCGGTATTGAAGACCGTGCCGTTGCGCTTCACAGAGTCGCGGATCTCGTCGGCCCTCTGCAGGGAGCAGGCCATGGCCTTCTCGACGTAAAGCATGGGCACGCCGAGGTCGGCCAAGCCCACCGTCAGGTCGGCATGCGAGTCGCCCCGGAAAGAAGTATCGGGGCTCTCCCGGCCCGGTTTCTGCAGTCCCGTGGCGGTGGTGCACACCGCAACCAGATCGGGACGCTCCTGCGCGACCATGTCCTGGTAATCCTCGTACACGGCCGCGACGCCCCAGCGCCTGGTAAAGTCCGCCCGTCTCTCGGCAAGCAGGTCGCAACCGGCGGCCAGCTCCAACCGGTCGCTGGCGCGCGCGGAGGCGGCGATGGAGTAGGGCAGGGACGAATGGCCTTCGTCGTCGATGGTGGAGCCCATTCGGCCCAGGCCGATGACGCCGACTCGGTAGGTTGTCATGGTCTGTCTCCGGATGATGAGCGGGGACCAAGTATAGAGGCCCGCCACCCTGGTGCCACCCCCGGCGGGGTGGAAGGAGTGCGATTGTCGCGCTCTCGAGGAGAGGCCAGATTCTGGGCGCCATGGCCGACCACGACTCAGGAGAATTCGTCCGTTCCGAAGACGCCTTCCGCGGCCGGGTGACGGCCGACGGCTCTTCGGGCTTCCCGGCCGAGGCCGGCCGCTACCACCTCTACGTCTCCTGGGCCTGCCCCTGGGCCCACCGAACCATCATCGTGCGCCAGCTCAAGGGCCTCGACGCCGTCATCGGCATGACCGCCGTCGACCCCATGCGGGACGACCGCGGCTGGGCCTTCCGCGATGGCGATGGCCACGGCGCCGATCCCGCCAACGGTTTCGCGTTCCTCCGCCAGGCTTACACCGCCACGGATCCGGGATACAGCGGACGGGTCACGGTGCCCGTCCTCTGGGACACCGAGAGCGGGTGCATCGTCAGCAACGCGGACGACGACCTGATGCGGATGCTGACCCGGGAGTTCGACGCCTTCACCGACCGGGATCTCGACCTCTACCCCGAGGACCTGCGCGAGGAGATCGACGAGGTCAACGAGGTCGTCTACGCCGACGTCAACGACGGCGTGTACCGGTGCGGCTTCGCGCGCTCCCAGAGCGTCTACGACCGGCGGGTGCGCAGGCTCTTTGCGGCACTGGACGGGCTCGAAGAGCGGCTTGCCGCGCAGCGGTACCTGGTGGGCGGGAGGATCACCGAGGCCGACTGGCGGCTCTTCGTCACCCTCGTGCGTTTCGACGCCGTCTACCACGGACACTTCAAGTGCAACCTGCGCCGGGTCGTCGACTACCCGAATCTCTCGGGCTATCTTCGGGACCTCTACCAGCAACCGGGGATCGCCGAAACCGTGAACTTCGACCACATCAAGCGTCACTACTACGGCACGCACGAGGACCTGAATCCCGGCGGGATCGTCCCCGTCGGGCCGGATCAGGACCTGACCGCCCCTCACCATCGGGACTCCCTGGGGCCCCGGGACCTCGCACCCACCGCCGGGGGTCTCGACCGATGACCGTCCTTGGCGCGGCGACCCTGGGGGGAGGCTGCTTCTGGTGCCTCGAGGCGGTCTACGAGCAGATGCGGGGAGTCGTCTCCGTCGAGTCCGGGTACAGCGGCGGACGGACCGCCGACCCGAGCTACGAGAGCGTCTGCTCAGGCACCACGGGGCACGCCGAGGTGGTGCAGGTGCGCTTCGATCCCGCCGTGGCGAGCTATCCGCAGGTGCTCGAGGTGTTCTTCGGCATCCACGACCCAACGACGAAGGACCGCCAGGGGAACGACATCGGCACCCAGTACCGTTCCATCATCTTCGCCCACGACGAGGACCAGGCGGCCACGGCGAGAATGCACATCGCGGATCTGGAGGCGGAGGGGGTGTTCCCCGACCCCATCGTCACCGAGGTGCAGCTACTGGAGCGGTTCTGGCCGGCCGAGGACTACCATCGCCAGTACTACCGGCGCAACCCGGCCCAGCCCTACTGCATAATGGTGGTGGGTCCCAAGGTGGCGAAGTACCGTGAACGCTTCGGCCGGTTGCTGAGGGATCCCGGAGAGCTCTCTCCGGGCGGCTGAGGCAATCCAGGCCCGGCCGGCGGCGGTCAGCTCACCTCGCCTCTGAGGAAGCTCACGAAGGCCGCCATGAAGAAGGCCACGGCGAACAACGCCAGCAGCAGCACGTCGACGAAGCGGGCATCGAGCCGCTCCCCGAGGCCGTCGGTGCGGTACCGGAAGCCCGGCAGGCCGTCGATGTCGTACTCCTCTCCGCTGCCCGCGGCTGCCTCCGTCTGCTCGGCGACATAGCTGGCGAACTGCCGCTGGTACTGCCGCAGGGAGCCGATCAGGCGCTCCTCGTGGCGCACACCGGTGGCGCCGAGATCGGTGTTGGCGAAGACGAAGCAGGCCACCGGCGAGATGCGCGTGAGCACGCGGGCCATGTCGGTCTGACGGCGCAGGCGGGTCTCGAAGTCGGAGATGACCTCGGCGGAGACCTTGTTGACATCCTGCTGCAGCTGGTCGCGCTGTTCCCGCCTCTGTCGGAAGAACTCGGAGCGTTGGGCAGCCGTCATGTTGCGGAAGGAGCGCCCGCCGCGCCGCCACTGGCTGCGGTAGTCGGCGGCCAGCGCCTCGGTGCGCAGGCCGATCTCGCGCTCCACCGAGCCCATGTCCGGCACGGGGACGGCCAGCTCGGCCAGGTAGGGCCCGAGGTTGGGAACCACCAGGGCCAGCAGCACCCACAGCGCCACCAGGCTGAGGATGGCCGTGGATGACGAACGGGCCCGGACCGAGACCAGCAGGCCGATGGAGAACATGACCGCCAGCAACAGCAGGGAGACGATGCCGGTCACGGCGAAGGCCTCCCAGTCGGTGGCGGTGAATGGCACCTCCTCGGAGATCGAGATCAGCAGCGCCCCGATGAGCAGCGCTGCCAGGAAGGGCAGGGCGAGGCTGCAGTACCCGCCCAGCCACTTGGCCAGGATGACGAGATCCCTCGGCACCGGGTAGGACATGACCAGCTTCAGGGTGCCCGACTCGCGTTCGCCGGCGACGGTGTCGTAGGAGACGAAAAAGGCGAGCAGGCTCAGGACCACGGCCACAACGAAGAGCATGTCGGCCACGGGAAAAAGCAGCACCGCGGGGTTGGCGTTCAGGTCGCCCTGGAAGCCGGGGAGGTAGTCCTCCGAAACCACGGCGGTGCGGTCCAGGGTTTTCTCGACCCCGTAGAACAGGACCTGGAAGGACTGAGGAGGCCGGTCGACGCGCACGCCCCGGCGCTGCAGGTCGCGGTAGGATCCGTACTCGTCCGCCTGGTCCCGGTAGAGGGCCTGGTTGCGGCTGAACTCGGTGCGCCGCGCCTCCAGGTCGGCCCGCAGGACGACGACGCTGATGAGGCCCAGCAGAACGCACAGGGCCGCGCAGACGAGAAACCGCAGCTCCAGCAGGCTGGTGAGCCACTCCTTGGCGATCAGGGCGCGCAGCATGGCCTGTCCTCAGTCCACGAGATCGAACCGCAGGAAACCGACATAGGCGGCCAGGAAGAACAGGCCGTTCAGGACGATCAGCACCAGCAGGTCGACATAGGTGCTGGTCAGCACCTCCACCAGCGGCCGGCGGGGAGGCGCGAAGGTGGGAAGGTCGTCCGGATCGATGGGGGCCTCCATGATCTCGCTCCGCTCCTCGGAGTCCTGAACCCCCTCGGCCAGCAGACGCCGCTCGCGCTCGATGGCGGCCAGGGCCTCGAAGTGCTGGTCTCCGTAGCGGTCGATGAAGGTCCGCAGGCCGGAGTAGTCCTCGAGCCCCGCTCCGGCCAGCGACGCGGTGGCGTACACGTAGCTGGAGGAGGGCGAGATCCGGGCCAGGGAGACGCCGGCCGCCACTTGCTTTTCCAAGCGGCGGGCATAGTCGTCCAGCAGCCGGCGGGTCTTCTCGTCGGCCTCCGCTTCCGCCTGCTGGCGCAGCTGGTCTCGCTCCTCCCGGCTCATGCCGCGCCAGTTCCGGCCGCGGAACTGCGACCACGCGGCGCGCCGGATCGCCTCGCGCTCCCCTGCGATGGAACCCGGCGAGGGTATGGGGATCGCGGCCCTTGCGACGATGGGCGCCACGTTGGGGACTGCGAGAACGAGCAGCACCCAGATGAGGAATCCGGTGACGAGGGAGGTGGAGGAGCGCCGGGTGTACACGGAGATGCCGAGGGCCAGGGTGAAGAACAGGGACAGGTAGAGAGCCGCCACCGCGAGCATGCCGGCAAAGGCGGACCGCTCCCCGGCGCCGAGGTCGAAGGAGGTGAGCAGGTTGGCGAGGAGCAGCCCGAGGAGAACGGCAGCCAGCAACGGCGCCATCAGGGCGAGGTAGCCCCCCAGCCATTTCGACAGCAGCACCGTGTGCCGGGGCACGGCGTTGGCCATGACCAGCCGAAGGGTCCCGTCCTCGTGCTCGCCGGAGATGGCGTTGAAGGCGAAGAGCATGGCCAGCAGCGAGCCGACGATGTTGACGATGTAAAGCAGGTCCGGCGGCGGGAAGAGTGTGTACAGGGCGCTGGCGTACTTGCTGCGGCCGAGCTCGGGCTCGCCCCGGGAGATGTTGACCGAGCGCGACAGCTCGCGCTCGAGGCCGACGGTGAACACGGAGAGAGGGTTCGGCGGCTTCTCGTGCTGGGTCCCCCGCCACCTGAGGGTGCGGAAGTCCACGGACTCCTCCAGGCGCTGCTCCCGCGCCGCCTTGGCCTCGGAGAAGGCGGCGAGCCGACGATCGTAGTCAAGGCCGAGGACCAGCGTCGAGCCGATGACGAGGAAGGACAGCAGCACCGCCGTCAGGGCGAAGCGGTAGGTGAGCAGGTGGGAGTGCAGCTCGCGCAGGAGCAGGGTGATGAACATGCGATGGCCCGTTGGACGGGGTCCGGTGGTCCAGAGGGAGTACCTGCCACCCGGTACCACTAAGGTACGACAGGCCGTACCTACAAGTGCTCCCAGGAATCAGTGGTCTTCGTGACCCACGGCGGGAATCCCCGTCGCGGTCCGATTCCAACTCGTGCCCAAGGCCGGCCCTGGCTGGTCCCCAGCGTCCATGGCCCTATACTACCCCGACTCGGTGAGCGCAGGCGACCGGCCGGTGCCGTCGGAGGGGTGGTCCGCCGACCGCCATTGGATACCCGCGAGAGAAGAGCGTGAGAGTCGAGACCGTCCACACATACGACCTGCGCTACCCCGTGCAGCGGCCGTTCGCCAACTCCACGACCTGGAACCGGGCGCGGACCGCCGGGGTCGTCGAGGTGGTCACGGATGACGGCCTGACGGGATGGGGGGAGGGAACTCAGGTTCCCGGGGCCGGAGTCCTCGCCGACCGGGTGATCGGCAGGGATCCCTTCGACGTCGGCGTCATCGGCCGCGAGGCGGCGGCGGCCGGCGCCTCCATGGCCGAGGTAAGCGCCGTCGACATCGCCCTCTTCGACCTGATGGGCCAAGCCGTCGGACGGCCTTGCCACCAACTCCTCGGCGGGGCCGTGCGCGAGCGGGTGCCCGCCTACGCCAGCGGGCTGTTCCTGCTGTCGGACAGCGATCCCGTCCTGGGCATGGAGACCGAGGCGGCGGGGTACGCCGAGGCCGGGTTTCCCGCCGTCAAGATGAAGATCGGACATGGCCCCCGGAACGATGTGGCCAGGGTGGCGGCCGTGCGGCGGGCCATCGGCGCCGACGTGCTGCTGGCGGTGGACGCCAACTGCGCCTACGACCGGGCCACTGCGCTGGAGTCGATCCGGAGCATCGGGGAGCACGACATCTACTGGTACGAGGAGCCCGTGCCGCCCGCGGAAGTCCAGGCCTACCGTGAGATCCGGGCCGGATCCGGTTTGCGGATCGCGGGAGGAGAGGCCCTGGAGGGGCTCGGCGCCTTCCGAGACCTGATCTCAAAGAGGGCCCTTGATATCGTTCAGCCGGATATTTCGATAGCAGGGGGATTCACGGTCTGCAAGCAGGTGGAGGCGCTGGCCAGTGCCCACGGTGTCCAGGTGCTCCCCCACATGTGGGGCACCTCGATTCGCCTGGCGGCCACCCTCCACTGGCAGGCCACGATCCCGAATGCTCCCGGTCTGTTCCCGGAGCCGTGTCTCCTCGAGTTCGACATGACGGAGAACGCTCTGCGCACCGAGCTGAGCAGGGAGCCTTTCCGGCTGGAGGACGGCGCCGTCGCGGTCCCTTCCGGTCCGGGCCTGGGAATCGAGATCGACCGGGAGGTCCTGGAGCGGTACACGGTGACCACCAAGCGGGTCGGATCCTGAGGACCCGGGGGCGGGGATGGGCAGCGGACTGAAGATGCTGACGCCGGAGCAGAAGAGCTCTTTCGAGGAGAACGGCTACCTCCATCTGCCTGGATTCTACCAGGGGGAAGCTCTGGAAGAGCTGCGGCGGCAGTACCACGAGCTGGTCACCTGCACCGAGGGCAGGCCGGCCAACATGAGCTACTCCTTCATGGAGGCTCCGGAGGGATACCCGCCGGACGAGTTCAACCCCAAGAACGTGGTGGGCATGATGGACCAGACCCTGGCCGGCGACTTCTGGTTCGACCAGTTCACGGAGCCGCGGGTGGTCTCGGTCCTGGTCGACTGCCTGGGACCCAACCTCGACTTCCACAACGGCAAGGTACGCAACAAGCCCCCGGGGTTCGTGGCCGGGCAGGGCTGGCACCAGGACTGGCCCTACGAGCGCCACTCGGAGCCGGGGCTGGCCGCGGCCATCACCTATCTCGACCCGACCGATCTCGAGGCCGGGGCGACCGAGGTGATCCCGGGCAGCCATCGCCGGGCCCTGCCGACGGCAGAGGGCCAGTCGACGCTGGTGCAGCAGGACGTGGAGGAGTCCCGCCGCGTGGTCTGCAAAGCCGAGGCCGGCGACGTGGTCATCATCCACGTGCTCGTCGTTCACCGCGCCGGGCACAACTACACCGATCGCAGCCGCAACGCCATCATCAACGAGTACAAGACGATGGAGGCGGTCGACGAGTGGAACAACCGGTGCGCCTTCGCCGGCATGCCCTTGGCGCGAGAGGGGCGTCTCCTGATGCCTAGGCTGACCGCGTGGTCAAAATAGAGCTTCTTGCCAGGAACGGGGTTCCAGCCAAACTCGGTGAGGATCTGAGGGCCCAGCCGCCCGAGCGGAGAAGACCATGAGCAGCCAGACATACGGCGTCGACCGCCTGGTGGACGTCAGGGTGCCGATGCGGGACGGGGTCGAGCTCTCGGCCGACATCTACCTGCCCCGGGGGGCCGGCCCGGTGCCCGCCGTGCTGATGCGGACCCCTTACAGCAACAGCATCGAGCCGATGATCGAGAAGGGCCGGCGGCTGGCCGGCTCGGGGTACGCCTGCGTCATCGGCGACTGCCGGGGCCGCTGGGACTCCGACGGCGACTACTACCCCTTCCTCAACGAGGCCGAGGACGGCTTCGACACCCAGGAGTGGATCGGCGCCCAGGCCTGGTGCAACGGTAGCATCGGCACCGCCGGCGCCTCGTACGTGGGCACCACCCAGGTGCGCCCCGCGCCGCTGGCCAGCCGGTTCCTCAAGTGCATGGCGCCGCGGGTGATCTGCGCCGACTACCACGGCGGGCTGGTCTACCCGGGAGGGGCCCTGCAGCTGAACGTGGCCATGACCTGGGGCATGCGCACCCACGCCCGCACCGGCCAGGACATCGACTTCCACAACTGGACCGAGGCCTTCCGCTCCCTGCCCGTGGTCGACATGGACGCGGCCGGCGGCCGGCGGCTGCCGTTCTGGAAGGACTGGATCGCCCATCCGGCCTATGACGACTACTGGGCGGCCATGGACGACGAGCCGAAGTGGGGCAGCGTCCGGGCGCCGGCCTTCCACATGGGCGGCTGGTACGACCTCTACGCGAGCCAGACCTTCTCCAACTTCAACGGGATGCGGTTGTCCGGCGGCTCCGAGGAGGCGCGCCGCAGCCGGCTGATCGTCGGTCCCTGGCCGCACTCGCTGAGCGCGTCCACGCGCACCGGCGACATCGACTTCGGCGAGAGCTCCCTGGTGGATCTGGAGCACGAGGAGCTGCGCTGGTTCGACCACTGGCTCAAGGGCCGGGACAACGGCATCGACCAGGAGCCGCCGCTGCGCCTGTTCGTCATGGGCTCCAACGAGTGGCGGGACGAGCACGAGTGGCCCCTGGCCCGCACCGACTGGCAGGACTGGCACCTGCACTCCGGCGGCCGGGCCAACTCCGTCCTCGGAGACGGCGCCCTGGGCCGGGAGGCGCCGGGGGACGAGCCGCCGGACGAGTTCGTCTACGACCCCGACCACCCGGTGCAGACCCTGGGGGGCAACAACTGCTGCTCGCCCCACATCGTGCCCTGGGGACCCCACGATCAGCGTCCCGTGGAGATGCGGGGCGACGTGCTCGTCTACACGAGCCCAGTGCTGGAAGAGGACCTGGAGGTGATCGGGCCGGTGGAGGCCGTGCTCTACGCGGCCACCGACGGCCCGGACACGGACTTCACGGCCAAGCTGGTCGACGTCTCCCCGAGTGGTTACGCCATGAACCTGTGCGACGGCATCCGACGGGGCCGCTACCGGGAGAGCCGGGAGCAGGCGGCGATGCTGGAGCCGGGGAAGGTGTACGAGTACCGCATCGAGGTCGGGGTGACGGCCAACGCCTTCCGGCGGGGGCACCGGATCCGCCTGGAGGTCTCGTCGAGCAACTTCCCCCGCTTCGACCGCAACCCCAACACGGGCAACCCCTACGGCTTGGACGCGGAGTTGCGCCGGGCGCACCAGACCGTCCACCACTGCCGGGCCTGGCCGAGCCGGCTGCGCCTGCCGGTGGTGCCGTCGCGCTGAGAAGGAAACCCCAACGAAGAGGAGAGAGGGATGGACCGAGTGGGAGTGATCGGCTGCCGCGGCATCGGCGTGCGGCACGCCCAGGGCATCGCCGGGCTCGAGGACGCCGAGGTCGTGGCGGCCTGCGACCTGTCCACCGACCAACTGGACGAGTTCGGCCAGCGCTTCCAGGAGACCTGGCCGGACCTGAAGCGCTATACCAGCCACCGCCGCATGCTCGACGAGCAGTCCCTGGACATCGTCTCCGTGGCCACGGGGGACAACGCCCACGCCCAGCTGGTCGTCGATGCGGCCGAGGCCGGCGCCAAGGGCATCTTCTGCGAGAAGCCCCTGGCGACGACGGTCGAGGACGGGGCCCGCATGTTGGAGGCCTGCGAGCGGACCGGCACCGTCCTGTCCGTCGACCACACGCGGCGCTTCATGCCCATGTGGGCCCACGCCAAGGAGCTGATCGAAGCCGGGGAGATCGGCGAGGTGCAGTACATCGTCGGCTCCTTGCGCGGCGGCCGGGCGATGCTCTACCGCAACGGGACCCACTCCATCGACGCCATCTGCTGGTACGCGGACTCGGCCCCCGAATGGGTGCTGGCGGACCTGGAGACCGGGTACGAGGACTACACGGAGTACCGCGGCGACGGCGGCCACGACCCGGCCACCGAGCCGGGCGCCTACGGGATGATCCGCTTCGCCAACGGGGTCCGCGCCTTCTACGCCGGCGGCTCGAAGACGACGCCGGGGCCCAAGTCCACCACCGAGGTCATCGGCTCCACCGGCCGCCTGCTGATGTCGGGCACGGATGACGGGGTGATCTTCCGCGGCGAGGAGGCGGAGCCCCTGCCGATTCCGGAGTGGCCGGTCTCGGGGATCGAGGCCGGCATGCAGAGCCTGGTGCGGGCCGTTCGCGAGGGGCGTCCCCTGACCTCTACCGGGCGGGAGGCGCAGCGCGTGGTGGAGGTGATCGCCGGATTCCTGCAGTCCCAGCAGGAAGGGCACCGGCCGGTGGTGATTCCCGCCGACCGCTGAGGCCTCAGTCGAGCCGGTACAGCCGCGTGGCGTTGCCGTGCAGCAGGGCGCGCTGATCCTCCTCGGAGCGCGCGGCGATGATCCGCCGCAGGGCCTGGACCCACTCCCCGAGGCTGGCGCCCAGGGTGCAGACCGGCCAGTCGCCGCCGAAGACGACGCGGTCGGGGGGGAAGGCGTCCAGGCAGTGGTCGACGGTGGGGGTCAGCAGCTCGGCCGACCAGCCCTCGGTTACCCGGGCGACGATGCCGGAGATCTTGCAGACTACGTTGGGCCGCTGACCAAGGGCCGAGATGCCGTCCCGCCACTGGCCGGCCGTGTGGGCGAAGGGGCCCTCCTCCGGCCCGGCGGTGCCGGCGACGATGTCGGGATCGGCATTGCCGCAGTGGTCGAGGATGAGCAGGGTCCCGGGGCAGCGCTCGGAGAGGGTTACCGCGTCGTCCAGCTCACCGGGACGCAGGCAGACGTCGAAGCTCAGACCGGCATCCCCGAGCCGCCGAACGCCGTCCACGAAGGCTTCCTGCAGACAGGTTCCCGGCGGCGCGTCGGCGTGCAGGATCCGGCGCACGCCGCGCACGTGGGGCTCGTCGCGCAGGCGGCCGACCCAGTCGGCGAACCCCGGGTCCGCCGGACGGCCGGAGACCACGGCGGCGGCCATCGGGTCGGCCGGGTCGGCGCACAGCTGTCCCACGTGGTCGACCTCGGCGGCGATCTGCTCCGGCGCCACGTCGACCTCCATGTACACGGTCCGCTCCACGCCGCAGTCCTCGGCGGCGGCGGCGTAGTCGGCGGGCAGGAAGCTGCGGTTCAGGGGCTCCACCCCGTCGAGCCAGGGGAGCCGGAAACGGGACAGGTCCCAGAGGTGCTGGTGGGTGTCGATGATGGGGTGCATGGGGGAAGCTCTCCGGGTTGTGATTGGTTCGGGACCGAGGCGGACCTCGCGCGCCCGCAGGTCCGCAGGATCCGGGACGCCTGCAGGCGCGGCCCATCAGGGCCACAGCAGGCGGCGCGCTGTGGAGTACAATATGGACCGCTTCTCGGCGTCGGTGAGGAACTCGGCCTTGCGGATGGCGTCGACGGCGGCCGGCAGGTCCCGGGGCGGGTCCGCCATGAGCACCGGTCCGCCGCTGTCGCTCTCCCACATGCAGCGGTCGGCGCCGAAGGCGGAGACCACGGCGCGCAGCAGGGGCTCTGTGCCGGCGAAGGGGCGGCCGCCGCCGCCGAGGGCGTGGATCGGCCCCAGCTTGACGTAGACCCGGGGGTGGCGGGCGAGGGCGGTCAGGCTCTCCAGCTCGGCCGGGTCGATGCGGCCGCCGCGGAGGCGCACGCCGGCCACGTGGTCGAGGATGACGGGCGCCTCCGGGAAGCGCCCGCACATGCGGTCGACCTCGGCCAGGTCCTGGGGGCCGAGGAGGAAGCTGAGGACGAGGCCGTGCTCCGAGGCGGCGGCGAACATGCGCTCGTACCCGTCCTGCTCCAGCCAGCGCTCACCCTGGCCGAAGTCGGACTGGGCGCTCCGGCCCCTGATGCGGAAGGCGCGCACCCCGCGGGCGGCCAGGTCGAGCATGGTCCGGTCCGGCCGCCCAAGGGAGACGTCGGCGACGGCGGGAACGATGCCGGTGCCCACGCAGCGGTCCGGATCGGAGTCGATGAGGTCGACGATGTAGCTGTGGTCGAGCCCGTACCAGGTGATCTGGATCAGGTTCAGGCACATCGGCTCGCCGACGGCCTCGCTCCAGCGGCGGTGGTCGTCGGGCGTGAAGGAGCGCAGCCAGGGGTCGGAGGGGCCGAAGCCGGGAGCGTAGGGGTAGCGGTCCCGGTCGGGGCTCCAGACGTGGATGTGGGCGTCGACGATCACCGGCGGGTTCCTGCCTCCGGGGCGTTCCCCGGGGGGCTGCGCATCGTACGCACGGGGAAGGGCGGGCTCAAGGCCGGTCCGGCCGTCGCCGAATCGAGGAGATCATGAAAGAGATCGAGAAGTACCTCTTCGACCTGCAGGGTTACATCGTCCTCGAGGGAGTCCTCTCCGAGGCCGAGGTGGCCCGGGCCAACGAGGCCGTCGACCGTCACGCCGACCGCATCCGCGAGCGCACCGGCGAGCTCTCCCTGTCCGGTGACTCCGCCGCCCTGAAAGGGATCACGGGGCGCGGAGACCTGGGCGGGCTCCTGGGCTGGGAGAAGCCCTGGTGCGATCCCTTCCGGGAGATGCTCGTCCACCCCCGCGTCGTCGCCTGCCTCAACGTCATCCTCGGCCCTGGATGGCGCCTCGACCACAACGGTGGCCTGATCTCCATGCGCAAGGGGGCCGAGGGTCATCTCCTCCACGGCTCCTCGGGCCCCGGCTTCGACCGCCACCAGTACTACCACTTCCAGAACGGCCAGATGCACAACGGCCTGACCGTGGCGGCCTGGCAGCTGACCGACAGCAACCCCGGGGACGGCGGCCTGTGCCTGATCCCGGGAAGTCACAAGGGCAACTACGCCTGTCCGCAGGAGGTGAGGAAGTGGCTGGCGCACCGGGAGATCGTGCGCCAGGTCGCGTGCAAGGCGGGTGACGTGGTGATCTTCACCGAGGCGGTGACCCACGGCACCCTCCCCTGGACGGCGGACCACGACCGCCGCAGCGTGCTGTTCCGCATGTCCCCGGGAAACCTGGCCTACGCCACCGGCTACAACCCCTGGCCCGAGGAGATGCTTGTGGGCATGACCCCCGAGCAGCGCGCCGTCCTCGAGCCCCCGTACCACTCGCGGCTGAACCGGCCTGTGCTCGGCGACGACGGGAAACTGGTGCAAGAGCCGGAGGCGCGCTGAACCCCGGGCGCCTTACTTGGGAGGGCCGACGGAGGATGACCATGCTTGCCGACCGCATCACCGAACGACAGTGGAGTGACTTCCAGGAGCGGGGGTACCTGCGCCTGGGCCGGGCCGGGGCCGGGGAGATCGCCGGCCTGCAGCGGCGCATCGACGAGATCATGCTGGGCACGGCGGAGATCGACTACGACGAGGTCCTGATGCAGCTGGACCGCTCGGACGGCCCCGACTCGAGGCCCGGTCCGCAGTCCAGGGGCCACAAGGGAGCCACCTTGGCCTATCGCAAGATCCAGAACCTGGAGCTCGACCCGCTCTTTCTCGCGTACCTGCAGAAGCCCTTGTTCCGCCACATCTGCGAGAGGGCCTACGGCGAGGAGGCGGCGGTCGCCTGCTACCGCGCCATGTTCATGAACAAGCCCTCCGGCCTTGGCTCCCACCTGATCTGGCATCAGGACCGCTGGACGGCCCTGGACAGGGATCCCCTGGTTACGGTGTGGACGGCGCTGGACCCGGCGACCCCGGAGAACGGCTGCGTGCAGATCGTCCCCGGCTCGCACGGGCGGCTGCTCAACCCCGAGCAAGGGTCCGGGTTCCTCACCGAGGAGATGGCGGGGGAGATCGCCTGCCGCTCCGACATCGAGCAGCTGGAGATGGAGGCGGGGGAGGTGGCGCTGCTGCACAACCACCTGCTGCACTCCTCGGGCGTGAACCGCACCCGGCAGTCGAGGCGCGCCTTCAGCGTCTGCTACATGGAGGCGGCCACCGTGTGCAGCAGCGGCGCCACCTTCCCCGTCGTCTTCGGGGAAGGGGCCCTGGCGGCTTAGGCCGGCCGGCTCAGACCGCCCAGTACTTCCACAGGTCCTCCGGCACGTCGTACTTCATCTCCTCGCGGTCGGTGCGGTGCCAGCGTGCGAAGACGCCAAGCCTCGGGCGGGCGCGCACGTTCGCCGATCCGGTGTGACAGAGGAAACAGTGCCAGAGGATGACGTCGCCGGCCCGGCCGGTGAACTCGACGGGCTGGTGCGGCGACTCGTCCGAGAACAACCCCCATTGTCGCTCTTCCCAGTCCGCCCGGTCGCGGAAACTGCCGTCGATCTGCTCCGGGTGCTCCCGGAAGTAGGCCTGCACCGGCTCGTGGCTGCGCGGCCAGTAGACGAAGCCGCCGCCCCCGGGCTCGACGTCGTCCATGTAGGTGGTGGCGCCGAGCATGAAGCCGCCGCTCCACCCCCCCGGGCCGTAGCCGTCGATGTGGCCGGAATCGGGCATCTGCCAGGCCGCGTCTTCGGGCCCCGGCCACTTCACCAGCATCGACCCCCCGCCGCCTCCGAACATGCCGCCGCCGAGCTGCTCGATGATCGCCCGCATGCCGGGAAGCTGCCCGAGGGGCGGGTCCACGCCGAAGCCCTGGATCACGTAGTCTTCCGGCCAGGTGGCCGGGTCGTCGCGGTCGGCGCCGACGTGGGACCAGAACTGGTCGCGCCAGGCGGAGAGCGTCTCCGGGTCGATCAGCCCCTCCAGGAGGAGGAACCCCTGGCGCTTGAAGAGGTCGATCTGTCCGCTGTTGAGGGGGCTCATCGGGGTTCCTCCAGGTCACGGGGCCGGACGCTCGGCCCTCCGGGGGTTGCGGGGCAGCGGCAAAAGGAAACCCGGCGGTCCCGGCGGCGGCAAGGACCGGGTTGTCGGCGGGTGGGCAGGGGCGCTTCTTTGCTGCCCCGCCCGGATCCCGGGCAGGGCCAAGAGAGGGAGGGAGATTCGTGAGCAACCCGCTGTCCTACCGCGCCGGGACCCTAGAGGACCCGGGCCTGCCCTGGGCCCGCATCGCCGAGACCGGCGTGCAAGGCATCGAGATGGTCTGGAGCGACGGCCTGACGGCGCCGGCGGCTTCGGCGGCGCTGGAGCCGCACGGCCTGCGGGTGACGTCGGTGAGCGTGCTCTGTCCGCTGGAGGACGACGGTCTGCCGGCAAGCATGGCCGCCCAGGCGGCGGTGGCCGCCGACCTGGGGGCCGACTACCTCTTCACCAGCGCCGGGGGCGGGGGCATGTCCCTGGCCGAAGCCGGCGAGCGGCTGCGCAGGCTGGGCGACGCCGTTGGCCCCCACGAGGTGTACCTGGCCCTGGAGACGCACCCGGAGCTGTGCACCAACGCCGACCGCATGGAGGCGACCATGGCCGCCGTCGACCACCCCTGGGTGGGGGTCAACTACGACACGGCGAACGTCCATTACTACAACCACGGCGTCGACACCGTCGATCAGTTGCGCCGCTGTGTCTCCCACGTGCGCGGCATGCACCTGAAGGAGACCAGCGGCGGCTACCACGACCACGACTTCCCCGTCTTCGGGGAGGGCATCGTCGACTTCGCGGCGGTCTACGGGGTGCTGGGCCAAGCCGGGTACGAATCCGCCTGCACCATGGAGCTGGAGGGGCCCGTCTTCGGGCGCCGGGACCCGGACGACCTGGCAGCCAAGGTGGCCCGCTGCGTGGAGCACCTGAAGAGCGTCGGCGTCGCTTGACGGACCGGCCCAACATCCTGCTGATCAGTACCGATCAACAGTCGGCCTCGGCCATGAGCTGCGCCGGCAACCAGGACCTGCGCACCCCGAACATGGACCGCCTGGCGGCCGAGGGCGTTCGGTTCTCCCGCGCCTACTGCACCCATCCCCTGTGCGCGCCGGCGCGGTCGAGCTACGTCACCGGCCGCATGCCCCACGACACGGGCGTCACCAGCAACAACGAGCCGCTGCGGGAGGCCCTGCACGGCCAGACGCTGGGCCGCCTGCTGGGTGACGCCGGGTACCGCTGCGCCCTGGCCGGCAAGTGGCACGTCCCCGGCATCACGCCGGAGGAGGGCGGCCTCGAGGTGCTGTGCGGTCCCAGGGACGACGAGGTCTCCGGGGCGGCGGCGGAATGCCTGCGGTCGGGGGAGGGGCCCTTCTTCCTCTTCGCATCCTTCCTGAATCCCCACGACGTCTGCCAGCTGGCGCGCTCGCAGCCGCTGCCCCAGGGACCGGTGCCGGAGCCGGCTTCTCTGGCCGAGTGCCCGAACCTGCCGGTCAACTTCGAGGAGCCGCCCTTTGGCCCGGAGATCCTGCGCTTCGTGCAGGTCCACAGGCCGCGGGTCTACGCGGCGGCGGGATTCACGGCCGAGGAGTGGCGCCGCTTCCGGCACCAGTACTTCCGCATCGTGGAGAAGGTGGACGCCGAGATCGGCCGCCTCCTCGAGGCAGTGCGAGACGCCGGCCGCTGGGACGACACCCTGGTCCTGCTGACCTCCGACCACGGCGACGGCCACGGCGCCCACCGCTGGAACGGCAAGACGGCCCTGTGGGAGGAGGTGATCCGGGTGCCGCTGCTGGCCTGCGGCCCCGGCGTGCGGGGAGCCGGCCGCGTGGAGGAGCGGCTGGTCTCCAACGGTCTCGACCTGCTGCCGACGATCTGCGAGGCCGCCGGAGCCGCGGCTCCCGCGGATCTGCCGGGACGCAGCCTCGGGCCCCTGCTGGCGGGAGAGCAACCGGGTGACTGGCGGCAGGATCTGGTGGTGGAGACGATCACCGGCATCGGCGACGGCCCCGGCGGGCCGGCACTGGCCCGGGCCCTGGTGGGGGAGCGCCGCAAGTACAGCGTCTACGCCCTCGGCCGCGGCCGGGAGCAGCTCGTCGACCTGGACTCCGACCCGGGGGAGATGGTGAACCTCGCCGTGGAGGCCCGCTACGGTGAAGAGCTGGCCGCCTGCCGCGAGCGGCTGCGGTCGCTGTGCCGGGCCGGCGGCGACGACGTGGGGAGGCTGATACCGTGAAGGTGACCGGAGTGGAGCGGATCCTGGTGGACGTGCCGTTCACCGAACGCCAGCGGCGCATCACCCAGCGCACCGTGTACAACTGGTCGATCCTGGAGCTGTGCCGGGTCACCGCCGACAGCGGCCACGTGGGCTGGGGCGAGACCGTCGTCCACTACACCCACCAGCGGGTGACCGACGCCAGCGTCCGCCGCGTCACCGGGGCCAGCGCGGCCGAGATGCTCTGGGAGGACGGCCTGGGCGCGGGCCTGCAGATGGCCCTCTTCGACCTCGTGGGACGGATCGCAGAGGTCCCCGTGCACCGGCTGTTGGGCGCCAGGGTGCGGGAGGCCACGCCGATCTCGTGGTGGTGCAGCCACGCCTCGCCGGAGGACTGGGCCGCCGAGTCCCGCGACGCGGTGGCCGCCGGGTACACCAGCTTCAAGAACAAGCCGCGCCCCTGGTGGGACGTGTACGCCCAGGTCGAGGCGGTGACGTCGGCGACGCCGCCCCACTTCAAGCTCGATCTGGATCCCAACGGCATGCTGGTCAACGCCGCCCAGGCCGTGCCCGTGCTGGCCCGCCTGGCCGCCTGCGACCAGGTGGCCATGTTCGAGACGCCGATCCCCCAGAACGACGTGGCCGGGAACCGTCGGATCCGCCGCTCGGTGCCGCGCCCCATCGCCATGCACTTCGGCAGTCCGCCCTACATCACGGCCGTGCGCGAGGAGGTCTGCGACGGCTTCGTGATCAACGGCGGCGCCTCCCGGGTGATGCGTCAGGGGGCGCTGGCCGCCGAGGCGCAGATGCCGTTCTGGCTGCAGCTGGTCGGCAACGGCCTGACCACCATCTGGGCCGCCCATCTCGGCGCCGTGCTCAGCCACGCCACCTGGCCGACGATCAGCTGCATCAACCTCTACACCGAGCATCTGCTCGCGGAGCCGGTGACGGTCAGCGGCGGTTACCAGCCCGTACCGGAGGGACCGGGGCTGGGCGTCGAGATCGACGAGGAGGCGGTGCAGCGGTTCCGGGTGCCGGCGGAGTCGCTCGACGCCCTGGCGCCGGGGCAGGTCTACACCCACCCGAGACCGCGGATCATCAACACCGTGGTCTTCCCGGACGGGACGCGGGTGCACACCGGCGTCATGGGCGCCGGTCTGGCGGAGGCGGGCCCCGGGTGGTCGGAGGGAGTGCGGGTGGAGCCGGCCTGGGAGGACGACGGCTCGCAGGAGTGGGCCGGACTATGGGAGCAGGTCAAGGACGGCGGCGTGGTGCGCGCCGGGAGGGAATCATGAGAGAAAACCTGGGCAACGGCTTCCTCCACCACGGGGTGGCCACGCCGGTGAGCAACCACCGCGGAACGGCGGCCACGGTCGACGGCGCCGGCCGAAACGTGGTGCTCCTCTGGCTCTACGACCACCGCGGCTGCTACGCGCTGCTGCAGATCGACGCGGGCACCGGCGAGTCCCTCGAGGTGCCCGTGCCCTTCGATCCGGGCGGCGACTGCCCCTTCGCATCGATCCTGTCGACGCGGAACCGGTTCTACACCCACTTCAACAGCCACTTCTGCGAGTACGACCCCGTGGCCCGGGAGTTCACCTTCCACCACCGCACGGTGCCGCAGATGGCGATGGGCATGACCGAGGACGACGACGGCCGCATCTGGCTGGCCAGCTACCCGGACTCGGGCGTCGCCTGCTTCGATCCGGCGGTGCGCGCCTTCCGCGACTATGGCCACGTGTACCACCAGAACTGGCGCCAGTACCAGCGCTCGATCGCCGCCGACGACAGCGGCTGGATCTACTTCGCCGTGGGCAACACCTCGAGCCAGATCGTGGCCCTCGAGCCGGACGGCGGCGAGGCGAGGCCGCTGCTGGCCGAGGAGGAGCGGCACCAGGGCTCGGCCCACGTCTACCGCGACGAGGACGGACGCGTGTACGGGCAGGCGAGGGCCGGCTCCGAGGGGGACTGGCTGCGGCTCTACAAGGGGGAGGCCGAGGCGATCGGCCGCCACGAGAACCGCCGGCCCAAGGCGATCATCGCCGGCAGCCAGGGGCTGTTCCACCGCGACTTCCCGGACGGCGCCAGGCTGCAGGTCTGCGACACGGTTGAGAAGCGCATGGTCGTCCAGAACGCGGACGGCAGCCGCCGCGAGATGTCCTTCGACTACACCAGCGAGGGCGCCCACATCATGGGCCTGGCCGCGGCGCCGGACGGGACGATCTGCGGGGGCACCGCCTTCCCCATGCGATTCTTCCGCTACGACCCCGCCGCCGACGAGTGGACGAACCGCGAAGCCTTCGGCCAGTGGAACACGGTGCGCGCCACCGGCGACCGCTTCTTCGTCGGCGGCTACGGGGGCGGCTTCCTGCTGGAGTGGGACCCGGCGCGGGACTGGGTGGCCACCGAGAAGGGCGACGAGAGCGGCAACCCGCGCTGGTGGACGCAGTGCTCGCCGGCGATCAACCGCCCCCACTGCCTGCTGGCCACCGCCGACGGCCGGCGGGTCGTCCTCGGCGGCACCCCGGGCTACGGGTACACCGGCGGCGGCCTGCTGATCTGGGACCGCCCCGCCAAGGAGGGCCGGCTCCTGGAGCACACGGAGCTGGTGCCGGAGCAGGCGCCCCACAGCCTGGCGGAGCTGCCCGGTGGACAGGTGCTGGTGGGCATGACCGTGGCGCCCGGCACCGGCGGGGAGCAGAAGGCACAGCGGGCGGAGATGGTCATCGTCGACCTCGAGGAGGGAGCCGTGACCTGGCGAGGGGTGGTCCTGGAGAAGGCCGCGTCGTACACCGACCTGTCCGCGGGACCGGACGGCCTGGTCCTCGGCTTCGCGGACTCGGCGCGGCTCTTCGCCTTCGACCCGGCGTCGCGGCAGGTGGTGCAGGAGCTGGACGTGGAGGCGCAGCTGGGGCGAACCTGCGGCCAGCAGGGGCCGCGGGTCTTCGTCACCGGCCCGGCCGGCGAGCGCTTCGTGCTGCTGCGGCGGGGCGTGGCCGAGATCGTCGACGAGGGCGCGGGAGCGGACCGCTTCGGCATCCGCCTGCGAGCGGAGTCGCCCGTGCCCATCGGTCCGGGAGGCGATCACCTCGACAGCCGCGTCTACTTCGGCAGCGGTTCCCACGTCTACTCCTGGGGGGTGAGCGGGTGAGGGCCCCCGTCATCGACGGCGCCGAGCACGCCTGGGTCCTGAACAACGAACGTTTCCCCATCGCCCCGGCCGTCTCCAGCTGCCCGCGGGCCATGCCCGATCACGAGCAGTCGGGGGAGGACCTGATCGCCCTGATGCAGCAGCACGGCGTCGACCGCACCGTGATCAGCCACGTCTGCTACTACGGCCGCAACAACGACTACGCCCTGCACTGCGTGAAGCGGTGGCCGGAGCGCTTCGCGGCGATCGGCCTGCTCGTCGGCGCGCGGCTCTTTCCGCCCCACGACGCCGAGCGCAACGCCGACCGCCTGGAGCAACTCGTCGTCGAGGGCGGGCTCTCCGGGCTGCGGCTGAGCCCGATCTACGACCGCGACGTGACCTGGCTGAACGACCCCGTCTGCGATCCCCTGTGGCGCAAGGCCGCCGACCTCGGCGCTACCTTCAACATCTTCCTGGGCCCGGAGCAGATCGGCCAGGTGGGCGACATGGCGGGCCGGCACCCCGGCGTCGACGTCGTCATCGACCACTTCGCCATGATCGACATCGACCGTCCCGACGAGGAGGGCATCGGCCCCCTGCTGGACCTGCACCGGCTGCCCAACGTCTACATCCGCACCTCCCTCCACAATCCATCCCGCCAGAAGTTGCCCTTCCGGGACATGTGGCCGTACCTCCGGCGTGTTTACGACGCCTTCGGCCCCGAGCGGATGCTGTGGGCCAACTACTACGAGTACCTGATCATGGCGGAGATGATCGACTTCTTCACCGCCGCCGACCGCGAGCACATCCTCGGCGGCACGGCGCAGAGGCTCTACTTCCGATGAGGGGGCGGGACCGGAACTCCGAGCTGGTCTATTCCACGGGAACCGGCGACGTCCGTGGGGAGACCCCCCGGCGCCGGAAGGACACGCGGCGTGGCGGCACGGGGAGGCCAGCCGCGCAGGCTGCGCCGGCGGACGGCATCGTCCGCGTCGGCCGCGAGACCAGGGGGCGCAAGGGCAAGGGGGTGACGGTCCTGACCGGCCTGCCGGTCAGCGGCCGGGAGCTGGAGGCGCTGGCCCGGGAGCTGAAGGCCCTGTGCGGGGCCGGCGGCACGGTGCGGTGCGGGGTCGTGGAGATCCAGGGGGATCACCGGGACCGCCTCGTGCGGGCCCTGGAGGAGAGGGGATGGCGGGCGAAACGGAGCGGAGGATGAGGGTGCGTCGGAAGGTCCTGATCGGGTACTTCTTCCAGGAGACGTCCCACTTCAACCCCGGCCTCACCACGCGAGACCGCTTCGACATCTCCTGCGGCGAGGAGCTGATCGAGCGCTACGCGGGGACCAACACCTACGTCGCCGGCGGTCTCGACGTCTTCAAGGAGGAAGGCGTCGACGTGGTCCCGACGTACGGCGCCTCCTCCGTGACCTCGGGCGGTCCCGTGCCGGCCCCCGATCTGGACGGCATGACCGACGAGATGCTGGAGGCGGTCGCCGCGGCGAAGGACGTGAACGGGGCCTACATCGCATTCCACGGGGCCATGGCCGGCACCGAGGAGCACGACCCGGAAGGCCGCATCCTGGAGCAGGTGCGGAGCATGATGGGAGACAAGCCGATCGTCGCCTCGTACGACCTTCACGCCATTCTGACGGACCGCCTCGTGCGCTCGGCCGATGTCACCGTGGCCCTGCATACCTATCCGCACACCGACATGCGGCTCACCGGGCAGCGCGCGGCGGCAGCTCTGGTGCGGCTCCTTCAGGGGGGCGCGCGGCCGACAGCGGCCCAGGTCAAGCTCCCCATGCTCGTCCGCGGCGACGAGCTGATCACGGAGACCGGGCTCTTCGGCCGGGCCATCGACCGCTGCAAGGCCTTCGAGTCGGACGAGAAGGGGCTGTCGGCGCTGGTGAACATCGGCAACCCCTTCACCGACGTGCCTGAGCTGCGTACGAATACCCTGGTCACCAGCGACGGCGAGCCGCAGATGGCGCGGGACCTGGCCGAGGAGCTGGCCCGCTTCATGTGGGAGCACCGCGGGAGCATGCAGGCGGAGCTGGTTTCCGTGGAGGAGGCCGTGGCCCTGGCCGCGCGGGAGCCCGGACTGACCGTGTTCTCCGACGCCGCGGATGCCACCTCCAGCGGCGCCTCGGGCGACAGCAACTGGATCCTGAGGGGCCTCATCGAGGCCGGGTACGGCAAGCGGGCCCTGCTGCCCCTGGTGGATGCGCCGGCCGTGGAGGTCGCCTTTGCGCGGGGGGTCGGCAGCCGGTTCACCGTGCCCCTCGGGGGAACGGTCGACCGGGAACGGCACCAGCCCGTGGAGTGCGAGGTCTACGTCCAGAGCCTCCACGACGGCCACTTCCGCACCGAATCGGGGGAGACCTCGCGGGCGGGCAGGACGGCGGTCCTGGTGAGCGGCGGCACGGTGATCATGACGACGGAGTTTCCCGTCTCGATCATGGGGCGACGGGTCTTCGAGGCGAGAGGGCTGAACCCGGTTGATTTCGACCTTGTGGTCTGCAAGAGCCCCAACGGGTTCCGCACCCACTACGAGGCGATCGCCGAGCGCATCGTGCCCGTGGACTGCCCCGGGTCGACGAGCGCCAACCTGAGGTCCCTGCCCTACCGCAACGTGACCCGGCCGATCTATCCCTTGGACGAGGACGCGGAGGCGAAGATCACCACCGCTCCCGGGTAAGCCGGGTCTCCCTATATCTGGTTGCCGTAGACGGCGTCCACCAGCTCCATCGTCTGCAGGGCGTCCTCGAAGTTCGTCTCCGGCGCCACCCCGCGGCGCACGCACTCCAGGAAGTGGGCGTTGGTGTCCCAGGCGCCGTGGGTGCGGTGGGGCTCCTCGCTGCCGGCCAGCTCCACCGGGTCGAGCCGCTCGACCGGGTCGGACCGGTCGTCGGCGAAGAGCCGGCCGCCCTCCTCGGGGTCCCCGTAGAAGCTGACGCCGGCGGAGTGGATCTCCACGGAGAAGCTGCGCCGCCCGGCCATGAAGTTGTTCAGCAGCAGGCCGGTGGCGCCGCTGGAGAACCGCACCAGGGCCAGGTGGATGTTCCAGTGGCCGGCGTCGAGACGGCGGTTGTCGGAGGCCACGCTGACCACCACTCCCCCGCACAAGTAGCGCAGGGTGTCGACGGCGTGGATGCCGTCGCAGGTGAGCATGTCCATGGCGCCCCTGTAGTAGGGGGCGCCGCCGACCTGGTTCTTGTAGAACGAAGCATGGGCCGTGTGCACGGGTCCGCGCTGCTCGCAGCGCTCTTTGCCCTGGCGGATCACGGGCGAGAACCGGCGCTGGAAGGTGACGCCGGTGAGCACCTTGCGCCGTCGGGCGATCGCGGCCAGTTGGCGCACCTGCTCGGTGGTTACGGCGGGGGGCTTCTCGACGAAGAGGTGGCACCCCATCTCCATCACCTCGGCGGCCACATCGTAGAGGTGGTGAGGCGGCATGATGGCGTACACGGCGTCGGGCCGCTCGGCGCCGATCATCTCCTGGTGGCTCTGGTATCGTCCGGGGATGCCGAAGCGGCTGCAGACCTGCTCCAGCCGGGCCTCGTCGAGGTCGCAGGCGGCCACGAGATCGCAGCCGGGCAGTTCGGCCAGGCATGGGTAGTGGGCGCTGGCGGCGCGGCCTCCGGCGCCGATGACGGCGACCCGGACCGGGCGCCGCCGGCTGGGTCGCTTCGGGGCCGCCGGGCGGGCCGGAGCCCTTCTCTTGGTCCTGGCCAAGCTGTCAGCCGCGCTCGCGGAAGGTGCCGGCCTGGCGCAGGGCCACGACGCCGTTGTCGAGCCGGCTCAGTGGGAAAGTGACGGGCCGGCTCCCGGTGAGCTGCGACTGGTACACGGCGGTTACCAGTTCCATGGAGCGACGGCCCACTCGGCCGTCGGAGCGCAGGGCCCCCTCTCCCTCGAGGGCGGCCAGCAGCTCCAGGAGGGCGGCGACGTATGTGCTGGCCGGAGCCGGCCGCTCGACCTCGGCGGCCTCGAGGTCGCTCCACTGGAACCCGGAGTCGGGCTCGTACATGCCCTGCTGCGACTGCTGAAGATGGACCTGCTCCCCCACCATGCGGATCAAGCCGGTGGAGCCGCGCAGCGCGAAGCCGTGGTCAGAATACGTGGTCAACTCAGCGCCGCGGATCGTGCCGGTCACGCCGCTGTCGAACTTGAGGAAGGCGGCGGCGTAGTCCTCCACCGCCCAGGGTCGGGTCCGCTGCTCGGCGGTGCCGCAGAGCCAGGCCACCGGCCCCCCGTAGAGGTCCATGAGGTCGAAGTAGTGGGTGTAGTCGTGGAGCAGGGGCCCCTCGTTCTCGGAGCGCCAGGAGGGTTGCGGCTTGCAGCCGTCCATGAAGCAGTCGATGTGGATCAGGTCGCCGATGGCGCCGTCGGCGAGCAGCCGGGCCGCCAGCTCCCACTCGGGATGCCAGCGCCGGTTGTGGTTGACCTGAAGGAGGACGGACTCGGCCTCGCAGGCGGCGATCATCCGGTCGCACTCCTCCAGGGAGAGGGCCATCGGCTTCTCGCAGATGATGGCGCGGACCGAGGGCGCCGCGGCGCACTCGAGGACCATCTCGCAGTGCAGCTCGGGGTGGGTGGCGACGATGACGATCTCCGGCGACGCCTGCTCCAGCATCTGCCGGTAGTCGCGGAAGAGGGCGTCGACGCCGAAGCGCTGCCCGAAGGCCTCGAGCTTGTCCAGGCCGCGGTTGACGCCGGCCACCAGGCGCACGCCCTCGCAGGCGGCGACCGCTTCCGCGTGGTTGTCGGGCAGGTCTCCGAAGGAGAACTGGTAGCCGACGCGGCCGGTGCCGATGACGGCGACGCCGAGGGGGGCGGCCATCAGGCAGCCTCCGACGGCTGGCGCGGGTGTCGGGAAGAGTGTCTCCGATCGATTTCCATGGTGGCGCGTAAGCTAACCGACGCCGCCCAAGGACAGCAACCGGTCAGCGGCCGGTCCCCGCGGCCAGCAGAGCGGCGTTCGTCCAGACCGTCGGCTCCAGGCCGGGGATGTCCTCGTCGAGTGGGAAGTAGGGGCGGGGCATGCGCCGCAGAGGATGGTTGCGGATGGTAGCCGGCGTCGGTCCCGGAGTGTCGAGGACGTGGAAGGCGGCGGCCACCTCGTCGTAGACGTTGTGGAAGTTCATCGGATTCTTGGCGACGACGAACTTCGTCCGCCGGGGGTCGATGCCGACGGCCCGCCACTGCTCGTCGGCCCAGTCGTAGGTGGCGTGGCTGGTGATCAGCACCCGCACCGCTTCGATGGCGAGCACCGCCGTCGGCCCCATGTCACCGTCCACCCCGTCCCAGATGCCTCCGGTGTACCGGAAGCGGCCGTCGTGCACGCTCTCGACCTGCCCGTGGACCTGCAGCGGCCGGCCCCAGGCCGGGTCGAGTCTGTGGCCGAGGGAGGTGGAAACCTCCGCTCCGGCGCCGGCTCGGTGACATGCTGCGGCCGCCCCCGGATCGACCACCGGCACGAGGGCCGGCGGCGGGTCGTCCAGGGCCAGCAGGGCGGCCAGGGCGGCGACGCTGTCACCCGACGCGCCCCCGCCGGCGCAGTCGGCGGCCTCGATGAGAACGACCGGCTGGCCGCTGGTCTCCAGGCCGGCGCGGATCGCCGCTTCCGGCTCCAGGGCCGCGGCCTCGAGCTCCTGGCGCCGGCTCCAGTAGTCCCGCGATGTGTCGAGGGCCAGCCGCCGGGCGCGGTCCATGTCGCCATCGACGACGAAGAGGCCGCCGCCGCCGAGATCCGGCTGGTCGAGGAAGGGATGGACCAGGAACAGGCTGGCCGACAGCACGCCCGCCTCGGCTTCGCTGCGGCGCAGGTCCCGCATCATGCGGGCGAAGGCTCCGCCGCCGTCGGTGGAGCCGTTGATGCCGCCGACGATGACGGGCACCTTGGCCAGGGCCATGGCCGGACGGCAGCGCCCCGCGGCGGCTTCCAGGAGAAGGCGGGCGCCGCGCTCTCCGGTGGAGGCGGCGTCGCGGTGCGGATAGGTCGCCCAGGCCACCAGGGCGTGGGCGTTCTCGACCATGGCGCGGGTCACGTGGGCATGGAGGTCGAGGGTGGCCACCACGGGGACGGCCGGGCCCACGAGGGCGCGGACCCCCGAGATCAGGTCTCCCTCGACATCATCGACGCCTTCGGCGACGGCGCTTCCGTGAAGGGCGAGGAGCACCCCGTCGACGGGCAGGGCCCGGGATAGGCGGTCGAGCAGCTCGGCGCGCAGATACTGGTAGCAGTCGGCGGTGATGCAGCCGCCGGGGCAGGTGCTGGCCGAGATCAGGGGAGCGATGTCGGCGCCGGCGCCGCGCAGGGCCTGCAGGGCCCCCCCGACGACGCCGGCCTCCAGGCCGAGGACCTCGTCGCCCCGGCACAGCTCGTAGCGGGCGAACCAGTCGAGGTCGATCGGCGAGCCCCCGAACTGGTTGCACTCGGTCAGCACCGAGCCCAAGGCGATCTTCACGGGTCCCGCAACCCTTCGAGAATCCCCTTGCTGTGGCCGACGCAGAAGGCGATGTAGGCCTTGCCGGCCTCGTCTCCGACCAGGCGCATGATGTGGTCGTAATCGATGGCGCGGTCGTAGCCGACATCGCGCAGGGCCCGGGCGACCTCGAACATCGACAGATCGCCTTCGTCGGGGGCGCGCTCCTCGTACCAGCCGTCCACGGGGATGCGGCCGTGGACGTTGCGGAAGTGGACGTGGAAGATCTTGCCGCGAGCCCCGAAACGGCGGATGCCCTCGAAGACGTCCTGCCCCGACTCGTAGCGGGTCCCGACGCAGAAGGTCATGCCCATGTTCGGCGAGTCGATCTCCCGGAAGAGGCGGTCGAAGCAGGCGAAGTCGTAGAGGATCTGGGGCACGCCGTAGAGGGCGGGCACGGGGGGATCGTTGCCGTGCATGGCGACGAGCACGCCGCCGCTCTCGGCGATCGGCACGACCCGCTCGAAGATGCGGATCGTGCGCTCCCAGAGCTGGTCCGCCGTGGGGGCGCCCTCCGGCGGGGGGCGGTCCCGCAGGGCTTCGGACAGATCGGAGCGCAGGTACTGGTAACCGCCCCGTCCCTCGACCCAGCTGTAGCCAGGCTCGGGAGAGTGGCCGAAGCTGCTGCCCTGGAAGCACTGCACCCCGAGGACGGGGAGGCCGTAGTCGCAGCAGACCCGGGTGTTGTGGGCCAGGTTGTCCAGCTCCTCCTCGGCGCCGGGCAGGCCGAGGAAGGTCTTGTGGGTCATGTCGCCGGTGCTGTTGATGCGCTCGATGCGCAGGTCGGCCGCGGCGAGCAGCTCCACGGCCCGCTCGACCCCTTCGCGGCTGAGGCGGCCCGTCTCGTCGTACCCCGGGATCAGGGACATGGTGATGTCGACGACATCGACGCCGATCTGCTTGAGGAAGCGCAGGTCGTCGGGGCGTTCGAGCCAGTCGGGGGAGATGCGGGTGCCGATCAGCATGGAGGGTGTTTCCCTGGGTGAATCTCGGGCGGTGGGAAGCGGATTGACACCCGCCGAAGAGGCGGTCAGCTTGTGGCGGCGGGAATCTCCCCAAAGCGACCGGGAGGGTCAAGCTTGCCGGAAGTCGAAGAGGTCTTCGCCTATCTCCGCGGGTTGCAGGACGCCATCTGCGCCCACCTCGAGGAGATCGATGGAGGGGGGGCGAGCTCTCGCGAGGACGCCTGGACCCGCGAGGGCGGCGGTGGGGGGGTGAGCCGCGTCCTCGAGGGCGGAGCCGTGATCGAGAAGGCCGGCGTCAACCTCTCCAGAGTCTCCGGCACCCGGCTGCCCCCGGCGGCGTCGGCGCGGCGCCCGGAGCTGGCGGGACGGGCCTTCGAGGCCATGGGTGTCTCCGTCATCGTCCACCCCCTCAACCCCTACGCGCCGACCTCGCACCTGAACGTGCGGTTCTTCATCGCCACCGATCCCGAGGAGGCCTCCGAGCCGGTCTGGTGGTTCGGCGGCGGCTTCGATCTGACCCCCTTCTACGGCTTCAAGGCCGACGCGGTGGACTGGCACCGGATGGCGAGGGAGGCCTGCGCGCCCTTCGGCTCCGGGCTGTATCCGCGGTTCAAGAAGTGGTGTGACGAGTACTTCCACCTGAAGCACCGGGGAGAGCCCCGAGGGATCGGCGGCCTGTTCTTCGACGACTTCGACGAGGGGGGCTTCGACAGGGCCTTCGCCTTCATGCGCTCGGTGGGGGACCACTACAGGAAGGCGTACGGGCCGATCCTCGAACGGCGCAAGGCCACTCCCTATGGCCGGCGCGAGCGGGAGTTCCAGCTCTACCGGCGGGGCCGCTACGTGGAGTTCAACCTGCTCCAGGACCGCGGCACCCTCTTCGGGCTGCAGTCCGGCGGGCGAGTGGAGTCGATCCTGGTGTCGATGCCGCCGAAGGTGCGATGGCGCTACGACTGGCGGCCGGAGGCCGGCACGCCGGAGGCGCGACTCCATGAGGAGTTCCTGCGGCCCCGTGACTGGGTGGAGGGATCTCGGGAAGCCTGACCGCTTCTTCGGCCGGGCCAGAACGAGAAAACGGGGCCGGTGGAGACCACCGACCCCGCTTCGCTCGGACTTCGCCGGGCGACGTGCCTCCTAGGCAGAGGCGGCCGTCACCCGCTCAGCGGCCGGGCCTTTCTGACCCTGCACCACGTCGAACTCCACCTGCTGACCTTCGGCCAGCGTCCGGAACCCATCCATCTGGATCGCGGAGTGGTGGACGAAGACGTCGGTGCCGTTCGCCCGCTGAATGAAGCCGTAGCCCTTGGCGTCGTTGAACCACTTTACGGTTCCGACTTCGCGCTCGGCCACTTACCAGCTCCTTCGCAAGAAGGGTGAAACAAAGCGTTGGACAGAGCGCGCAACGGACTCAAGCTGATGGAACTTCAGTTACCGCAATCTGCTGCTGCCAACTCGACAAAGCCGCCCGGTTTCCTCGCCACCGCCTTCGAGGGGAGAAGCTCGGGCCCGTGACGGCTTGAGCACGAATGTAAGGAATTCCCCCGGATTGGCAATCGCCCGCCCCCGCCTCCTAATCGTCGGAACGCGTCTTGCCGCGGGTCAGGCCGCGGTCGAAGCTGGGGCGGACCAGTTCCGTCAGGACAGGAGGAAGCTCCCCGCGCCGGGCCTTCAGCGCCCACACGGGCGGCACCTCCCAAGGGGGCTGGGCGCTCCCGTCGGTCCATGGCTTCCGGTAGCAGAACAAGGAGCACAGGCGGGTCTGCCTGCCGGCAGCCTTGGGCGCCACCCCGTGGGCGGCGTGGGACAGGCAGCAGACCACCGAGCCCTCCGGCAGGGCGAGATGCTCCATCTCGAGGGGTCGCCCGGTGACCGGGTGGGACCGGCCGTCGAGCCAGCCGCGGGCCATCTCCGCGTCCGTCGCCGCGCGGCATCCCTCCGGGTCGCGGAAAAGGTGGCTGCCGCGGATGATCTTGAGGCCGCCGTCGTCCCCGGCGTCGAAACCGTTCAGGTAGCAGAGGGTCAGGAGCAGGTTCGGCTGCCGGTCGTACTCGTCCGGGAGGATCGTGCCGCGGTCGCAGCCGGCGCCGAGCCGATGGCTGTGCCAGGCCCCGCCGGGGTAGCCGGGGGGACGCGATAGCAGCTGGTTGTGGTCGAAGTAGACGGTGGCGCTGCCGAGGCAGAGGCGCTGCAGGGCGAGCATGTCCGGGTGGGTGAGGACCTCGGCCAGGAAGGGCAGATGGCCGGCCGGGAAATACTCGGCGAAGACCGAGTGCAGCCTCAGGGTGAGGACCCCGGCGGCGTCGGTGCCCTGGGGCACTTTCTGGCTGCCCCCGAGGGCCTTTTCCAGGTGCGCGCCGGGAACCCTCTCCTCCGGAGGCCGGCGGCCGAGGCCGTGCCAGTCGATGGTCGACCAGTCGGCCCGGAGCAGCGTGTCGTTGAGGTGCTGTCCCCGTGCGAGCGCCGCCAGCCATCGCTGGCGGGCCCTCGGCCTGACGACCCCTTCGAAGACTGCGTAGCCGTCCCGGAGGAAGCCGCCGCGGTCGAACTGCTCCTCCACCGCCGCCAGGTCGAGCAGGTCGTCACGGGCGGCTTCCATGTCGTTCCAGTCGCCCGCCGACCACTCCACCGGAGAGCGGGGGTTAGCGAGGAAGTCCGGCCGGGTCGCCCGGGCGAGACGGGCGGACGGCCCTTCGAGCACCCGCGCCGCAGCCGGGTCGCTCACCCCGGCCAGGAGAGGGTTCCTCGGCATCGTCTCGGCGGCCATGCTCTCAGCTCCTCCCATGGAAGAAGAAGCCCTCCGCCGTCCCCCAGAGGATCGCCTCCTTCTCGTCCTGGCCGAGGAAGCTCGCGTGGTCGCGGATCAGGGCCACCGCCGCCGGATAGTCCGTCATGGGATCCTCCATGGTGATCGGTCCGCCGCTGTCGCTCTCCCACATGCAGCGATCGGCCCCGTAGGCCTCCACGACGCGCTGAATGAGGGGGAGCGTGTCGAGGTAGGGAGCACGCCGGGAGCAAAGGGCCTGAAGCGGTCCGATCTTGACCATCACCTTCGGGTGCCTGGCGAAGCGGAGCAGGGCCGCGAGATCCTCCTCGCTGTAGTCCGCTTCCCTGATGCCGACGTGGCAGACGTGGTCGAGAATCACCGGTGTCTCCGGATAGCGGGTGCAGAGGCGGTCGAGGGCGGGCAGCCGATCGACGCGCATGTTGAAGCTGATGGCCAGGTCGTGGTCCGCGCCGGTGGAGAACAGTTTCTCGAAGGCCGGGTGGTCGAGTTCCGACGGAGGCTCCCGGAAGGCGCGGCACCCCTTCCCCGCGAGCTCGAGCATGGTCCGGTCCGGGGCGGGGTCGTCGAGGCTGACGATCCCGGTGCCGGAAAACGTCCCGGGGTCGCCGGCGATCAGGTCGAGGATGTAGCGGTGATCCGTCCCGTACCAGGTCATCTGCACGAGGTTGATGCGAACGTCGCCGACGGCGCGGCTGTAGCGGAAGTACTCCTCGGGGGTGAAGGTGGGGAGCCAGAGGTCCTCCTTCTTGATCCCCGGGGCCAGCGGGTAGCGGGTGAAGTCATCGGTCCAGACGTGGATGTGGGCATCGATGATTCTGTGGGCTGACGGGGGCATGTTGTCCATCTCCGGCCGAGGGCGGCGGTCAAGGGTCGAGGGACGGGGCGAGGTGGCGGGTCAGGATCCGCGCCGACAGCTCGTGGCCGAGGGCGGTGAAGTGTCCGTAGCCGCCCCGGTAGATCTCCCGGCCCTCCTCGATGTGCTCGATGAACCGCTCCCGGGGATGGACGTGATCGATCCGCAGCTGCGCCAATGCGTCCAGAACCCGGGACTCGATGAACTCCTTGTCCCTGCGGAATACGGGCAGGGGCGCGCCCGGATCACGGCGGTGGCGGCGGATGTCGATGACGTCCCGCACCAGCAGGGGATCGGGGATCAGGTACACGAGGAGGCCGATCCGCTGCTGCTGCAGGTGGGCGGCGATCCCGTCCAGCAGCCGCCGGGCCAGGGAGGTCATTCCCGCCAGGTGGCCATCGGTGGTCCGGGTTTCGGGTGAGGCGATCATGCCCGCCCCGCGGGCCAGGGCCGCGATCTCCGGGCGGGTCTTGACCCCGTACATCCAGACCAGCCGGGCGCTGGCGGAGCGCGCCAGGACGTTGTCGCGCAGCCAGAACCGCGGGGTGTACGGAGGCGCCGGGGAGTAGACCAGGGAGTCGCCCACCACCTCGAAGCGGGGGACCGAGGCCGAGGCCAGAGGAGCGTAGTTGTCCTGGAGGTCGTTGCCGAGGAACAGGACGAGGACCACCGCGTCCGGCCTCCAGTCCGCGGCGCGTTCGCGAACGCTGAGGAAGTGCGACCCCAGGCCATAGCCGTGAACGCCCCAGTTCAGGGCCTCCACCCTTCCCCCGCCGCCTCGCGACAGGTTCCGCGCCAGTCGCTGGGAGAAGTTCTCGTCGATCCCGGCCTGGTAGGCCTCGAGGAACGAGTCACCGAGAAAGAGGATGCGCCGGGTGCCCGGGGACGGGGCCATGGCGCGCTCGTGATCGTGGTATCCCAGGCGGTTGGTCCTCACCCGGCGCGCCTCCCCTTCCATCTCCCGGGTCCAGGCGATGTCGAGGTGAGGCCGGCCGCGGAAGCCGAGGAGCGCGTCGTACCGCAGCGTCGGCGGCTCGAGGGGGACGACCAGGGGCAGCAGAGCCTCCGCCAGGACCAGGACCACCGCGACGGAGAGGAGGGCGGCGGCGGCCCTGGCGGTCCAGCGGCCCAGGGCGGGCCACCTCGAGGCTTCCCCGTCCATCCGCCCTCGGCGTCACCCCGGCCCGGGCATCAGGGCGCGGATCAGAGTCTCCATCGGATCACCTCGAAGCTCTCCGCGAAGGCTTCTCCGATCTGTCCTCCCCGTGTCCGGGCCCAGCTGAGGATGAACTCGTCGTTGACGTAGTGCCGGCCCAACTGGGAGTAGTAGCACTTCAACGCCTGCAGCTTCGTCCGCATGTGGTCCTCCGTGACGACGCAGAAGGCGTTGGTGTTGAAGGTCAGGTTGTTCCACGGCACCTCGTAGCCGAGAAGGCTGGTCTTCTTGAAGGCGCGAAAGCCCTCCTGGGCCACCACCTGGTGGTCCTGGTGGGTATCGTTCGGCGAAGGGATGAAGACGAGGTCGGGATCGTACTCGTTGTTGAGAGCCACCATCCGTTCGAGAATCTCCTGCCGGTGGCTGGGGAAATGGCGTACCGGGAATCTCTCCACGACCAGGTCCTCCGGCCCGATGCCCAGGACGGAGGTCGCTTTCGATACCTCCGTCGCCAGGATGTCCCGGGGCAGGTCGTCGGAGACCGACTCCTCCGAGATGGAGAAGGCGACATACCTGACCCGGACTCCGTCGCTGATCAACCGCGCCATCGTGGCGCCGCAACCGAACTCACCGTCATCCGTATGGGGGGCGAGGACCAGTACCCTCCGGGCCTGCTCGATCACGCGTCATTCTCCATGGCCAGTGGGCCTCCCGAACCGGCGGGAAGATCGGCGAAGAGGGGAGCGGGGGGCATGGGAGTACCGAAGGACGGATGGAACGCCGGGGGCGCCTCTTCAGGTGCCCGGTCGGCCGTTGAGGCCGTGCTCGCGGAACCAGGCCACGGTGCGCTCGAGTCCCTCGCGGGCGGCCACCGCCGGCTCGTAGCCCAGCAGCCGCTGCGCCTTCTCGGTGGAGGCCAGGGTCTTGGCCACGTCTCCCGGCCTTTCGGGCCCATAGCGGATGTCGCCGTCCACGTCGGTCAGGTCACGCAGCACCTCGATCACCTCGTTCAGCGTCCAGCATGCGCCGCAGGCGACGTTGAAGGACTCGCCGGAGGCCCCCTCGGCCGTGGCGGCGCGCAGGTTGGCGTCGACCACGTTGTCGACGAAAGTCCAGTCCCGGGCGATGGAGCCGTCTCCGTACACCGTCAGGCGCCGGCCCTCGAGCAGCCCGGTGGTGAAGATGGCCACGAAGGCGGCGTAGTCCGACATGGGATCCATGCGGGGGCCGAAGACGTTGAAGTAGCGCAGGGAGACGGTCTCGAGACCATGGAGACGGGTGAAGACCTTGCAGTACTTCTCCCCCGCCAGCTTCGAGACCGCGTACGGCGACATCGGGTCGGTGCCGGCTTCTTCCCGCAGCGGGAAGTCGTCGAGATCGCCGTACACCGAGGAGGACGACGCGTTCACCACCCGCCTTACCCCCGATTCCCGAGCCGCCTGGAGCACGTTGAGGGTGCCGCCCACGTTGACCTCGTTCGTGGACAGCGGGTCGTCGACCGACCGGGGAACCGAGCTGAGGGCCGCCTGGTGGAGGACGTAGTGGGCGCCGTCAAAGGCGCGGCGGAGGTCGTCGAGCCGGCGCAGATCCCCTTCGATCAGCTCGATGCGGCCGAGGAGAGGCTCCAGGTTGTCGCGCCGGCCCGTGGAGAAATCGTCGAAGACGCGGACCTGCTCCCCGCCCTCGAGCAGTGCCTCCACGAGATGGGAACCGATGAAGCCGGCGCCTCCGGTGACTACGTACAAGGCCATGGGTCGATCGTCGTTTCGGGGATACCGCAAAGAACAACACGGCCGGCGAAAGGCAAGTCAAGCTCGAATCCCGATTGAGGAAGTCCACCCTATTGCTTATATCGAAAAGCATGCGAGCCTGTCGCAACTCGGTGCGGCCCTTGGCCATGGGGGGCCTCCTGGGGTGCCTCCTCACAGTCCCCGCTCACGGGGACGAGCCCTCCGACGCTGTAGCCGCGGTCCCGGACACCCTGACGCTGCCGGAGTGCCTGGTCCTGGCCTATCGAAACAACCTCGACCACAGGATCGACCTGGCGACTCTGGCCGCCGGCCAGGAACGCCTGCGCGCTGCCCGCGCCCCATTCGAGGCCAACGTCAACGCCGACCTGACCCTGCCCAGCTACAGCGAGAGGCGGGACGTCATCGACAACGAGGCCCTGCTGGCCCGCATCCGCCAGGAGGATACGCGCCTCGACTACGAGGGCCGGCTCAGCCTGTCCCAGAGGTTCCGGAACATCGGCGAGTTCTCGCTCATCGGCTCCGGGTTTCGCAACGACTTCAGCTCCAATCGGCGCCAGGACTTTCGCGAATACAGCGCCGATCTGAGCCTGGCCTACGAGCAGGAGATTCTGACCGATCCCGAGGAGGAGCTCCAACTGCGTACGGCCGAGCTGTCCTACGCCGCGGCTCTCTCCACCCTGCAACGGCAGCGGGTCCAGCTCGAGTCCCGGGTGGTCAACGCCTACTACGACTTGGTCCAGGGCGTCCGTCAGCTGGAGATCCAGAAACAGCGGCTCGATCAGTCCCAGGCCGCCCTCGAGCTGGCAAGGCGCAAGTTCGAGATCGGCCTCATCGCCGAGGTCGAGGCGCTGCGGCTCGAGGTCGACGAGTTGCGCGCCCAGGCGGAGTACGCCGAGGCGGCGACCCGGATCGAGTCCCGGCGCGACGCCCTCCGGCAGGTCCTGGCCATGGACGTCGAGACCCCGCTGGCGGTGAGCACCAGGGTCGACTTCACCATCCTGGCCGTCGCCGAGGAGACCGCCGTTGCCGTCGCCCTGGTGCGGCGCACCGACATGGAGCAGCAACGCCTGCGGCAGCGGATCGCCCGGCTGGACCTGAAGCGAACCGCCCAGAGCCTGGGTCCGTCCGCCTCGCTGAGCGCCCGGGTCAATCTGACCGGCCGCGGACCCGACCCCTACGACGTGGGCCGGACGCTGGAGCGCAGCCTCATCTCGGCCAACATCCGCGTGGGCCTGCCCCTCGTCGACGGCGGCCGGCGCCGGGGCCGGGTGCGTCAGGCGGAGATCGACCTGGAGCAGAGGGAGCTCACGGCGGAGCAGGTGCGCCAGCAGGTGGTGCTGGAGGTACGGGAGGCGGTGCGCTCGGTGCAGGAAGCGGAGCGCCAGATCCGGCTGTTGAACTCAGCCCTGGAGGTGGCGGAGCGGACCTTCGAGGTGGAGCAGAGCCGGTTCGAGCTCGGCCTGGCCAACAGCCAGGAGCTTCTCGACGCCCAGACCGACCTCACCCAGGCGCGCACCTCGGCGCTCAACGCCGTGGTCTCCTACCAGAGGGCCCTGCAGGATCTGCGGCTGGCGACGATGGCGGAACCGCAGGAGCTGGTGGCCGGGGACGGTTAGCCGTCCGCGCGGGGCCTCAGTCCTTGTCGTTGTTGTCCATCAGGGGGTGGGAGAACTCCTCGCCGTCCTGGAAGATGGCGCGCCGGGGCCGCAGCTTCGTGTAGGTGGGGATGCGGTTCTGTTCCTGCGCCTCCTGGCAGGCGACACAGAGGCGCGCCGTGGGCAATGCCTCGAGCCGCATCTTGGGGATGAAGGGGCATCCCTCGCACAGGTTCAGGGGCGTTTCCAGGCAGGCCTCGCACTCGCCGTAGGTGCCGGTCTCCAGCTTCTCCAGGGCCAGCGTGATCTCCTCGAGCTCGCGGCGCTCGGTATCGCCGAGGGCGACGAGCAACTCCATGGCGCCAGCCTCCACGGCCCGGTCGAGGTCGTCGGCCTTGGGATCCTGCAGGGTGTCGATCTCCTGCTCGGTGCCGTCGAGGTCGTCCAGGATGTCGGACCGCCGCGCGAGGAGGTACTTCTTCATCTTCTCGCGGTCCCGCTTGTTCAGTGCTACCCGTTTCGCCATTCCCCCGCCTCTCCCCCTACCGTGGCCCGTGGGCCCGGCCGGTTTCCATCTCCTTGAGCCGGTCCCGCAGTGACGCGGCCAGCTCGAACTCCTCCTCCTCCACCGCGGCCTCCAGGTCGACCCGCAGCTGCTCGCTGCGCGACCGGGGCCGGTTGCTCTCGACCTCCTGCTCCCAGTCGCGCAGGAAGACCAGCTCGGTGCAGGTCTCCATGGCCTCCGGATCGCCGAGGTTCCTCAGGATGCCTTCCACCTCGGTGATGCCCGTGCGAATGACGGCAAGGGCCTCGCCGTGGTCCTCCTTATCCAGGTGCTTCAGGGCCCGCGCCTGGATGCGGTGGGCGGTGACGAAGACCCGGTACTGGTCCCGGATCTGCCGGTCTTCCTCGTGCTCGCCGAACTCCCCGCACAAATCGAGAATGCCAAGGTTGTGCACAGCGTCCTGCTCGGCCAGCTCGTACTGCTTCAGCTCGAAGAAGCTGATGCGGCGCCAGTAGTACTGCATCGCCTCCTGGCCGAGGGCCCAGCAGTCCTCCCGACCCAGCACGAAGGGTTCGGAGCTCCCGGAGGACCGGTGGCGCCGGCGCTCGGCCCGGTAGTGGTCGAGCAGCGACGGCTGGTCGTGCACGATGGCCCCGTCGGGGCGCCCCGACCACTCCAGTTGCATGATGCCCAAGTCCATGCGGATCTGGATCAGATCGCGCCCGTCCTCGGAGGTGATCTTGCGGACGCGCAGCTCTCCGGGCTCGTAGGTCCAGGCCTTGAGGATGCGGCTGATGTCGTCGGTCATGAAGGTTGGAAGGGGCGGCTCGGCGCGCGGCGCGTGGAGGGAGAGCCGCCGGAAAAAAGGCGCGCTATAATAGCCGGCGGCCCGGCCGAAGTCAACCGGCCTCACCGGGGGCGGAGGCCTGCCCCTGGCGGATCTGCTCGACGATCTCGACCAGCTCGTTGCGCAGGGTGACCGTGGTCTCGCGCTGCGCCATGTGCCGCTCGATGACGGGCAGGGCAGGGTCGCCGACGCGAACCAGGGACTGGTGGGCCAGATCCCGCTCCTTGGGCGTCGTGTCCTCGGCCTTCATCCCGGGAGTGCCGCTGCCGGGACCGAAGAAGCCGCCGACGGGACCCTGCTGGCCGGGGAGGAGGCCCGGGCCCTGGCCGGTGAGGCCGAAGGGGCGGCGCAGGGAGTCCTGCAGGGCGCGGAGGCCCTGATCGTCGCCGGTGAACACGCCCCTCAGGCTGCGGCTTTCCTGCATCAGCATGGCGCGATCGTAATAGGACAGGGCGTTGAGCAGGATCTCCGCCGCCTCGGTCCCGCCGATCTGCCCGAGCACCTGCATGGCCACCATGCGCAACTCCTCGCCGGAACTGCTGAGGCTGCGGTCGAGGAGGCGCCCGATCTCGGCGACGGCCGAGCTGTCGCCGATGCTGCCGAGGGCGATCATCGCCTCCTGCTGCAGAGTGGTGCGCTGGGACAGCTCGCGCAGGATGTTGATCAGAGTGGGCACGGCGCGGGGATCGCCGATCTCGCCGAGGATCTTGACCGCGCTCTTGCGGGTGGCGTACGGATAGTCCGGGCGGCCGGCCACCTCGAGGATCTTGTCGTACTGGCTTTCGTCTCCCGCTTCGTAGCGGCTCTTCATCTGGGAGACGCTGGTGCAGGCCGTCCACAGGAGGCCGATGAACACCAAGCCCATGGCGGCGAGGGCGGTCAGCGGCCGGAGCGTCTTGCCACTGCGCCGGCTCAAAGGGATATTCCCCGGCGGTACAAGGGATGGCTCAAATTCAGACCCATAATCGCCAAGTCGTTGAAGGCGTGAAAGATATGCTCGCCGTATCGAGCGGCAAGGGCGGCGTGGGCAAGTCCACCGTGAGCGCCAACCTGGCGGTGGCCATGGCCGCGGAGGGCCGCCGCGTCGGGCTGATGGACACCGACATCTACGGGCCGAACATACCGGGCATGCTCGGAGTATCCGGCCGCGCCGAGGCGGTTCCCGGCACCCAGCGCATACGCCCGGCCGAGGCCGCCGGCGTGCGCGTCATCTCCATGGGACTGCTTGTCGATGCCGGGGTTCCGGTCATCTGGCGGGGCCCCATGCTGGCCAAGATGGTCACCCAGTTTCTTTTCTGGGTGGAGTGGGGGGAGCTCGACGTCCTCCTGCTCGACCTGCCTCCCGGAACCGGGGACGTGCAGCTCACCCTGACGCAGACCGCGCCTCTCACCGGCGCCGTCATCGTCACCACGCCGTCGACCCTGGCCCTGGAGGACGTGGCCCGGGGCGTCCAGATGTTCCGCCAGACCGATGTCCCCATCCTCGGTCTGCTCGAGAACATGGCCACCTTCTCGTGCCCTTCCTGCGGCGGCGCCAGCCACCCCTACGGACACGGCGGCGGGGCGGCGGCCGCGGCCGAACGGGGCATCCCCTTCCTCGGGGAGATCCCCCTCGACCCGAGTCTGCGGGAAGATGCGGACGAGGGCACGCCTACCGTGTTCTCCCATCCCGAGGCCGCTGCGGCGATCGCCCTTCGAGGCGTCGCCCGCGAGCTGATCGCCAGGCTGGAACCCTAGCCGCGGAACACCCTACCGCGAGGTGAAGGTCACCTGGCGCCGGGTCTCGTTGCCCGCCCGGTCGCGCACCGTGACCACGAACGCATGGGGTCCGGCGGCGAGGGGGGCGTCGGGTACGGCCGTCACCCGGGCCGCCTCGGGATCGTACTCCGAGATGAGCCGTTTCCCGTCGAGTTCGAGGACCACATCCTTCTCGCGGCCGATACCGGAGCCCTGGTCGAGGACCCGCGCCGAGAACCGGGGGGCCGTCACGCTGGCGCCCTGTGTCGGCCGTACGCCGCTCACCTCCGGCGGCGTCTCGTCGATCATCACGGCGAAGTGGCCGAGAGCGCGAACCTTCGCCGCCAGGTAGCGTCCTCCCTCCTGCCGGTCGCTGCCCCGGAATCCCCAGCGGCCCCGGCCGCTGCCGGAGTAGACTCCGGCCTTCTCCACCGGCACGCCCGCCGGAACCCGCAGCCACAGGTGGACGGGCTCGTCGAAGGCGGCGTCGGCGGGGCCGAGCTGGCAGCCGAGAGCGGTGGCGCGCAGGCCCTTGGATGCCTTCGGGGTGAAGCGCCGGGCCTGGGGGGCGAGGGGCTGGTAGGCGGAGCCCGCCGAGGCCTGGAGCCGCACGTGGTCATCCAGGTAGCTCAGGGTCGCCCGCGCCCCGGGGCGCATACGCTGGCCGGAAAGGGCCAGGTCCTGCCGCGACCGGTTGCCGCCGGCGCCGCCGGCGGTGACACTCACCAGGACCGGGTGCACTTCCGGCCCCGGCAGGGGGACGACGGCCCGATAGGTCCACCCGCCG
>JAJDTN010000022.1 GCA_022827165.1 Candidatus Latescibacterota bacterium
ATTGGCCTCGACCTTGAAGTCCCGGAACAGGCGGTCCACGAGGATCTCCAGGTGCAGCTCGCCCATACCGGAGATCACCGTCTGAGCCGTGTCGGGATCGACGCGGACCTGGAAAGTGGGATCCTCTTCGGCCAGCTTGGCCAAGGCCCCCTGAAGAGACTCCTGATCGGCGCGAGTCTTCGGCTCGATGGCCACGTGAACGACGGGCTTGTCGAACTCGATCTTCTCGAGAACGACCGGATCGGTCTCGTCGCACAGGGTGTCACCGGTGGTGGTATTCTTCAAACCCACTACGGCGACGATATCACCTGCGTGCACCCCCCTCTTCTCGGTGCGGTCGTTGGCGTGCATCTCGAGAAGGCGGGAGGCTCGCTCCCGGCGGCCGGTGCTGACATTGTACAGGTAAGACCCGGCCTGGAGAGTGCCGGAATAGACCCGGACGAAGGAGAGACGCCCCACGAAGGGGTCGGTCATGATCTTGAAGGCCAAGGCCGAGAATGGCTCGTCATCGCGGGGGAGCCGCTCCACCTGCTCCTCCGAGTCGGGCACATGTCCGGAGACGGCGGGGACGTCGGCCGGCGATGGCAGATAGCTCACGACGGCGTCGAGCAGCAGCTGCACGCCCTTGTACCGGAAGGCCGAGCCACAGGTGACGGGCACCGCCCTGAGAGCGATGGCCGCTCTTCGCAGGGCGGCCATGATCTCCGCCGGGGCGATCTCGGCGCCCTCGAGGAACTTCTCCAACAACCCGTCGTCGAAGTCGGCCACGGCCTCGAGGAGCCTCTCCCGGTACCGAAGGGCCACCTCCATCAGGTCATCGGGGATCTCGCCCTCGTAGAAGTTGGCCCCCAGAGAGGTCTCCTCGTAGGTGATCGCCCGCATCGAGACCAGATCGATGAGCCCGTTGAAGGTCTCCCCCGAACCGATGGGGAGCTGAATGGGGACGAAGTTGCTCCCCAGGCGCTCCTCGAGCATCTCCAGGACACGGTAAAAGTCGGCCCCGTTGCGGTCCATCTTGTTGACGAAGGCGATGCGCGGGACCTCGTACCGGTCGGCCTGCCGCCAGACCGTCTCCGACTGAGGCTCGACGCCGCCGACGGCGCAGAACACGCCCACGGCGCCGTCGAGGACGCGCAGTGAGCGCTCGACCTCCGCCGTGAAATCGACGTGCCCCGGCGTGTCGATGATGTTGATGCGGTGATCCTTCCACTCGCAGGCCGTGGCCGCTGAGGTAATCGTTATCCCCCGCTCGCGCTCCTGCTCCATCCAGTCCATGGCGGTGTTGCCGTCGTGGACCTCTCCCATGCGGTGGAGCCGTCCCGTGTAGTACAGGATTCGCTCGGTCGTGGTCGTCTTGCCGGCGTCGATATGGGCGGCGATACCGATGTTGCGGGTCTGTTGGATACTGTGCTGGCGGGTCATGAGATCAGCGGACGGGTTCAGGCGTGAACGGGATCAAATCGGGACAGATGCAAATCGGATACGGAGGGACTAGAATCGATAGTGCGCGAAGGCCTTGTTTGCCTCCGCCATACGGTGCACATCGTCCCGGGCCCGGATGGCGCCGCCCTCGCCGTTGGCGGCGGCGATCAGCTCGTTGGCGAGACGCTCGGCCATGGTGCGCTCGGAGCGCTCCCGGGCGTAGCGGATCAGCCACTTGATCGAGCGGGTGGTGCGCTCTTCGGGGCGCACCTCCAAGGGCACCTGGAGAGTCTGCGATCCGACACGCCGGGACTTGGTGATGACCATGGGCTTGCAGTTCTCCACCGCCTTGAGAAAGACATCGAGCCCCTGCTGGTCGGAGCGGCCGGTAACCATGTCGATGGCGGAGTAGAAAATCTGCTCGGCCGTGCTCTTCTTGCCCTGCTTCATCAGGCAGTTGATGAAGCGCGTCGCCAAGGGATTGTGGAATTTCGGATCGGGCAGGATCTGGCGCTTGACGGCGCGGCGTCTGCGAGACATGGCGGAGCCCGCTAACCCTGTCCCCTGCGGGCGCCGTACTTGGACCGGCCCTGCTTGCGCTCGGCCACGCCGCTGGCATCGAGGACACCCCGGATGATGTGGTAACGCACCCCGGGCACGTCTTTCACCCGCCCACCGCGGACCAGGACGATGGAGTGCTCCTGCAGGTTGTTGCCCTCGCCGGGGATGTAGGCCGTGACTTCCTGGCCCGTGGTCAGCCGCACCCTGGCCATCTTCCGAAGGGCGGAATTGGGCTTTTTGGGGGTCGTCGTGTAGACGCGCGTACACACCCCGCGACGCTGGGGACACCCTCTTAGGGCTGGAGAGTCGGTCCGCGATTTGGCCTTTCGGCGGCCCTTGCGGACCAATTGGCTGATGGTGGGCAAGAACGGATGCCTCGGGTTGACCTTCGGTGACAATTCCTTGGGCGAGAAGCGCTTGCGACCGCCGGAAACAGCGGAATCCAAGGGGCGCCATCGCCAAAAACGACAGTCTTAGAGTATAGGTATTGGCCCCTGAGTCGTCAATACCACATGATGTGGGGGCATGACCATCACCGGCTGACGACGTCCTCGGCGGCGGAGTACTCGGGCAACTCGTCGCCGTTTGGCGGCACCAGGGCCTCGTCGGCCTCGGGCTGCAAGTCGGTGTAGCTGACCTCGCGATACAGGCCTGACCCGGTGCCGGCCGGGATCAGGCGGCCGATAATCACGTTCTCCTTCAGCCCCCGGAGGTGGTCGACCTTGCCCTGCACCGCCGCCTCCGTAAGCACCCGCGTCGTCTCCTGGAAGGAGGCGGCCGAGATGAAGCTGTCCGTGCGCAGCGAAGCCCGGGTGATGCCCAGCAGGATGGGCTGACAGGTAGCCG
>JAJDTN010000384.1 GCA_022827165.1 Candidatus Latescibacterota bacterium
CCCACTGGCTCACCGACGGCAGCGCCCTGACGCGGCGCCTGCTCGAGCGCTTCCGCTTCGCCTTCGTGCCCCTGCCCAACCCCGACGGCACCGCCGGCGGGCGGTCGTGCACCAACGGCGGCGGCGAGGTCCCCATGTTCAGCTTCGGCCGCCTGCTGGCGGGCGAGGCGGCCCCGGCCGAGACCCGCGCCCTGTGGGAGTACGCCGAGGCCCTGCGGCCGCTCTCCTACCTGGAGCTGCACACCCACTACCAGGACGTGCGCGCCCACAAGCTGAACCCCATGGCGGCGGAGTGGTTCGCCGACCCGGAACGGCGCGAGCTGGCGCAACGTGTGGACGCCGCCCTGCTGTCGCTGAACGCCGACTGGCGGGTCACCGCCATCGAGCGCGCCACCCCCTTGAGCGGGGCCGGCGGTTTCAGCAACCTTGCCGAGCGCTTCGGCACCCTCGCCTACTGCTACCAGATCTACTGCGTCACCGAGGAGTCGACCTGCGCCCACGCCGTGAGCGTGGCCCGCACCCTGGCGGCGGCCCTGGCCGGCCCCGAGTGGGAGGCCGCGGCGCCGCCGCCCAACATCGAGAAGGGATAGGAGAGACCGTGAAGATCGATAAGATCGAGCTCATCCAGATCGAGACGCCCCGCTACCACGGGATGATCTCCGGGCACGTGATCCTCAAGCTCCACGTCGACGACGGCCCGGTGGGCCTGGGCGAGGCGTCGGACAGCAAGTGCGACGACGTGCCGGCCCTGGCGCAGCAGCTCAACGAGCAGCTCAAGGGCCTGGACGCGCGCCGCATCAACGAGATCAACGACTTCATGCGCAGCCGCCATTGGGGCTCCAGCGTCTCCAACGCGCACGTGGCCTCCGCCGTCGACCTGGCCCTCTACGACCTCAACGGCAAGGTGCAGGGCGTGCCCGCGTACCAGATGCTCGGCGGCAAGGTGCGCGACCGCCTCTACTGCTGCTACCCGATCTGGGGCCGCCAGGTGCAGGAGGACTTCGAGCAGGCCGGCTCCTACCTGCAGCGCCTCGTCGACCTCGGCCACCACCTCTTCCGGTTCTACGTCTCCGGCGACTCCGAGCTCGACGACCGCTTCCTCACCGAGATGAAGTCGCGGCACGGCGACGCCATCCGCCTCAAGTCCCTCGACTTCTCGGGGCGCTTCTCCGACTGGCAGGAGGTCCTGCGCTACGGCGACCGCCTGCGCCGCCACGACCCCTTCCACTTCGAGCAGCCGAGCTGGGACATGCGCGCCAGCGCCGAGTTCACCAAGCGCGTCGACCTGCCCGTGACCTGGCACATCGGCTCCCTGCGGCAGGCCTGGGAGGCGGCCGACAGCGGCGCCTGCACCGCCTTCAACCTGGCCTGCGTCTCCGGCGGGCCGACCCACATCAAGCGCATCATGGCCGTGGCCGAGGCGATGGGCCTGAAGTGCCTCATCGGCACCGACCAGGAGTCGACCCTCGGCGTCAGCGCCCAGGTCGCCGTGGGGGTCAGCTCGCCCCAGGTGCAGCTGCCCTGCGACCCCATGGGCCCCGTCCTCTACACGGCCTCGCCGGCCAGGGAGCGGGTGAAGGCCGAGGGCAGCTACCTGACCCCCTTCGAGGGGCCGGGTCTCGGCGTCGAGCTGGACGAGGCGAAGCTGGACGAGCTGACGGTGGGGAGGGCGTGAGCATGGCGGCCATCGGCATCACCGACGCGCAGCTGGATCACTTCGAGAGCAAGGGCTTCTTCTTCGTCCCCAATCCCCTCGGCGCCGAAGGGATGCGCGAGGTCGACGCGCGCCAGCAGGAGGTGGAGCCGGTGTGGGAGCAGACCGAGTTCCCGGGGTGCAACCGCCTGGCCTGCCAGTTCCTGATGATCGGCGAGCCCCTGCTGAAGATGGTGGAGAGCCCGATCCTGGTGGAGGCGGCGCGGCGCATCCTCGGCGCCGAGGCCGTGCACGTCGGCGCCTGCGGCATCGGCGACGCCTCCCAGGGGCGGTCGGTCCGGCAGGTCTACTGGCACGTCGACGGCGGGCCCGAGGTGCGCCAGGTCTCCTTCCGCACCGCCCTCGACCGCCACGACACCAGCAACGCGCCGTTGCGGGTGCTGCCCGGCAGCCACCACCGCTCCCGCGAGGAGGTGGAGGCCGAGCTGATGCAGATCGAGCTGGCCACCGGCACCCACGAGGAGCCGCCCGAGCACTGCTACGCCCGCCATCCCGAAGAGGTGGAGGTCATCCTCGACCCCCGCTGGACCCTGATCTGGACGCCCTCCTGCTGGCACGCCACCGGCCTCAAGACCGGCGCCGGTCCGCGGCGCGCCATGGGCTGGAACTACTTCCCGCCGGGGGGCCGCAAGCGCGACGTGAAGGCGGTGATGCAGCTCCACCCCGAATGGCGGGACTGGCCCGAGGAGCGCCGGCGGCTCTGGGGCCTGGACTCTTGAGCGTCTCCGCCGAGGCCGCCGCCGCCGTCGACGTGGGCGCGGTGCGGGCCCAGTTCCCGGCCCTGTCCAACTACGTCTGGTTCCAGAACGGCGGCGTCTCCATCACCCCGGAGCCGGTGGCCCGCGAGCACCTTCGCCTCATGGAGGAGCTGCTGGCCCGCGGGCCGATGCACATCATCTACCCCGAGGAGGAGTACCCCCGCCGCCGCCGCACCATGGAGCGCCTGGCGAGCTACTTCGACGTCGACGCCGACGAGCTGGCCGTCATGCGCGGCGTCAGCGAGGCCTTCCACACGGTGCTGCGCGGCCTGCCGTGGGAGGCCGGCGACCGCATCGTCATCTCCGACAACGAGGAGGCGGCCCTGCTGCTGCCCAGCCTGCACCTGCGGGAGCGCCTCGGCGTCGAGGTGGTGAAGCTGCCCCTGGCCGAGGACCGCGAGGAACTGATGGCCGCCGCCGACGCGGCCCTGACGCCGAAGACGCGGCTCATGGCCCTGAGCCACGTGACCACCGACTTCGGCTTCCGCTTCCCGTCGGCGCCCCTGTGCGATCTGGCCCGGGAGCGCGGCATCCCCAGCTTCCTCGACCTGGCCCACTCGTGCGGCGCCGTGCCCTACCGGCTCCGCGACCTCGGCTGCGACTTCGCCGGCCTGCTCTCCTACAAGTGGATGTTCTCGCCGTACGCCGCCGGGGCCCTGTGGGTGCGCCGCGAGCGGCTCCACGACATCGAGGTCACCTACGCCGGCTGCCGCGCCGAGAAGTGGCTCGACTTCGAGAGCGACACCTTCGAGCTGCCCGACACGGCGCAGCGTTTCCAGTACGGCCCCTGGTCGTGGCCGCTGGTCCACGCCTGGGCGGCGGCGGCCGACTGGCTCCAGGAAATCGGCCCGCAGGCGGTCTGGTCGCGCATCCGCGAGCTGACGGACCGGCTCAAGGCGGGACTCGACGCCATCGACGGCGCCGAGCTGTTCACGCCCCGGAGGGCGGACGACTCGGCGGCCCTGGTCAGCTTCGGCCTGCGCGGCTGGACGGGGGAGGACCTGACGGCGGCCCTGCAGGAGCGCTGGAACCTCGTCATCAAGCCGCTGCCCCACACCGTGGAGGGGCTGCGCGCCAGCGTCTGCTTCTTCCACCTCGAGGAGGAGATCGACCTGCTCCTCGAGGCGCTGGGGGAGCTGGCGGGGGAGAGGGTGTGAGGACCCGCGGCCGGCGGTGGCAGCTCTCGCCATGCTGACCGGCGGCGAAGCGATGAAGGAAGTCCTGCCCGGCCTGTTCCATTGGCGGGTCGTCTGGCCGGACGTGTGGTCCCTGGAGTCCTGGTGGCTGCGCACGGAGGCCGGCAGCGTCCTCGTCGATCCGGTGGAGTGGAGCGCCCTGCAACCGATCGCCGAGGCCGGGGACGTGCGCGCCATCGTCCTCACCGTGGGCTGGCACGAACGCTCGGCCCGCCTCTTCGCCGCGCGCACCGGGGCTCCATCTACCTGCCCGCCGAGGACGCCTGCATGGTGGAGGACCTGGACCGCTGGGAGCCCTACGGCGACAGCGACGAGCTGCCCTGCGGCCTGCGCGCCGTCGGCGTCCCCGGCCTGACCCGCGGCGAGCAGGCCCTGCTCTCGCCGCGGCACGGGGGCTGCCTCTTCGTGGGCGACGCCCTCGGCACCACCGCCAAGTGGGCGCCCGGCGGCATCCCCCTCGGCGGCCATCCCAACGGCCATCCCCGGCCCTGGGAGAGCCTGGCCCACCTGCTCGACCTCGACTTCGAGCACCTGCTGCCCGGGCACGGCGACGCCATCGTCGGCGGCGCCCGGGATACCCTCCGGGAGATGATGGACCAGCGCCGCAGCACCTCCACCGGGCCGCCGCGGGTGACTTGGTTCCCGATGCATCCGACTGGCTGACGGCTCCGCTCTCGGGGGCGCGCGTACCGGCGTCAGGGCGTTGACCTGCGCGCATCCCCCGGATCCCGTGCCGAACTACCCGCCCCCGCGCGCGTGCATCGGACGGCGTGGGACGTGGGCCTGAAGACGTTGCTATTCACGCCGTGAATAGATATCATTCACGCCGTGAATTCGATCTCACTGCCAAGACTGGTCCTGGCCAGCCTGGAAGAACGACTCCGAGTCATGCCGGCCGTTGTGGTCACGGGGGCCCGGCAGACGGGGAAGAGCACCCTGGCGCAGGAGCTGACTCCGGGAAAGCGCCGGTTCTTCTCCCTGGACGATCTCGATCCCCAGGAGCAGGCCCGTCGCGACCCCGAAGCGCTCCTGGGAGGACACCAGCCGGTGACCATCGACGAGGTGCAGCGCGAGCCGGACCTGCTGCGCGCGGTGAAACGGGCCATCGATCGACAGCGCCGGCCGGGGAGGTTCCTGCTCACGGGGTCGGCCAACCTGCTTCTCATGCGCCAGGTCTCCGAGTCCCTCGCCGGGCGGGCAAGCTACCTGACCCTCTGGCCCATGACCCGGCGGGAGCAGCAGGGACTGGGGCGCGGCGGCCTCTGGGAGGAGCTGCTCCAGGCCCGGGACGAGGACTGGCCCGAGTTGGTGGCCGCCGAGCCCGGACAGCCGGAGGACTGGCGGTCCCTGGCGCGGCGCGGCGGCTTCCCCTCCCCGGCGCTGCATCTGGAGTCGGACCGGGAAAGGGCGATCTGGTTCGACGGCTACGTGCGCACCTACTTGGAGCGGGACCTGCAGGCTCTCTCCTCCATCTCGGCCCTGCCCGACTTCCGCAGGGTCATGAGGGCCGCCTGCCTGCGCCTGGGCCAACTGCTCAACCAGAGCGAGCTGGGCCGCGACGTGGCTCTGCCGCAGCCGACGGTGCACCGCTACCTCAACCTGCTGGAGACCTCGTATCTGCTGGTGCGCCTTCCCGCCTACGCGGTGAACCGCACCAAGCGGCTCATCAAGTCACCCAAGGTCTACTGGGGCGACACCGGCGTGGCCCAGCACCTGAGCCTGGAGGCCGGGCCCCGGGGCGCGCACCTGGAGAACCTGGTTCTCAACGACCTGCTGGCCTGGCGGGATACCCGCCTCGACGGGGCCGAGGTCTTCTACTGGCGGACCACCATCGGCGAGGAAGTGGACTTCGTCATCGAGGTGGGAGACCGCCTGCTGCCCATCGAGGTGAAGGCGACGGCGCGGCCCCGCCTCCGGGACACGGCCCACCTGCGCACCTTCCGGGCCGAGTACGGGGAGCGCTCGCGGGCCGGTCTGCTGCTGCACGACGGTGAGTTGCTGGACTGGATCGCCCCCGACGTGCTCGCCGCGCCCTGGTGGAAGGTTCTGTGAGCGGGAACCTCCAGGCCGTTCAGAGAATCTCCCGCCCGAAGTCGGCGTAGGTCCCGGCCGTTACCAACTCCACCGGCTCATCCGTTCGGTCGAGATCACGCGCGATCTCCTCCAGGGCGGCGAACTCCGGCAGCACCCACACGGCGATCCCGCCCGGCTCGGGGGCGAGCTTGCCGATGCGCTGCAGAAGCAGGTTCAGCCGCAGGCGGGGATGCCTGCGGGTGCGCTCCTCGTAGAAGGCGGAGATCGCTTCCGCAGCGGCGCGGGAGCGGAAGAACTCGACGTAGTAGGTGCCGTCGCGGGTGTGGACCGGCTCGATGAGGGGCGCGTAGCAGCCGGCCACGTCGATGCGGGCCACCCGGAAGAAGGCGCCCTCCAGGTGGTCGGCCTCGCCGCCGCGGAAGATGCGGTCCCAGTCGTCGAGGCGGTCGAAGCCGGAGCGCGGGCAGTGCCAGGCGGCGAAGTACTCGGGCTCGGGCCCGAGCCGCCAGGTGCGCCCGGCGTTGAGCACGAGGCGGTCGGCGTCGTAGCCGCTGTCCCATCCCTGCTGGCCCTCGGCGACCCCCGCCCGGAAGGCGTCCAGGTCGACCCCGGGGCGGCGGCTGAAGTACTCGATGTAGATCAGACTCATTCCCGGCCTCGTTCGTGGTTTGGTGTCCGCACGGGGACCTCCCGCTCCCGGGCGGCGGACTCGTAGAGGGCGTCCATCAGGCGCTGGATGCAGACGATCTCGGGGCCCGGTACCGGTGAGGGACCGCCGCTGCGCACCGCCTTCAGGAACGCCGTGTACAGCCGCTCCATGCCGTAGCCGCCGGGGGCCAGCGCGCCCGGTGGAGGCCCGGCGTCGATCCAGGATCCGTCCTTCACGATGCGGAAGCGGAGAGGCGACAGGGAGGCCGCGCCGCGCTCCCCGAGGATCTCCCACCCTTCGTGGCGCCCCGATGGCGGCTGCAGCCAGTCCGCTTCGACGGTGATCACGGCGCCGCCCTGCAGCCGCACGAAGGCGAGGGCGAAGTCCTCGATCTCCGGCTCCACGGTGTCCACGTCGATGACGTCGAGGGAAGGCCCGAGGGCCTCGGGGGCGGTGCGCAGCCGCTGATGGCAGAAGGCGCTGGCCGTGACGGGCTCGGGATGGTCCAGCAGCCAGAGGGCCAGATCGAGGTTGTGGATCGTCCAGTGGGCGAGAATGCCGCCCCCGGCCCTGGCCATGCGGTGATAGTCGGGGTTGGTGGCGAAGCCGTGCACGCCGCCGCCCCAGGTGCGGATCGAGTGGACGTGGCCCAGGTCGCCGCCGGCGATGCGCTCCTTGAGCCAGACCGACTCGTCCCAGTGGCGGTACTGGAAGCAGACGCTCAGGAGGCGGCCGGCTTCTTCCGAGGCTGTCACCATCTGCTCCGCTTCGGCGGCACTCATGGCCACCGGCTTCTCACACAGGACATGACATCCGGCGTTGAAGGCCTGAAGTGCCAGTTCCAGATGAGAGTCGGGAAATGTGGTGATGCTCAGGACTTCGGGCCGCGTCTCGTCCAGCATCTCCGCCAATGTCCCGAAGGCGGGCGCTCCGTACTCACGCGACACCGATTGCCCGCGCTCGGGGAGGATGTCGCATACACCCACCAGCTCGCACAGTCCAGCTTCGGCCGCGGCCCTGCAGGCGGGAAGGTGGCCGCTGACGGCGATGCTCCCGCAGCCGGCCATGGCGACTCGGGTGGGCTTCATGGGATTGCCGCAGAGGTCCTCGGGGATGTCGGCAGGGAGCTACCAGTGCCGCCCGAGGGGGCTGTTGATCACCCGCAGCCCGGGTGGTGAGCCGGGCTTGCATCCAATGTCAGAATCGCCGCGGGCACGGAGGAGGACTGACGGTCGGAGCTCGGCAGCACGCCTTATAGCTCAATCTGAAGGGTCTGCTGGGCTGAGCGCCGACTCATCCAACCGTTCCGGAGCAATCGGCTTCGCCCCAATCCTCACCAAGTTCCCGTTTGCGGGGCTGCCCAGCGTCAGAAGGGGCTTGCGGGAGGCGGCGAGGTCGCGGGCGAACGTCTCGGTATTGCTATCCGGGGCGGCGTGAGCGATGAAGACCCGACTCGCGAGTGACGCCACGAATTCGTTGCGCTGGGCAGCGAGCTTTGCCGTAGGACGGCGGACGGTGGCCGGGAAGGGAGATAGAACGAGCAGGCGACTCTCGTCGAGGGCCGGACGCCAGTCCCGGGGCACCCGCATCTCTTCGATGCCGCGAGCTGGGCAGACGACCACGGGCTGCTCGCCGCGGAGCAGCAGTCGGAGGCACTCCTTCTCCATGGGCGTATGAAAGCCGCCGATGACGGGGACGCGGGCCTCACGCATGGCCTTGGTGAGGTCGTAGGTCTTAAGGATGAGGTCACCGGGGCACTGATTTGAGCAGAAGAGTGCCGTGAGCGGCTCGTGGAGCAGGCGCAGGTTCCCCCGGTGGACTACCCCTGGCGGAAGTGAGGGCGCAGGCCCGCAGTTCACGTAGTGCACCGCAGTGGTAGGCGGAGAGGCGTCGGGTACCGCCAAGCCCGCCTAAGCAGCAGTCGGGGGCCTCGCGGTGCACTGAGTATTAGGTCTCCCGTGGGATGTACCACTGTGCTCAGGTGGATCGCTTCTGGCACAGTCCGTCTCCTATCTTGCGAAGTAACAGGCGATCGACAAGCCAGTAAACAGCTAATCCCCATCCTATTCCTCCCCCTCATCCCCATCCTCGAAGGATGTCCTGACGACTAATGCATGCTCCAACTCAATCTCCTCCCAGAGGTCGCTTAGGCCCAGTGCTTCGAGGCAAATCTTGTCTATCTTGTCGGTGACGTACCGGCACTTAGCGAGGTTGTAGTTGCCGATGTTCTTTCCGGCATTCAGCTTGAACACCAGGTTTTCGGCCATTGCCTGTTGCAGTTCAGACAGCAGGCCTAAGAGGTGACTTCGCTGGGCTTGGTCCAACTTTGCTGCACCGAAGGGAGCGCCTGCAAAGTTGCTCTGGGTCAGGTCAAAGTCATCCCCAATTGCTATCCACCAAACGAAGGCAAGCTTGCCATTGAGCAACAGGAGGGACAGATCCCTGTCTCTAGCGTTCCGAAAGCGGACTGTTCCATACTTGGTTTGGGGGATGATGCTGTCATCTGCGGCATAGGCTGGTGGCTGGTCTACACAAAAGGTAAGCCAATTGTAGGCGGTCTGCTTGAAGTGGAGGTGGTGCCCCCTGCGCCCTGGAGCAAAGTCGTTCTGGAGCCGGTACCCAGAATTCTCCAGTAGTGATCCGAACCCTTGGAGCAAACGGGCGTTGCCAAGCTTTGGGACCAAGCCGCCAAACTCTGAGTGAGAGAATGGCGAATATGACAGGCACTCGAACAGGGCCGGTCGCTGGGCGTCGAACCACCTGTGAAGCCGCGTTGTAAAGCTGTCCTTTGGCGACCTTGGGGACTTACGTGCAAGATAGATCGTATTGCGTACTCGCGTATCAAAGCTGAAAAGCGCGGAAGGAATGCGTCCAAACGACGAGTACCAAATCGAATCGGACTCCTGCTGCAGATATGACCGAAGGCTGGCGAATCCCGAACTGAACGTAAGGCTCAGTGGCACGATCATACTCGTCCGTCCAGTATTCCGGCAGACGTCAAGGCTTCGCTCCACGACCGGGGCGTAAATGTCCGGACACCCTGCCGTCTGAAATCCCTTCACCGCGTACAACTTGGCTACTTTTCGCTTGGAAACATAGGGGGGATTCCCAATAACCACATCAAAGCCGCCTCTGACCATGATGCCGTAGAACTCAGCCAACCAGTGGAAGGGCTGATGGCTGGAGCGCCAGCACTCGTAGGCACTGTGCCTATGGGGGCCCTTGTCGCAGTCGAGCGCCCTGTCTGGGGCTGCGCTATGCTCAGGCGATCTGTACGGGTCAACACCGTACTCGGTGGCCAGGTATCGGTCCATCTCGTCAGCAAGACTGCGGAGGCGGGCCCTAAGAGCCTGCTTGTCAGCAGAGGTCACTTCCCCGCCGAGCCTGGTCTGCTGCAACCGGAACTGGTCAAAGGCTCTGCTGGTGACTTCCGCCGCCTCGTTGATGCGATCGAGGGCTGCCCGCTCCTCGGGAAACAGCTGTCGACGCTGGCCATTGGGCATGATCGTCATCGCTTCCCGCACGGCGTCCAAGGAGGTGAAACCCACAAGGGAGTTACCAGCACGGACGTTGAAGTCGATGTCAGGCAGCGGCTCTATCTGGTCATACCTCTCCAGCTGAGCCACGAGCTTCAGGAAGAGACGCAGCTTGCAAATTTCGACAGCCTCTTCCATGATGTCCACACCGTACAGGTTCTTGAGGACAATCGACTTGAGGATGTAGTAACGCTCGCTCGGGTGTTGGTCCGCCTCGTCCAGTATCTTGCGGAAGTCCTCTAGGAAACTTGGGCTGCGCTTACGCTCGGACCTCTTAGCATCGTCCAGAAAGCCACGCATTCCCTCCAGGCAGGCAGTATAGAGGGGCTCCAGGACGTTGAGAGCAGCGAACAGGAAGGCACCAGAGCCGCAAGTCGGGTCGAGAATCGACACGTCGCGTATGGCGTGCCAGAAGGCTCGGAGAAGCTCCGGCCCCTCGCTCTGGGCGATGACATCCGTAGCGAATCGTTCAATGTCGAGGTTTAGGGTAATGAGGTCGTTTATCTCAGTGACCTCCCCGGCAGCAAGTGCTCTGCGGACCGCTTCGTATCGCTGGCGACGAGCGGCGACTTCCCGCCAAGTCTCAGTGGGAAGGGCGTGGTTTTCCGATGCAGGGGCTCTCCACCCACCACGTCCGGACATGTCGGCGAGGCCAGCGGGCAGCTCAAAGGGTTCGTCGATGGGGATCGGGCGCTCGTGCAGAGCGTTGCAGGTCATGCCGTGGGCGACGGCTGGGTAAATGTAGCGGTCGGGATCATCCCGCAGAAGCCGCCAAATTCCACTGTTGGGCCTGAAGGCGACGGGGCACTCCTTCTTCGCCGCGTCGAACAGAAAGGGGATGACGGTGTTGCGGGAGATGTAGCCGGTAATGTCCTCCTTGGTGTAGTAGGCGCCCATCTGCTTTTGGTTGACATATTTCTCGAAGATGTAGCCGAGAACGTCCGGGTTGATCTCGTTGTCCTCCCGGCGGGGTCTCTCGTCCAAGTGCCAACGGTAGCCGTCGAAGAAGTCGAAGACTCTCTCAAAGGCGGCGTCGGGGATTGCTATGCCGGGGTTGTCCTGCTCAAGGTCGTGGACTTCGAAGAGGCCGCCGTTGAGGAAGGGGACCTTACCAAGGAGGGCCGCCAGTTCGGGAGCACGCTGGGACTCCGGCTGTCCAAGCCCTTGGTGGAAGAGTTTGAGAAGGAACTCGCGATAGAACTGCTGAAAGCGGCCGTCGCCATACGTGCTCTGGACCTGGCGCAGCTTGGTGCGAAGGTAGTCGGTGTTGTCGTCCAGAAAACCCTGTTTCTGGACGAAATAGACAAACATCATGCGATTGAGCATCAGGGATGCGTACCAGTTGCAGTCACCCTTGGAGGTGATACCTTCAATAACCTTACCGAAGGCGGCCAACTCGGTCTGGAAGCGCTGGTAGAAGCGCCTGGTGACTTTCTCGACATCCAAAGCCTTCCCAACGCGAGAGGCAACGTCAGTGATCCCGATGCCCCTGGCCTCGTCCTCCAGGGTGATGACGAATCTATCTAGGCGTTGCAGCAGCGGCTGTCCAGTCTGGCCCGTGTGGAAGTGATGCTCGCGGCAGACAGGGGGTCTACCAGTTTGTCGCTTTACCCATTGCCAAACCTGCTGCGTGTGCGCGGCATCGACAAAGATGACGAGGTGCTCAAAGGCCCGCTTGGTGACCTGGGTCTCAATCTTGCGCCGAACCGGATATTCCGGTATCGCCTCGTTGGGCGCCGGGGCGCACTCGAACACGGCAAAGCCGGCCTTCTCCGCCACGGGTGTGAGTGCGTATTCGTAACCGTCAACGAGCAGGACTAACGGCTGCGCCTGGTAATGGTCCCAGCCGAGAGCATCCACAAAGAGCCGCGGAAAGTCGAAGGCCTGCAGGTGGGGTCGCAGCTCTTCAGTGGAAACTGGCATCAGGGGTCCCCTTCTGTTTGAGACAGTCCGAGGGAGCAGATGATCTGCGGGGCCTGCGCCTCGGTGGCTCCGTCATCGGTCAGGGAGAGACGGTCCTCTTGACGCAGGGACATAACGATCTCGGCCAACTGGTGGTCCGAGACGCCACTACGAAGCTGCCGGTTGAGGGTGTCCACTGCCGACTGGCGCAGGGGATGCCGGTAGATATCGGCGATGGCCCGATGCAATGAGTCGACGTCGAACAACTGACCCTTGATGGTCTCGGCATACTCCTTGAGGCGGGTATAGGTGCGGAAACGCGCGCCGGAGGGCCGCCCCAACTGGCCGCCGACTCGTTTTTCCTCCCTGACGACGTGTTTGATACCCTCAGCAACGAGCTGGTGATGGCTCTCGTGGTGAGGATGCGCCGCGGTGTCCGGTCTGCACTCTGCGGCGGAGAGGATCTCCAACTGGGACTCAGTGATGCTGCGGCCCTCGCGGTCCACGTAAGCCAGGGCGTCGTTACCGTCGGCTGTGCGCATGAACACCAGGACGCCCTCGGGCCTCTGGGCGATGGGCTTGTGCTTTCGGGAGGAGAACACGACTTCGGGCAGATCGGCCACGGCTCTGTCCAAGGACGGGTCCGCTGCGATGGCGTTCTTCCATATCTGGTACGCGTGGGACGCCAAGTCTACCTCCCCCTCCAGGTCGCCATCCAGGATGCCGGCGCGCTCGTTATAAAGGTTGACGATCGCTTGGTCGTCGGCCTCGTCCTCAAAGAACGCCTCATCCGCACCGACCACCTCGGCGTTCTCCCTTAGGCGCTCACGAACCCTCGCACGCAGGTCGATGATCTTCTCCACGCCATCGGCGGGCAGGAAGGAGTGGCAGAGGATCTCTTCGGCCTCCTGGCCTATGCGGTCGACGCGACCCGCACGCTGGATAAGGCGGATGATAGCCCACGGCAGGTCGTAGTTGACGACGACGTGGCAGTCCTGAAGGTTCTGCCCCTCACTGAGCACGTCTGTGGCGATGAGGATGCGGAGCTCCCGGCGGGGCTTACCCTGTCCCGGTCGCTGATTGCTTCTTGGGCTGAATTGCCATGCCAGTTGGGTGGGGTTGGAGGAGTTTCCGGTGACGCCGGAAATTGATTGTACCCCTCTGCTCTTGAGCTGGGCCTCGAGGTACTCCACCGTGTCCGCGAACTGGGAGAACACCAGCACCTTCTCGTCCGGGAAGGTCTTCGTCAGCAGTGCGTGGAGCGCGCCTAGCTTGGCGTCATGGTTCGGATCCCATGCCCCGTAGTCCCTAAGAATGCTCTGAAGGGCGTCAGAGTCCGACTGGAGCTCGCTCTCGAGGGAGCTGCGGAAGAGGTCGGAGCGGAGCCACTTGAAGCGCCTGCTGTAGCGGCCTTGGTACACCGCGTATATGTCGGAAGCACGAGCCTCGAAGTCGGCCTGGGTCGAGGCCCCGCCGGTCTCCGCGACCGCTTCTTCCTGCTCGGCGTCGTCGTCCGGGTCGAAGAGGGATCCCTTAGCTTGGTCCGCATCCTCGTCGGTGAAGCGGGAATCCAGCATCTCGGCGTCCTGTGCGCCGAGGGGAAGGGGCAATCCGTTGCGGATGGCGTGGAGGAAGACGTAATTGCGCAACACGTGCCGCTCGACGGACTGCAGGAAGGCCGTGCCACTGCTCTCCAGTCGCTTGAACAGGTTGACGCGGCAGAACCCAATGAGCCGCTTGCCAGCCCGCGACAGGTCGTCGATCTGCTTCTCATCCGCAGCAGTGGGGGGAGTCGTTGGGTTGTCGAGTACGTAGTTGCCCAAGCCGTAGCGCGGCAGGTTGAGGCGCCGGATCACCTTCACGATCTTGGGGCAGTACAGCTTGGCGTATGGGTCGTTGGGATTTGACTCGTCGATGGTGAACTTGACGGTCTTTGGCACCCGGGTAGGGAAGAAGGAGGG
>JAJDTN010000293.1 GCA_022827165.1 Candidatus Latescibacterota bacterium
GAGTCCGAGCTCATTCTGCGGACGGTGAAGGGGCGGGTGCCGGTGGTGACCTTCTTCCAGCCCTCGACCCCGGACTTGAGCGGGGTCGTCCTCGACGAGGCGGAGGGGATTCTCGAAGCCACCTCGCACCTGGTACGCCGGGGGCACGAGCGGATCGGGTTCGTCGGAACCCATTGGGCCGATGATCTCCCCGGGTCGGCCAAGGCCCGGGGGTATGTCCGTGCCATGGAGACGCAGGGCCTGGCGCCGGAGCACCTTTGCTCGCCTGCCCCCATGCAAGCGGCGTACGAGCTGGGCAAGACGGTGGCGGACCGGTTCACGGCCTTCGTCTGCCGAAGCGACTACGTGGCCATCGGCCTCTGCCGCGGGCTGCAGGAGACGGGGCTCCGCGTCCCCGAGGATGTGGCCGTGGTCGGTTGCGGGGATCTGGACGTGTCCGCCTATTCCACTCCGCCCCTGACGACGCTGGCCATTCCCTACGACAGGATCGCCGAGGCGGTGATGGACCTGATGCTGGAACAGCTTCAGGGCGACTCCCCCCCTCGGCAGGTGACTCTGACCCACCGGCTGATCGTGCGCGACTCCTGCGGCTGACCCGTCCCGGCGTCACCGCCGTCGGATCGCGCAACCCCCGGGCCAGCCGCTCGTCGCCTGCGGCGGCGCCGCCGGACTCACGTCATCCACCGCGGCCAGACCGCCTCGGCCAGGAAGAGCTGCGACTGCCGGGCGCTGCCCGCGCCCCAGGCCGTCCAGCGGTCGTCGGGGGAGAACACCGGGTGCGGATGGATGCAGCGCCACACCGTGTCGTGGCGCGCCAGCGGCCGCATCTCCAGGAACGGTCCGCGCTTGCGGAACACGCCGATCCAGCGGTGCGCCTCCGGCCAGCGGTAGCCTTCCGGCCCGATCGCCTCGGGGTCGCGGCGCGCCGACGACACCGGGCCTTCGGCGGCCTCGCCCTCCCCTTCCTGCACGTACCGCTCCAGGTCGGCGCGTCCCTCGAACCAGAACGGGCCGGGGTCGGCGGCGTCGCCCACCCAGAGGTCGGACTTCGAGTTGCACTTGAAGTGGATCGGCTCGCGGCCCGGAAAGACCCAGCGGCGGTCGACGCGGTTGACCAGGTCGACGTCGATCATCTCGGCGCGCCGCACCGGGCTCACCGGGATGCCGTCGCGGTCGTGCTGGGTGTAGGTGAACAACAGCGACTGCACGTGGTTGTCCGGCGCCGGGTAGTAGTGGTTGACCATCTCGAAGGGCTGCTGAGCGAAGATCGGCAGCGGGTCCTGGAGCGGCACCAGCCGCTCCAGGTCGACGCGCATGAACCACATCGTCTTCAGCCCCGTGGGCTGGGTGCGGGTGTAGCTGCCGAAGAACAGGTAGGACGGGTCGCCGCGGCAGATGAACAGGTGACTGTCCGCCGCGGCGCGGTTCTCCGCGCTCGGGCCGTGGTAGACCACCGCCTGCCGCCCCTCCTGCAGGTCGCACAGCACCACCAGGGTCTCGCTGCCATGCCGGTAGCGGCTCTCATCCCGCCACGGCCACGCCGATGCGCCCTCCGGCCGGCAGCTCAGCACCATGTAGCGCCCGCAGCTCGACAGGTCGGGACCGCCCAGCGAACCGCACCCCGGCGGCGACTCGGCCACGACCTCCTCGCGCAGGGTCTCCATGTCCAGGCTGCAGACCCGCTTGCCGCGGCTGTAGTAGATGCGTCCGCGCGCCGGGTCGCAGGTCAGGCCGCCCGAGCCCGCTCCCCCGCCGGGCCGATTCTCGATGCCGGCCAGCACCGGCGGATCGTCGGAGTCGGTGAGCTGCACGATCCTGCCGGAGGCGATCTCCACCGCGTAGATCTGGCCGATGCCCGACCGGTTGGAAGAGAACACGTAGCGCCCGGACCCGTCGACGAACCCCTCCTGGTTGTAGTACGGGTGCACGTTGTGGCACGGCGCGTCGGTGAGCTGCACCACTCTCACCCCCGTCGCCGGCTCGCGGTACTCCCGTTTCTCCGAACGCAGAACGTCACCCTGTGCCATCTGTGGCCTCCTCGCCGTCAGGCCGCGCCCGCGGCCGAGTGTGAGAGGCAATCTTAGGCCCGGCGAGTCACTTCGTCACCGCACCGCTTGCTCCCCGGTCGGGCTCTGCAGAGCTTCTGCGCCATGAGCCCAGTCACCTGCCACGGGATCGCCGTCGTCGGCACCGGCTACATCGGCGGCGAGCACATGCGCGCCATCGCCGCCAGCCCCCGCGCCCGCCTGGAGGTGATCTGCTCCACCGAGCGCAGCCGCGGCGCCGCCGAGGAGTTGCAGCGGGAGCACGGGGCAGGGCGCACCACCACCGACTACGAGGACGTCCTGAGCGACGGCCGGGTGGACGTGGTCTACCTGTGCACGCCGAACTCCCTGCACGAGACCCAGGCGGTGGCCGCCCTGGAGGCGGGCAAGCACCTCTTCGTCGAGAAGCCCCTGGCGGTGACGGTGGCCGAGGCCCGCCGCATCGTCGCCGCCGCCCGCGGCGCCGGCACCCGCGTCATGGTCGGCCACGGCGCCCGCTTCAGCCGCATCTTCATCGCCATCCACGAACTGGTGCGCAGCGGCCGCCTCGGCGAGGCCTGCTTCGTCGAGGGCGACTACGTCCACGACCTCGGGCCCTTCCTCGGGCTGCCGGGCCACGACTGGTGGATGGACGCGGACCGCGAGGGCCCGCTGCCGATCCTCGGCGGCGCCTGCCACCCCGTGGACCTGATGCGCTGGATCGCCGGGGAGATCGTCGAGGTCAGCGCCTTCGGCGCCCGCCGCAACCTCCCCGACGCGCCGTGGGACGACACGGTGATCGCCAACCTGCGGTTCGCCAGCGGCGCCCTCGGCAAGTGCCTGGTCTCGTGCGGCGCCAAGGTCCCCTACGCCATGAACCTCTCCTACTACGGCACCCGGGGCTCGGTGATCAACGACCGCCTGTTCCTCGACGGCATCCCCCACGTGGAGGAGTTCATGCGGCTGCCCGTGCCGATCCGGGCCGAGGACCACACCTGCGGCGAGGAGCTGGACCATCTCCTCGACTGCGTCGAGTCCGGGGAGCCGACGGCCATCGACGCCGTCGAGGGGGCGCGCTCCCTGGCCGTCTGCTGCGCCATGGCCGAGTCGATCGAGGCCGGCCGTCCGGTGCCGGTGACCCTCGACTTCTGATGGGGAGCCTGCGGCCTCTCCAGGCGCTGCCCCGGGGCTGCGCCTCCACTTGGCTCGAGGGGATCCTGCCGCACCCCTCCGAAGAGCTGGAGTCCCGCCTTCACCGGTGCCGACAGGTGCTCGAGAAGGGGACCTTCGACCCGGGGTCCAGCCTCTTCGCCGGCCGCCGGGAGAGTCCCTCGGGCCTGGTGGTGTGTACCACGGACGGGACCGGGGCCCGCGTCGAGCTTCTCGCCGTCCGGGAGGGTGACCGGCGGCGCGGCCTCGGGAGGAGCCTGCTGGAAGCGGCGATCGCATCCCTGCGCAAGAAGGGGCAGCGCACCCTCCGCGCCGAACCGGTCTCCAGCCGCGAGGCGCCGTGGCGCTCCCTCCTCGAGTCCCTGGGCTTCGAGGGGCGCTCCCTCGGCTCCCTGCGCATGCCCCGGCGCCTGAATGGGGAGCTTCCCGCCCACCCCGTTCCGCCGGGATACGAGCTGCGCTGCCTCAGGCCCGGGGAGGAGGAGGCCTGGGTCGGCCTGAGGAACGCCTGCTTCCCCGACGACCCCTGGCCGCGGGAGCGCTACCGAGAAGAGCTGGCCGACAGCCCCGTCTACGACCTGGACCGGATCCTGGTGGCCACCCGCGGGGGGAAGCTCGCCGGCACGACGATCGCCTGGGAGACCGACTACGGAAGAGCGCCCGGAGGGCTGATCCACTGGGTCGGCGTGCATCCGCGGCACCGCGGCGCCGGCCTGGCCAAGGCCCTGAACGCGCGCGCCCTGGCCCAAATGGCGGACCGGGGCTACGCCGAGGCCTGGCTGAACACCTCGCGCCGCTTCGAGGCGGCGGTGGGCCTCTACCACCGCCTGGGCTTCGAGGTCCACCGGGAGATGCTCGCCTGCGAGCTGGCCCTGAACGGGTCCGGAGAGCCGGCGCCGTGAGCGCGATCCCCACCCTCCTCGTCGGCGGTGGCCGCATGGGGACGGCCCACCTGCAGGGGATCGCCCGCATCCCGGGGCTGGCCGTCGTGACCGCCGCCGTCGAGCCCCACGAGGCGCACCACCACCGCCTACGCCGGGAGCACGGCATCGAGCGGCTCTACGACGATCTGGACTCGGCCCTGGAGGCGGAACCGGTGGACGCCGTCTTCATCTGCACGCCGAACCACCTGCACGGGCGCTACGCCCTGACCTGCCTGCGCTCGGGCCGGCACGTCTTCGTGGAGAAGCCCCTGGCCCTGACCGTGGCCGACGCCGACGCCATGGTCGCCGCCGCCGAGGCGGAAGGGCTCCTGCTCATGTCGGGGCAGACCCTGCGCTTCGAGCCCCGCCTGCGCCAGGTCAAGGCGCTCCTCGACAGCGGCCGCATCGGCGAGGTGCGGCACGTCCTCCACCGGCGCATGAGCCCCGGCCGCGGCGGCGACGAGGAGAGCTGGTTCGCCCGCCAGGCCGAGTCCGGCGGCATTCTGCCGGGGATCGGGTCCCACTCCTTCGACATCCTCCTCTGGTGGCTGGGGGACCGGGCGGTCACGGCCTATGCCGTGGTGCGGGCCATCGACCCCCACCCCGGCGTCGACATCGAGGACGAGGTCTCCATGGTGGCCGTCACCCGCCGGGGGGCGATCCTCAACGTGGCCCTCTCCTTCCATCACCCCGCCGGCTACGAGTGGACCGTGGCCGGCAGCGAAGGGGTGATTCACCTCGGTTCCACCAGCGGAGCGCTCCTGGTCGACGGCACTCCCATCGAGCCGGAGGAGCCGGTGGACCTGCCCGGGGAGGCGGACATCCACCGCGAGTTCTTCACCGCCATCCGCGACGCCCGCCCCCTGGCCCAGGCCGCCGGCGCCGAGGTCCGCCACACGGTGGCCCTCTCGTGCGCCGCCGGGGAGTCGGGGCGCACCGGCCGCGTCGTCACCGTCGACCCGGGTCCGTCGGATCGAGGGGGCTGATGTTCCCCATCGGCGCCATGAGCATCGCCCTGGCGGGGCTGGTCGACGGTGAGCCGACGCCGGAGCGGATCCTGCGCGAGGCCGCCCGCCTCGGCCTCGACGGGGTCGAGTTCTACGAGTCCGACTGGGGCGGCGCTTCGGGGGACGTGGAGGAAGCGGCTTGCCTCGCCGAGACCGCCGCCGCCGCCGGGGTGCGGCTCTTCGCCATCGGGTCGGCGGCGCGCCTCGGGTACCACGACGGGCGCTCGGTGGAGGCCCTGGAGACGCTCCGGCGGCAGGTCGACGTAGCGGCAGCCGTGGGCGCCCGCTGCGTGACCTTCGCCGCCATCGACACCCAGCCCCTGCCCGACGGGCGGGACCCGGCCGAAGGCGGCCTGCCCTTCGCCGCCGCCGCCGGACCCCTCGTCCGGCATATGCGGGAGCTGGCCGAATACGCAGGCGAGCGCGGGGTGGAGGTGGCCCTCCTCAACCACGGCTCCTTCGCCTGCACCAGCTGGCACCAAGAGTGGGTGGTGCGGCTGGCCGGCGCCGCCAACGCCGGGGCCTGCCTCGATCCCGGCAACTACCTCTACTACGAGGGCGAGGACCCCGTGGCCGCCACCCGGCGGCTGCGGGGGCGGGTCGCCGCCGTGCGCCTCGGAGACTGGCGCCCCCGGGACTCGGAGGCCGTGGCGGACGAGTTCGCCGCCGAGGGCCGGTTGAGCCCCTGGG
>JAJDTN010000186.1 GCA_022827165.1 Candidatus Latescibacterota bacterium
GCCCAGGAGGGGCTCAACCAGCTGGGGCTGTTTCACCGGTCCTCGGCCCCCATTCGACTGGACTGGTACGAGGTGGAGTATGTCCGCCGCCTGAAGGCCCTGGGCGGAGAGATCCGGTTCAACGGACCGGGTCGGGGGGACGGGGCCGGGGGAAATGCCCAGGCCGGGTCGGTGCTGGAGTTCCGAGTGGAAGGGTTCCCCGCGGCCGACGGTGCGCCCAGGGTCTTCGAGGTCTCCAGGGGCATGCGGGAGCTGGGGGGCCTGGAGCACGCCGCCGACGGCGTGCTGACCTTCCGGGACTGGGCTGCCAGGCCGCAGCCGCGCAGATACATCGCCCTTCAACCAGGAAGGTGGAAGCGCCCGGCGGCGGTGGTGAGGGACGTGCAGACTCCCCGCGGTCCGGAGGGTGCCGAGTACGTGATCATCACCCATGCCGAGTTCGCCTCGGCCGCGCGGCGGCTGGCCGACTGGCGCGCCGAGGACGACCGTTTCGGCCCGCCCTTGAAGACCATGGTCGTGGACGTGCAGGATATCTACGACGAGTTCTCCGGGGGGCTGCTGGACCCGGCGGCGATCCGGATCTTCCTGGCCCAGGCCGTCCGCAGATGGCCGGTCCCGCCCGTGTACGTCACTCTCCTGGGCGACGGGACCTACGACTACAAGAACAACTCCGGCCTCAGTCACACGAACTGGATCCCCCCCTTCCAGGACGGCCCGAGCACCTACGACGAGTGGTACGCCAGGGTGGAGGGCATTGACAGGATCCCCGACCTGGCGGTCTCCCGCATTCCGGTGCAGTCCGCCGCCGAGGCCGACGGGGTGGTGGACAAGATCCTGCGCTACGACCAGACCCCCGAGCCGGGGCCCTGGCAGACCCGGATCCTGCTCGTGGCCGACGATGTCTCGAACCCCGAGTTTCCGCAGCGCAAGGAGAGCTTCTTCGTCCACGACGCGGAGAGGGTTGCCCGAAACGGCATGCCGAGTGACCTCGACATGACCAAGTTCTACATCGGCGCATACCCTCTCGAAGGCCGCACGAAGCCCCAGGCCAGGGAGGAGTTCCTGCGCCTCTTCAACGAGGGCGCGCTGATCCTGACCTACATCGGGCACGGCCACCCCGAGGTCCTGGCCCACGAGCACCTCTTCCTGCTCAACCGCGACGTGGGGCGCATCGACAACGGCGGCCGGCTGCCCTTCGTCTACACCGCGGCGAGCGCCGTGGGGGTCTTCGACGACCCGGCGCAGGACTCGATGCCCGAGGCCTTCCTGAAGATGCCCGACCGCGGGGTGATCGGTTTCGTCTCGGCCACTCGTGTCGGCTACCACAGCAGCAACATGGTGCTGGCTCTCCAGTTCCACCACCAGATGTACCACAGCGGCAGGGAACACGTGCCCCTGGGGTTGGCCCTGATGGAGGCCAAGCAGGTCCACGTGAGCGACCTGTGGCGCACCAACATCCAGCGCTACTCCCTCTTCGGGGACGCGGCGCAGCGCCTGGCTCGGCCCCGAGTGGGCGTGGCCCTCGACCTGCCCGACTCGATGGAGGCCCTGATGGAACTGGAGGTGAGGGGCACCGTCGTCGACGCCGAGGGCCGGCCGAAGACGGACCACGAAGGCCATGCCCTCGTGCGGCTCTTCGACTCCTCGGCGCAGAGCCTGATCGAAGGGATCTCGTACGAGAAACTTGGTGCGCCCCTGTTCCGGGGCCTCGTGCCGGTCGAGGGAGGCCGCTTTCAAACCCGGCTGCGCATCCCCAAGGACATCACCTACCGGGCCTCGCAGGGTCGGGCGAGCGCCTACGTGACGAGCTCCAACGGGGCGCCGCCGGCCTTCGGGGCCCGCTCCGGTCTGGCCCTGTCGGGTACCGCCTCGGACGTGGTGGCTGACGAGGAGGGTCCGGTCATCGAGCTGGCCTTCGCCGGCAAGCCCCGGTTCCGCAGCGGAGACCGGATCTCGCGTCGTCCGGTCCTCGCCGCCCGCCTGGCGGATCCGAGCGGCATCAACATCACCGGCGAGACGGGCCACGAGATCGAGCTGTGGGTCGACGAGGCCGTGACCGCGGTCACCCGGTTCTACACGAGTCTGGGCGACCATCGTCAGGGAATCCTGGAGTATCCCCTGGGGGAGCTGGAACCCGGAGACCACACCGTCCGTCTCAAAGCCTGGGACGCCTTCAACAACTCTTCCATCGCCGAGGCCGACCTGGTGGTGACCGAGGGGGCGGATACGGCCCTCGACGAGGTCCTGTTCCATCCGAACCCGACCTCCGACGGCAGTGGGCACTTCACCTATGTCCTGGCCGCTCCGGCCGAGAGCGTCGACATTCGGGTCTACGCCCTCTCGGGACGAGAGGTGGACCGCCTGGAGGGAGGGGTGGAGGAGGGATTCAACCAGGTGCCCTGGTCCCCCCCGGAGCTGGCGGGTGGAACCTACCTGTTCCGAGTCTCCGCCCGCCTCGGCGAGGGGTCTCCCCGGGAGGCCGACGGGCGGATCCAGGTGGCGCCCTGAATACGCGGCTCCCGGCTCGGAGGGTTATCTTCATTTCTGCGGTGCCCGGGCGGATCCGGCGCACCGAACCGGAGGACGACCGAAAGTGACGACTCGACGGATGATCGCCGCCCTGGCGGCGCTGGCCTGCCTGGCAAGTACGACCGAACGCGTCTCGGCCACCCCCGAGAGCCGGGCCGCGGTGCTGTTCCTGCTCATCAAGCCCGGGGCCCGCGCCAGCGGCATGGGGGAGACCTACGTGGCCATCGCCGACGACGCCACGGCGACCTACTTCAACCCGGCAGCGCTGGCCGGGCAGGGGCAACGCAAGCTCAACTTCACCCACCAGAAGTGGCTCCCCGGCCTGGCCGACGACATGTCCTACGAGTTCCTGGCCTATTCGCAGCCCCTGGAGGGCTGGGGGAACGTCGGCCTCCACGGCACCCTGATGAACCTGGGCGAGCAGATCCGCACCGGGGAGCGAAGCGAGGTGCTGGGCACGTTCTCCAGCTATGATCTCGCCTTCTCCGGGGCCTACGGCGCCGATGTCGGCGACAACCTCGCCGCGGGGATCGGGCTCAAGTTCATCCGCAGCCACCTGGCCGACCAGGGCGCCGGGATCGAGCGCGGCAAGGGCACGGGCAGCAGCTTCGCGGCCGATCTCGGGCTCCTGTGGCGCGCCACCCCGGCCCTGACCTTCGGTGCGGCGCTGCGCAACCTCGGGCCCAAGATCAACTACATCGACCCGCGGCAGGCCGACCCCCTGCCCCAGCACATCGTCGTCGGCGCCGCCTACGACCTCATGGAGACGGAGTACCACAGCGTGCTGCTGTCGGCCGACGTGTACAAGCCTCTCATCGACGACGGGCACTTCGCCCAGAGCCTGGTCACCGCCTGGGTCGACGAGCCCCTGGGCAACGAGTTCAAGGAGATGGATCTCCACGCCGGCGGCGAGTACCGCTACGGCCTCTCCGCGGTCAAGGACGAGTCCTTCCTGGCCCTGCGCGCCGGGTACTCCCTCGACTACGACGGCGAGCTCCAGTCCCCGACCTTCGGCCTCGGCCTCAAGTACACCATGCTCCAGGTCGACGTGGCCTACGTGACCGGCGAAGACACGCCCCTCCAGGACAGCACGCGATTCTCGCTGAACCTGTACTTCTGAAGCCAAAGCGCGGCCGGCGGACACCCGAAGGGCGTCTCGGCCGCCGGGCGGGTTCGTGCGCCCGGCAGCTGACTTCGCTCCTGTGCCGGATCGTCCCTCTTCTCCTGGCGGTTCCCAGCGGAGCCCAGGAGGTCGAGGACTGGCGCATTCTGGCCCTGCGCGTCGACTTCCCTGTCGAGGAGCCCGACGAGCCGACCACCACCGGGCGCGGCGGCTTCGACCTGCGCAGCCTGGCCGAGGCCCTGCCCGACTACACGCAGCCGTACGACACCCCGCCTCACGACCGGGTCCACTTCGAGCACCACCTCGAGGCGCTGGCCCGCTACTACGACGTCGTCTCCCAGGGCCGGGTGCGCATCGAGTCCAGCGTCTATCCCAGCGCTCTCGAGGAGGCCTACACCCTGCCCAGATCGGCCCTGTCGTACGGCAACGGCCGCTCGCCCGAGGAGATCGGCCGTCTCTGGCGCGAGCTGATCGTCGACGCCGTCGACCTGGCCGCCGCCGATCCCGACGGACCCGACTTCGCCGCCTTCAACAGCTATCTGATCGTCCACGCCGGTCGCGGCCACGAGACCGGCCAGTTGAACGACATCCGTTCCGTCTTCCTGCGGCCTGAAGACCTGGACGAGCACGGCGGGCCGGTGGAGGCGGGCGGGGCGGTGATCCGCGAGGCCTGGATCCTGCCGGAGGCCGTCGACTTCAGAGGGGTGGGGGGGCTCAACGGGCTCCTGGCCAAGTTCTTCGGCCATCAGCTCGGCCTGCCCGGCCTGTCGAACTTCGCGCGCGGGCTGCCCGCCGTCGGCGGCTGGAGCCTGATGGACGTGGGAGTCAACCGCAGCGGCTTCGTCCGCGTCGGGGACAAGCTGGAGTTCGTCGTCGGCATGGTGCCCCCCCATCCCATGGCCTGGAGCAAGGCCCGCCTCGGGTGGATCGAGCCCCTGGAGGTTCGCCGCGACACGGTGGTGCAGATCCTCGCCGGGGACCGCCCCGCAGACGGAGGCGGGGAGGTCCACGCTGTGCGCGTTCCCCTGTCGCCCACGGAGTACCTGCTCCTGGAGAACCGCCAGCAGCGGGGCCTCACCGAGCACGACCTGCCCCCCGGGGTCGAGGCGCCCATCTCGGGCGAGTTCGCCTGGATCGAGGCCGGCGAGGCGGAACTGTCGCACCGGATCACGGCGGCCGAGTCGGATTCCCTCGCTGGCCGCGGCGCCGGGGTCTGGCTCCAGGCGGACGAGTACGACGCTTTCGTCCCGGGATCGGGTGTGCTGATCTGGCACGTGGACGAGGCCGTCATGGCCTCCGCTCCACCCGAAGGCTTCAACAACGAACGGGAGCGGTCAGGACTGGTGCTGGTGGAGGCCGACGGCGCGCGCGACATCGGCAGTGCCTTCTTCGGCCGCCAGGACTCCGTCGAGGGAACCCGCTCGAACCCGTTCTTCGCCGGGACAGGCCCCGGGGGCGTCACGGGTGTCAGCCGCTTCGGCGCGGATACGACTCCGGCCACCGTGACCCACACCGGGCTGGTGTCCGGCCTGGAGGTCGAGGTCCTCTCCGGGCTCGACGACCGCATGTCGGTGAGTCTCCGCTTCACCCGCAGCGCCGCCGGCTGGCCGCGCTCCGTGGGAGGGGTGCGCCGGCTGCAGGCCGCCGACGTCGACGGCGACGGACGCCCGGAGCTGCTGGCCGAGGGCGAGGACGGGGTCCGCGTGCTGGCCCCGTCCGCGGCGGACGGGCCACCCGTCGACGAGGTGCTGCTGGCCGCCGCCGAAGGACTGCTCTTCACCCGCTCGGCCGCCGGTCGGGTCGCGGCCCGGCCTCTCGGCGGCGGTCCCGCCTGGGAGACGCAACTGGAGGGACGGCCCTCCCACGCCCTGTACGCGGCCGATCTCGCCGGCCGGGGCGCGGTCCTCGCGGTGGGCGGGCCCCAGGGCCTGTCCGTCCTCGACGCGGCCACCGGAGAGTTGCGCTTCACTCACGAGGCCCCGGTCCTGGGGATGGCCGCCGCCGACAGGGACGGCGACGGCGCCGGGGAGCTGCTGGTCCTGGGCCCGGGCGAGTTGCTCCGCTACGACGGGGCGGAGGCCGCCGTTTCGATCGGCGGTCTGTCCGGCTCCGGGCTGCCGCCCTCGGCGGCCGACCTCGACGGCGACGGTCTCGCCGACCTCGTTCTCGCCGACAGCGGCGGACGGCTCCGCAGCTTCGGCCAGGGGGCCGGCGACCTGCAGGTCTCCTCCGGAACCCCCAACATGGCGGCTGCCTCCTTCGCCGATCTCGATGGCGACGGGCAGCTCGAGATCCTGGTCCCCACGGCGGAGGCGGTGCACGCCTGGTCGGCGGCCGGCCTGCGAAGTCCCGGCTTCCCCGTGGCGCCGCCGGTGCACCAGGAGTCGGGACCCCTTCTCGGAGAAGTCGTGGCGGCAGACCTGGACGCCGACGGCGTGCCCGAGATCTTCGTCTCCGCCGGCAACGGTGTACACGGATTCGATGGAAACGCCGTGCCCCTGTCCGGGTTCCCCGTGGCTTCCCCGGCCATCCCCGCGACGGCGCCGGTCCTGGTCGACTTCGACGGGGATGGCGGTCTGGACCTGGCAGTGGGTGACGGAGAAGGGCTGAACCTGTGGCGCCCGGTCTCCTGGGACCCGGCCTTTGCCGCGGGTCTGCCGACCGGCTGGTCCCAGCCCGGCGGCTCGGCCTCCGGCCAGCGGACCCACCCCTCCGCGGCGGAGCCTCCGCCGCCGCCGGAGGACCTCGACCTGCTGCCCGCCTCCCGGGCTTACTGCTACCCGAACCCGGCCGGAGGCGAGGAATCGGCCCACGTGCGGTTCTTCGTCGCCCGGCCGGCCCGCGTCACCCTGACGGTCCACGACGCCATGGGGGAAGTGGTGGAACGCCTGGAGGCGGACGGGGTCAGAGCGGCGGAGGCGAACGAGATCACCTGGTCGGTCCGCGGCTACGCCAGCGGCCTCTACCTCTGCCGGCTGGAGGCGCGCGGCGACGACGGCAGCCGCGGCGAGGCCACCGTGCGCCTGGCGGTGAGCCGGTGAGCGCCCGGGGCTTCCTCGCCTGGATCGTGGTGGGAGCCCTGGCGGCGGGGTCCCCGGCGCCGGCCCAGAACCACCCCGAGCTCACCTGGCGGACGCTGGAGAGCGAGCACTTCCGCGTGCTCTACCACGACGGCCTCGAGCTCACGGCGCGGCAGGCGGCCGAGGTGGCCGAGGCCGCCTACGGCCCGGTGACGCGCCTCTACGGGTATCGTCCGTCCGGCCCCGTGCGGATCATCCTCAAGGACTACGACGACTACAGCAACGGCGCCGCCTTCTTCTACCACGACGCCATCGAGGTCTGGATCACCCCCCTCGAGCACGACTACGAGCTGCGGGGCACCTCCGACTGGCTGCGCAACGTGATCACCCACGAGCTCGTCCACATCGTCTCCCTCGGCGCCGCCCGCAAGGGGCCGCAGAGGGTGCCCGCCGCCTTCCTGGAGTACTTCGCCTACAAGCCGGAGAGCGAGCGCGACGACATCCTCACCGGGGCGCCGGACCGCCTGGCCCTGGTGCCGCTGGCCAACACGGTGCTGCCCATGTGGTTCGCCGAGGGCGTCGCCCAGCACCAGATGGAGGAGGTCCGCCACGACCGCTGGGACAGCCACCGCGACATGGTCCTGCGCACGGCGGTCCTCGACGGCGCCCTGCTCTCTCTCGACGACATGGGCGTCTTCGGCAAGCCGGGCTTCGAGAACGAGTTCGTCTACGACCACGGCTACGGCCTCGTGAGGTACCTGGCCGCGACCTACGGCGACTCGTCCCTGGCCGACATCTGCGACCAGATGGGGCGCTGGACCGCCACGGACATCGACGGGCCCCTGCACGCCGTCACCGGCCGCTCGGCGGACCAGGTGTGGCGCGACTGGCGCGACTCGATGGTGGCCCGCTACGAGGCGCAGGTGGCGGCCCTTGGAGAGCTGCGCGAGGGCGAGCGGCTCACGGGGAAGGGCCACTCGAACACGCGCGCCGTGTACGCTCCCGACGGCGCACGCCTGGCCTACCTCTCTACCCTCGGCCGCCGCTACGGCCCCCACTTCCTGGTCCTGCGCGACCTCGACAGCGGCGAGGACGAGGTCGTCGCCGGCGGCGTGGCCTCCGTGCCGGACTGGTTCCCCGACGGCGAGCGTCTGCTCTTCGTCCGCAAGGAGAAGGCCGACCGCTACGGCTCGCGGCGGGCGGACCTGTTCGAGCACGACCTCACCGGGCCGGAGCGGTCCTGGCCGGGCCGGCTCCTGTGGACGCTGCCGGCCCTCAGCGGGGTCTACGCGCCGAAGGATCCTCGCACCTTGCGGATGAGTCGCGGCCTTCGCGCCCTCTACCCGGCGGTGTCGCCCGACGGACAGCGCATCGCCTTCGTGCGCCTCGGGCCCGCCGGCGCCGCCCTGGGCCTGGCGGACCGGGAGGGCAGCGGGGTCCGCTACCTGCTCGAGTTCGACGACGGCACCCAGCTCTACACGCCGCGCTGGTCGCCCGACGGCCGCTGGCTGGCCCTGTCCTACGGCAGCGGAGGGAGCCGGGACATCGCCCTGGTCGACCCCAACGGCGAAGGGCGGGCGCCGCCTCGCCTGCAGCCGCTGATCGCCTCCGCCGGCACCGACCGCGACCCCTCGTGGTCGCCCGGGGGGGAGCTGCTCTTCGTCTCCGACGTGAGCGGGATCTTCAACGTCTACGCCCGGGACCCGGCCAGCGGCGCGGTGGAGCAGGTCACCAACGTCCGCGGCGGCGCCTTCTTCCCAACGGCCAACGACGCCGGGGACGTGGTCTACAGCGGCTACGGCGGCGACGGCTTCCACCTCTACCGGATCGAGCGCTCGGGGGCCGAGCCGGTGGACTCCGCCATCTTCACGCCCCCGGCCGCCGCGGGGGCCGCCCCCGGCCTGCCGCCCCTGCCGGCCCCGGAGAGTCCGCTCGCCGAGACCCGCTCCTCCGGCACCGAGATCCTGCGGACCACCGTCATGCCGCGGCTCACCCACGACGAGGGTTACGCCAAGGTCGGGGCCTACGTGGCCACCGGCGACGCCCTCGACCGCCAGTCCATCTTCGGCAGCCTCTCCATGGCGCCCGGCAACGGCGACCGCGACATCTACGGCGAGTACCGGTTCCGCGGCTTCCGGCCCACCGTCCGGCTGAGCTTCATCCACCTGAAGCGCCACTCGGCCCGCGGTGACAGCTCGGAGGCGCGGGACTTTTTCATCAGGGGCATGAACTTCAGCCTCAACCGCCTCACCCTCGGCGCACGGGGGCAGCTGAACCGAGCCAGCTCCCTCGCTCTCTCCCTGGCCTACGACCGCTACGACGCCAGCCTGGAGAACGATCAACTCTTCCCGCGCCGCGACGGGCGTCCCGGCTTCGAGCGCATCCCGGGCAAGCCGGTAGGGTACACCTATCTCCACGGCTTCGACCTGGCCCTGACCTACCGGCACGACTCCCTGCCCCGGCGCGTCGACCGCGAAATCAACCCCCGGGGCGGCCGGCGCCTCTACCTCCGCTATGACCGCATGCACAACTGGTTCATCGAGGGCTTCGACGAGGAGAACATCTCCTTCCTGCAGGAGGAGTACAAGAGGCTGTTCTACAACCAGCTCACCCTCGACTGGCGGGAGTACCTCGCCCTGCCGGGCGACACCGCCCTGGGCCTGCGCGCCTACGGCGGCTGGATCTTCTCCGACAGCGTCGACGACGAGCTGGTGGGCGGCTTCTTCGACTTCCACCTCGGGGGCCTCCCCTACATGCGGGGCTACACCTACTACAGCATCGAGGGGCGCAAGGCGGCCATGGCCAACGCCACCTTCCGCTTCCCGCTGTTGCCGCGGCTGCGCCAGCGGCTGGGACCCCTCTACCTGCACCGGGTGCACGGCGCCGTGTACGGGGATGTGGGCAAGGCCTGGGACGGAGATCTCGGCGGCCCCGATCCCATGTACGGACGCGAGGGGCCGCTGCGCGATGCCGGCCTTCAGTTGCGGGTCGACGGCGTCTCCTTCTACAGTCTGCCCACCCGTCTCGAGATCGACCTGGCCTACGGAATCGACGAGGTCGAAGAGAAGGAGCCCTGGAAGCTCTACCTGACCCTGCTGTTCAACTACCTCAACTGGTTCGACTCCGGGAGTGATTTCAAGCGATGAACACACTACCCCTGCTGCTCGCCGCGGCCGTCGCCGGCTCCGCCGCCTGGGCGGAACCGCCCGACCCCGCCCCATCGAGGTCCGTGGAGGTCCTTCCGTCTCTGCTGCCGCCCGTGGCCCTGCCCGACCGCCCCGACCCGGCGCTCCTGCGCGTGGCCGAGGCGGCCGGCGCCGAGGGGGAGGAGGATGCCTCCGAAGCCGCTCCGCGCAAGGCGGTGCGCTCGCCGAAGAGGGCCTTCCTCTACTCCGCGCTGGTGCCGGGGGCCGGCGAGTTCTGGGCCGGTTCGAAGATGAGGGCGGCCCTGTTCTTCGGCCTGGAGGTCCTCGGCTGGGGGACCTACATGAGCTGGAGCGCCAGGGGGGACGACCTGGAGTCCGAGTTCCGGGCGCGGGCCGACACCACCTGGAACCCGTGGAACTACCTCGCCTGGCGCGACTCGCGGCAGGCGCGCCACTCCTCCAGGACCCACACCCTGCCCTGCGACTCCCTCTTCGTGCAGGCGTCGTCCACCACCCCCGTGGCCGACGTGCTGAATGACTGCAGCACCACCGAGACCCAGCAGTACTACGAGTTGATCGGGAAGTACGACCAGTTCATCACCGGCTGGGGGGACATCACCGACCGCGCCGGCAACCAGGTCCACTACACGGAGGTCGACTCGGCGGAGAACTTCCACTCCGCCACCCGGCTGGAGTACGAGGATCAGCGCGACGACAGCAACAAGTACCTGAAGCGCGCCGGCAACGTCGCCGGCCTGCTGCTGGTGAACCACGTCCTCAGCGCCATCGACGCGGCGCGCGTGGCCCGGGCCCGCAACCAGGGCCAGGAGGAGGCCGCCATCGCCCGGCGCATCCGCTTCCACGCCACCCTGGACGGCGACCGCACCGCCCGGCTGACGGCCTGGCGCCCGTTCTTCTGATGGCGCCTCCCCTGCGCCCGAGCCTCCTGGCGCTGGCCGCCCTCCTGCTGGCCGCGCCCGCCGGCGCCGACTCCGGGGCGGGGGGGTTCTGGCGCTCCCTGCTCATCCCGGGTTGGGGGCAGCACGCCGCCGGCGACGGTCTCGCGGCGCGGCGGTTCCTGTCCATGGAGGCCGCCCTGTGGCTCGGGTACTTCGGACTGCGGGCGGTGGCCGACATCCGCGAGGACAACTTCCGCACCTACGCCGCCGTCCACGCCGGCGCCCGGACCGGCGGCAAGGCCGGGGAGTACTTCGACGACCTCGGCTTCTACGACAGCCACAACCAGCACAACCTCTTCGCCGAGGTCGAGGACGGCCCCGAGGCCGCGCTCTATCCGGGCACGCCGGAGTTCGCCTGGGAGTGGGATGCCGAGGCCTCCCGCCTGCGCTACCGCGAGCTGCGCAACGGCGCCACCGGCATGAAGCGGAACGCCCTCTACCTCACAGGTCTCGTCGTCGTCAACCACCTGGTCTCGGCGGTGCACGCCGGCCGGGCCATGGGCCCGCGGGCCGGTGAGGCCGCCGCCCTCTCCCTCGACTGGAGGTTGCGCCCGGACGGGGCCGGCGTCGGCCTGCGCCGGCGGTTCTGAGGCGTGGCCGCGGCTGGCCGGTGGACCGTGCTCGCCCTGGCCGTCCTGCCGCCGGCCCTGGCGCAGGCGGCGGAACCGGTCCTGTGCGGCACCCGCTGGCTCGCCGAGCAGCGGGCGTCCGGCGCCCTGCCCCCCCTGCCGGCCGCCCGTCCGGCGGCCCCCCGCCAGGCCGAGCCGCCGCCCGTCGCCGTGGGCATGGAGCAGCTCTTCCCGGTCTACGGATCGGTGACCCCGGTGCGCGCCACCTGCCGCTACGCGGGCACCCGCTGCTTCGTCTTCGTCGAGAACGCGCAGTGGGACACGGAGGGGGGGCCGGTCCTGCAGAGCGACGTGGACAAGCTCGCAACGCTGTTCGAGGACAGCACCCCCGCCGACCCGGACCGCGGCATTTACGACCTGGTGGTGGAGGCCTTCGGGGAAGCGGAGGACGTCGACGGCTACGAGCAGATCTTCCTCCTCGTTCTCGACCTGGCCGATCCGCACCTGGTGGGCTTCTTCGACCCGGCCGTCTCCGTTCACGACCTGCCCGAGTATCGCCGGGACCTGCTCTACCTGAGCCAGTACCACCTGCGCCGCCAGGCCTACCTGGCGCGCGGCACCCTCGCCCATGAGCTGCAGCACCTCCTCCACTGGGGCTCGGACCGCAACGAGGAAAACTGGGTGAACGAGGGCCTCTCCGGTTACGCCGAGGCGGTGGCCGGCTTTCCCGAGGCGGACCCGGCCGCCGTGCCTGCCTTCCTCGACCGGCCCGAGACCTCCCTCACCACCTGGAAGGGGGCGCCGCGCAACTACGGCGCCACCTACCTCTTCGCCGCTTACCTGGCGGAGAGGCATGGCCCCGACCTGATCCGCGCCCTGGTCTCCGAGCCCGCCAACGGAATCGCCGGCGTGGACGGGGCCCTGGAGGGGATTGGTTCCGGCGACCGCTTCGTCGACGCCTGGTCCGGGTGGGTCGCCGCCAACTACGCCTCGGACGACCCGCGACTCGCCTACGGAGCCCTCGGGGGGCGAAGGGTGCGGACCTTCGACTACGACGCCCTGCCCCAACAGCGGCTGCCCTTCGCCCTGACCGATGCCTGGGGCACGGTGAACGTCCTCTTCCGCACGCCCGGAGATCTCGCCATCGACTTCGAGGGAGAAGAGGGGGCCGGCTTTCTCGCCTGGACCTACGCCATGTCTCCGGGGGCCTCGCGGCTCGAGGAGGTGAGCCTCACCGGCAACCGCGGGCAGGCGCAGGCGGCGGGCATCGACAGCCTGGTGCTGATCGTCGGGGGCACCTCGCCCCGGGGCGGGGGCTTCGAGCTGTCCGCCGAGGTCTCCACGGACCTGGCCGCGGCGGGACTGCCGGGGGCGGGTCCCGCATCGTCCACGCTGGGGGAGGCCTACCCGAACCCCTTCAACGCCGAGGTGCGCATACCGTACTCGCTGGCCGGGCAGGGACCGGTGGAGTTGAGCGTTCTCTCTCTCGGCGGGCAGCGGCTGCGCGCTCTCGTGACCGGACCACGGCCCGTCGGCCGGCACGAGGCGGTCTGGGACGGCCGCGACGACGCCGGGCGCCGGGTGGCCTCGGGCACCTATCTGGTCCGTCTGCGGACCGGCGGATCCACCAGCGCCGGCCGTCTGGCGCTGATCCGCTAGAGCTGGCTCACCCCGCTACCTCGATCCTCAGCGGACCTGACCGCCGCACCCGCTCTCCCGTGGCCAGATCGGCCAGGACCGCGGCCAGCCGCTCCCCGCTGACCGGGTGGACCAGGTCGGGGGCGATCTCCAGGAGCGGCTCGAGAACGAAGCGGCGCTGCCTCAGGCGCGGGTGCGGGACCGTCAGTCCCGGCTCTTGGAGGCGGCGGTCACCGGCCAGCAGCAGATCCAGGTCCAGCGACCGCGGCCCCCAGCGCTGCCGCCGCCGGCGTCCGTGGGAGACTTCGGTCGACTGCAGCACCTCCAGGAGGCGGCGCGGCTCCAGGGTCGTCCGCAACTCCGCGGCGGCGTTGAGGTAGTCGGCCTGCGCCACCGGCCCCACGGGGGAGGTCTCCCAGGCTCTTGAGACAGCGGCGATCTCGATCGCCGGATGGTGATGCAGGTCGGCCAGGGCCGACTCGAGGGTGCCGCGGCGGTCCCCCATGTTCGAGCCGAGGCCGACGTAGCAGCGTTCAGCCGCCAAAGTGGCGTTCGATCTCGACCTCGAGGCCGTCGAAGTGGCCGTCAATGGGGGGGTTCGGCTTGCGCACCCGCACCCGGGCCGAGGCCAGGGCGTCGAAGCGTTCTCCCAGGGCCGCGGCCACGGCTTCGGCGAGGGCTTCCAGGAGGCCGTAGCGCCTCCCTCCCTTCACGACCTGCCCCACCAGGTCGTAGACGGCGGTGTAGTCGACGGTGAGGGAAGGGTCGTCCCGCTCTCCGGCGGCGCGCAGATCGAGCCGCAGCTCCACGTCCACCTCGAAGCGCTGCGTCAGCCGCGCCTCCTCGGGCAGCAGGCCGTGGCAGGCGTGGAAGGTCATGTTGGTGAGGCGGAGCAGGTCGGACATCGTCAGGGACCGGCGGGACCGGCCTTGGCCCGGGCCGAACCCTGCCGGCCGGCCAGCCGGCGGAGGGCGCGGTGGCCGATGTCGCGCCGGTAGTACGCGCCCTCGAAGGAGACCTCGCCCACCGACCGGTAGGCCGAGGCCACGGCGGCGGGCAGGTCGTCGGCGAGGGCCGTGATGGCGAGGACCCGTCCCCCCGCCGTCAGCAGGGCCCCGTCCTCCACCGCCGTGCCCGCGTGGAAGGGGAGGATCTCCTCGGAGCCGGCCAGGGCCTCCAGGCCGGAAATCGGCTTGCCGGTCTCGTACTGGCCCGGGTAGCCCGCCGACGCCATGATCACGCAGGCTGCCGCCCGGTCGGCGTCGAGCTCCACCGGTCCCGCCGCGGACAGATCCCCCCGGGCGGCGGCGGCCAGCAGCACGGCCAGGTCCGAACGCAGAAGGGGCAGCACCACCTGGGCCGCGGGGTCGCCGAAGCGGCTGTTGAACTCGACGACCTTCGGCCCCTCGGCGGTGATCATCAGCCCGCAGTAGAGAGCGCCCCGGTACGGGGTGCCGCGGCGCCGCATCTCGGCCAGCACCGGCTCGATGATCTCGCGCGAGACCCGGTCGACCATGCGCGGGGTGAGGACGGGGGCCGGCGCGTACGCTCCCATGCCGCCCGTGTTGGGACCCGTGTCTCCTTCACCAATCGCCTTGTGGTCCTGGGCGGGCACGAGGTTGACGTAGCCCTCGCCGTCACAGACGGCGAACAACGACGCCTCCTCGCCCTCCATGAACTCCTCCACCACGACCTCGGCCCCCGAATCTCCGAACCGGCGCCGGTCGACGATGTCGATCACGGCTTCCACCGCCTCCTCCTCGGTGGCGCAGACGACGGCGCCCTTGCCGGCGGCCAGACCGGAGGCCTTGACCACGATCGGCGCCCCCCGGGACCGGATGCAGGCGATGGCGTCGGCGCTGGCGGTGAAGCTGCGGTGGGCGGCGGTGGGCACGCCGATGGAGGCCATCAGGCCTTTCGAGAAGCTCTTGCTGCTCTCGATGCGGGCCGCCGCCTCGGTGGGACCGAAGGCCAGCAGTCCCGCCGCCGCGAAGCGGTCGACGAAACCCGCCGCCAGGGCGGCGTCGGGCCCGACCACGGTGAGGTCGATCCCCTCCTCGGCGGCGAAGACCGCCAGGCGGTCGATCTCACCCTCGAGGCGGGGCCGTTCCGCCAGGTCGAGGTCGACCCGGAAGCCGGGGAGGCACTCGGCCACCTGCGCCATCCCGGGAGAGCCGGGAGCCGCCCAGAGCCGCCGGACCTCGGGTGACCGGGCCAGCTTCCAGGCGAGGGCGTGTTCCCGCCCCCCCTTGCCGACGACCAGAACCTTCATCGAGAAAGAACCTCCATCCGGGCGGGAGGACGATCAGAGGTAACCGAACTCCTTCAGGTCCTTCTCTCGCCGGCGCCAGTCGGGGCGCACCTTGACCCGCAACTCGAGGAAGACGGGACCATCGACCAATTCCTCGATGCTCTGGCGCGCTCCCGTTCCGATGCTGCGCAGCCGTGTTCCCTTGCGGCCGATGACGATGCCTTTCTGGCTCTCGCGTTCGACGAAGAGGGTGGCGAGAAGGTAGGTCTTGCGTCCGCCTTCCGCATTGGGCTCGCGGAACTCCTCCACCTGCACCTGGATCGAGTACGGCAGCTCGTCGGCGAGCTGTTCGAAGGCGGCCTCGCGGATCAGCTCGGCGGCGAAGAACCGCTCCGGCTGCTCGGCGATCCGGTCCGCAGGGTACATCGCCGGCCCCGGCGGCAGCAGCTCCTCGAGACGGGACAGCAGGAAGGCGACGTTGGTGCCGGTGAGGGCGGAGATCGGCAGGAGGCCGGAGAGTCCGTGGTTTCCGGAGAGGCGCGCCAGCAGCGCTTCCAGCCCTTCGGGTTCGACTCGGTCCACCTTGTTGAGCACGGGCAGCACCGGCTTGCGGTTGCGCCGGAGGAAGGCGTCCACGAGGCGGCCGCGGTCGTCGGGCCGGGTCCCGTCGAGGAGGAGGACGACCAGGTCGGCGTCGGCGCAGGCCCGTTGGATCTGGCGTTCCATCGTCTCGTGGAGGCGGTACCTGGCCTCGAGCAGGCCCGGTGTGTCGAGGAGGACGACCTGACTGGCGGGACGGGTGAGGATGCCGAGAATCCGGCCCCGCGTCGTCTGGGGCCGCGCCGTGACGATGGACAGGCGCTGGCCGAGGAGGGCGTTGAAGAGGGTGGACTTGCCGGCGTTGGGACGGCCGACGAAGGCGACGTACCCGAAACGCGAGACCGAACCGGGGCCGCCGCCGCGATCAGAAGCGGACGTCGGCGGAGAGCAGATAGGTGCCCTCGAGGTCGTCGTGCTGCAGGTAGGCGAGATCGACCTGCAGCCGGCGACTGACCCGCAGACCGACTCCGAAGGTCTGGCGCAGTTCCTCCAGACCGGCGCGCAAGGCCAGCCGCCCGGCGTCGTACTCGATGCCGGCGTGGACCGGGGCGGTGCCGGCCTCGTCCTCGGCGTCGCCCCCCGAGCGCGAGCCGATGGCCACCGAAGCCGTTCCCCCGGCGAGAGCGCGTCCATAGGCCACTCCCAGGAGGATGGAGGGCCGGATGCGGTCGGTGGTGCCGTCCCAGAGGATTGGGGTGGTGGTCACGTCGCGGATGTTGGCGGCCAGGGTCAGGGAGGGGGCCGGGCGGTAGCGCAGCCCCAGGTCGAGGCCGCCGCCGTAGGCGGTGAGGTCGGCCACCGAGCGATGGATGAGCTTGGCGCTGGCGCCGATGTCGAGACGCTCGCCCAGGCGCCGGCCCGCGGAGAGGTACAGGGCGTAGTCGGCGGCCGACTCGGTGGACGAGACGAAGGGGCGGTTGTCGGGCCCCAGAGGCGCGGAGGGGTCGGGCAGGTCGGTGAAGTGGATGCCGTCGACGCCGAGGCGCAGCAGGCCGATGCCGAGGCCGTCGAAGTACGGTCCGGGGGTGACGAAGGCCACGTAGTCCTGCCGGACGAGTCCGTTGAAGCGCTCGCCGTGGGTGAAGTGGGCCTGGCGCTCGGGCGAGCCGGCGAGACCGGCGCTGTTCCAGTATCCGGCGGTGGCCGCGTCTCCCAGGGCCACGCAGGCGCTGCCGAGGGCGAGCCCCCGGGCCCCGGCGCCGACAGCCAGGAACTCGCCGGCGTAGGCGCTGGCCCCGTGAGCCGGGGCGGCGGGCCAGGAGAGGAGGGCGGAAGAGAGCAGCGCCGTGCAGGAAAACCGTCGAGTCACGTATTCAAGTCTAGAGGTGGGGCCCGGGGACTTCAACTCGCGAGGCGCCGGACGGGTTGCTCAGCCGACCAGCATCAGTCTCAGGTCCATCACGTTGGTCCCGGTGGGCCCGGTGACGATGAGGTCTCCGAGAGCCTCGAAGAAGGGGTAGGAGTCGTTGCGCTCGAGGTGATCACCCGCCGACAGTCCGGCGGCGGCGGCGCGGGCCACGGTCGTCCCGTCGGCGATGGCCCCGGCGGCATCGGTGGGCCCGTCGGTGCCGTCGGTGCCGGCGCTCATGAGCGTGATCCCGGTGGTTCCCTGCAGGCCGAGGGCGGCGGCGAGGGCGAACTCCTGGTTGCGCCCGCCCTTGCCGCCGCCCCGGAGGGTGACCGTGGTCTCGCCGCCGCTGATGAGGCAGGCGGGGGCGGGGACGGGCTGCCCGCTGAGGGCGATCTCGGCGGCGATGGCGGCGTGGACCCCGGCCGCATCGCGGGTCTCACCCGCGATGCGCGTCGACAGCACCAGGGCGCGGTAGCCGCGGTGGACCGCCTCCTCCCGCGCCGCTTCGAGGGCCAGCGAGTTGTTGCCGATCACCAGATTGAGGGCCGCCTGCACCGACGGATCCTCGGCTCCCGGCGTCTCGGGGAGGTGTCCGCCGGCGCCCCCCTCGAAGCGCGCGACCACGGACGCCGGCAGAGCTTCCCGCAGCCGGTAGCGGTCGACGAGGCGCAGGCAGCCCTCGAAGGTGGTGGGATCGGCGCAGGTCGGTCCCGAGGCGATGGTGTGCACCGGGTCGCCGATGACGTCGGAGACCATCAGGGAGACCACCCTCGCCGGCGCCGCCCGCCGGGCCAGCTGTCCGCCCTTGACCTCCGACAGGTGCTTTCTGACGGCGTTGAGCTCGTCGATGGTGGCCCCACAGCGCAGCAGGGCGGCGGTGGCGGCGACCTTCTCCTTGAGGGAGATGCCGTCGGCGGGCGCCGGCATCAGCGCCGATCCCCCGCCGGAGAACAGGCACAGGACCACATCGTCGGGGCCGAGGCCGTCGACGAGCCGAAGCATGCGCCGCGTCCCCTCCACCCCGGCGTCGTCGGGCAGGGGGTGGCCGCACTCCACCGTGTGGATGGTCGCCAGACTCAGGCGGTGACCGTACTTGGTGTTGATGGAGCCGGCCGTGAGGCGGGGCCCGAGGACAGCCTCGACGGCGGCTGCCATGGCCGGTGTGGCCTTGCCCGCCCCCACGACGACGATCCGGGAATCGCGGGCAAGGGGCAGCCGGTGGTCGCCGGCGACCAGATCCGTTCCGTGCAGGGAGAGGGCGCGGGCGACCAACTCCCCCGGCTCGACGGCGGCGATGGCGGCGCGAAGAATGGCGAGGGCGTCCTCGCGGTGGCGGGCGGCGACCTCCTGCGGCCGCCTCATGAATGGGTCACATCCTTCTCATGAGGCCCACCACCTTGCCGGCGATGCGCAGCTGGGTACCCTCATCTCCGGAGAGGACGATAGGTGCGTAGGCGGGGTTTTCCGGGAGCAGCCGGACGGCCCCGGCCACCGGATCGAAGCGCTTGACGGTGGCCTCGTCGTCGAGGAGGGCGACGACGATGTCGCCGCGGTCCGCCGTCTCCTGCTGGCGGGCGACGACGATGTCGCCGTCGAGGATGCCGGCGTCGGTCATGCTGTCGCCGCGCACGCGCAGGGCGAAGGCTCGTCCCGAAGCCGGCGCCAGGGACGGATCGACGTGGATGGTGTCTTCCACGTTCTCCTCCGCCAGGATCGGGGCGCCGGCCGCGACCCGTCCGAGAACGGGAACCTGCACCGTCGCGTGCTCGGGCAGGTAGGGGCCGTCCACCAGCTCGATGCCCCGCGACAGCCGGGGATGGCGGCGGATGTGTCCCTTCTTCTCGAGGGCGGCCAGGGTGGTGCGGACCCCGTTGGTGGAGCTGATGCCGAACTGCTCCATGATCTCGCGGATCGTGGGCGGGGCCCCTCGCCGGCGGATGATGCCGGCGATGAAGTCGAAGATCGCCTGCTGGCGCTGGGTCAGTTGCTTGGCCATGGCCTGGCCTCCTCTCTCTCCGTGATGTCGGGCGCGCGTCCCGATCCAGGCTGCCGAATCGCATCAACGATACTGAACATTCGTTCATTTGTCAATGCCTCAGACGCCCGGCTCCGGCGAGACCGAAAGGCCTCCCGGACCCTGGTTGACAAAGTCCACCCTAGTCTCTACCGTAGTCTCCGCAACCTAACGTAAGTCCACAAGTTTCATGGAGTTGGCGCATTCCCGGGCGCTTCACGGCCGTGCAGATGACCCTGGTTCCCCCCAGTGCTTCCACCCTCCTTCGGGCCCTGCCCGCGTGCATCGCCCTCGGCCTGCTGCCCCTGGCCGCTGCCGCGGCATCCGACGCGGCGCCGCCCCCGGGGTCCGGGGCCGCCGTCGAGCGGCCGGCGGCCATGCGGGGCTCCGAGGCCGACGGGTCCGGGTCGCTGATCACGTTTCGCCGAACCCTCGGCCTGGCCTTTCTCGCGGGCGGCGCCGCCCTCACCGCCCGGGGATTCGATTACAAGGACGAGGCCGACGCCTTCTACGAGGCCTACAAGGCCGCCGACGACCAGGCCGAGATCCAGAAGCTCTACCAGCGCACCACCAACCGGGACGTGAAGAGTCAGGTCAGCTGGGCCCTGGCCGCCGCCTGCGGCGTGACCGGCCTGCGTCTCCTGTTCACCGGCGGCGGCGAGTTCCGCGGCGCCGCCTCGGCGGGCAGCCCCTCCCTCTCCCTGGTACCGGTCGCGGCGCCCCGGGTACTCGGGCTCCGGCTGCAGCGCCGCTTCCACTGATCCGGGTGAAGCCCCTGCCATGAAGAGCATCGCCGCCGGCGCCCTGCTGCTCGCCCTCCTCGCCGTGGGCTGCGATCGCGACCGCAGCAACCCCCTCGATCCCCAGGCCGATCTGGTCCAGGGCCGGCCGGCGACCCCGGCGGAGGTCTCGGCCCGGGGAGAGATCGGACGTATCCGCCTGGCCTGGCAGCCGGTGACCGACCCGGATCTGGCGGGCTACGCCGTCCTGCGCTCCGACCGCTCCAACGGCACCTTCACCTTCGTCTCCGGAGAGGGCGATTCGACGGCGGGGATCACCACCGGCAAGACCACCTTCGACGACACCATCCGCGGCGAGATCCGCACCTTCTTCTACCGGGTGGCGGCCGTCGACACCAGCGGTCTTCGCAGCGAGCTGTCGGGTTTCGTGGGGGCTACGTCCCTTGCGGACGAGCGGGCGCCGGAGTCCCCTCATTCGGTCTCGGCGGTAGCGTCGGAGACGCCTGGGGAGGTGGTGGTTCGCTGGAGCGC
>JAJDTN010000318.1 GCA_022827165.1 Candidatus Latescibacterota bacterium
CGAGTTGCGCCGCCTCGCCGACAAGTACGGGATCCCCCTGCTGCGCTCGGAGTTCGACACCACCAAGTTCATCCATCTCCTTCACTTCTACCTGGACGATCACTTCGCTCCGCAGGTGACCCTGCACGGAACCCTCGTCGATGTCCACGGTGTGGGCCTGCTGGTCATGGGCCGCAGCGCCATCGGCAAGAGCGAGGTCGGTCTCGATCTCGTCGAGCGCGGACACCGGCTCGTGGCCGACGACACGGTGATCATCACCCGCCAGTCGCACGGGCTGCTCATGGGCCGTCCGCCGCGGCTGCTGCAGGACCACATCGAGATCCGGGGCATCGGCATCGTGGACGTGAAGCGGCTCTTCGGCGTCGGCGGGACCCGCCGCCAGAAACGAGTCGAGATCGTCCTCACCCTCGTGGACTGGGAAGAGGAGCTGGACTACGAGCGCACCGGCATCGAGGACCGCGCCTTCAACATCCTCGGGGTGGAGGTCCCGGAGATCACCGTTCCGATCTACCCCGGAAAGAACATCACCGTCATCGCCGAGACGATCGCCTTCAACTACCTGCTCCGCATCGACGGCTACCACGCGGCCCATGAGTTCAACAAGCGCCTCATTCGGCAGATGAACAGACAGGCGGCAGGGGAGAAGGAGGGGGGGAACAGGCCCGCCAAGGCCTGAGCCCTTCCGCGAGGAGGTCCCGCTGCCGTCCCCTTATGGCCCCTGGCCGGCGGCGGTGCTCACCCCTGTCAGAGGAGAGAGGAAGCTCGTGTCGGAAGAGATGGGCGTCGCCGTCCTGGGGAGCGCCGAGCGTTCCCGCCATCTGGCGGCCGTCGACGCCGTGGAGGGCCTGCGAGCCCTCCATCCTTCGGGGGAGGAGAGCCCGGAGGGGTGGTTGGCGGACCCGCGGGTGGGGATCGTCACCGTTCTCTCCCCGCCTTCGGAGCGAGGATACTGGGTGCGCCGGGCCCTGGAATCGGGGCACGGGGTCCTGTGCGCCTGCCCTCCCGCCGCCGGGCGGCGGACGGGAGAGCTGGGGGACGTCGTGGGGGCGCCGGAACGGCAGGGCCTGCTTCGCATCGACGCTCCGAGCCTGCATTCGGGTTTTGCCGACGAGGTGCGGCGCTCCGTCACCCGGGTCGAGAGGCCGGTCTACTCCCGACTGCGGGTCCGGGTGCCGCGAGCCTGGGCCGGGACCGGCGGCGTCCTCGGGTCGCACGCCCTCTGGGCGCCCCTGCTGCTGGAGGAGATCTTCGGCCGCATCGACACGGTGGCCGCCCACACCCGGGCCCTGGTCCGCAACCGGCCGGAGGAGGACCTGGCCCTCGCCCACCTGGAGTTTCTCAACGGGCTCGAAGCGGTGTTGGAGGTTCACGCCCTTGGAGCCGAGACGGAGGCGGAGGCCGCCTTCGAGCTCTACGGCCATGGCGGCCGCGCCCTCGTGCACGAGGACCTGGGCGAGGCCCGCGTGACCGGCTTGCGCCGCCAGTACCGAGATCTACTGGCCGTCAGGCAGGGACGGGGGGCGGCCCCCGACCCGCTGGCCGAGGGCCTCGGACGCGCCTTGCAGCTGGCGGCCTGGCTGCACCGGGCGGCCCGCCACGGACACCGGCTGGGAGAGAGGGAGCTGCGGTGACAACCCACGACGAGACCAGGGAGAACCCGGGGACGACCCCGGAACCCTCGCCCACGGCCCTCGCCCTGATGCTGGCCCTGGGGCTGATCAGCCTGCTCCTGCTGCTGAGCCTGCTGGCACCCTCCGAGACCGCCATCCGTCCGGAGCGGCTGGAGGAACTGGTGTCCCAGGAGATGGTCGAGAGGGTCGAGGTGGTGGAGGGCAGGCTCATCGGCCGGCTGCGCCAACCCGTGGTCATCGAGGCGGAGGGCCACCAGTCCCTGGCCAAGGACGTCATCGCGCCCATGCCCGATGAGTCCGAGCTGATCGAGGTCTTCGCCCGGTGGCGGGCCTCGGGGGTGGCCGTGTCCGTGGGCTCCGACCGGGGACGCTGGTTGCGCGAGTCCGCCTGGATGGCCGCCATCGGCGGCCTCCTCCTCTTCGGACTGTACAACCTGGTGCAGCAGGCCCGGACGCACCGCCGGGTGGGCAGCCCCCGGGAGCGCCTGGCCCGGGCCCGCAAGGACCTGGAGGAGGGGCGCCTGACCCAGGAGGAGTACGAGCGCCGCGTCTCCGAGATCGCCCCGGAGCTGTAGCGATGGGCGCGAGCATCCAGCGGTTGCCCGAGAGCCTCGTGCTCAAGATCGCCGCCGGGGAGGTGATCGAACGGCCGGCCTCGGTGGTGAAGGAGCTGGTGGAGAACGCTCTCGACGCCGGGGCCAGCCGTATAGGGATCGAGATCGAAGAGGCGGGCCGGCAGGCGATCCGCGTCGCCGACAACGGTCTGGGCATGCCGCGGGAGGACGTGGAGCTCTGCACCGAGCGTCATGCCACCAGCAAGATGCGTACGCCCACCGACCTCTTCACCATCTCCACCATGGGGTTTCGAGGAGAGGCGCTGGCCAGCATCGCCGCCGTCTCCCGGCTGACGGTGGAGAGCCGGCCCGCCGGGGGCGACGAGGGCACGCGTCTCGTCGTCGAGGGCGGTGTGCAGCGCGAGCTGCTGCCCGCGGGGCGCGACGTGGGGACCACCATCGAGGTCCGCGGCTTGTTCTACAACACCCCCGCACGGCGGAAGTTCCTGCGCCACCGGGACACGGAGCTGCGGCATGTGACCCAGGCCGTCGTGGCCCTGGCCGCCGCCCGGCCGGAGGTCTCCTTCCGCCTCGATCACGGCGGCCGGCAGATCCTCGACCTGCCTCCGGGGGAGCGAGACCTGCGAGCGGCAGAACTGCTCCGCCTCGAGGCCGGCCGGCTCCTCGCCCTTCAGCGGGAGGCGGAGGTCGGTGGAGCGGAGGCGCGGGTCGAGGGCTTCCTGACGCCTCCGGGAGAGTGCGGGCGGGCCCGTTCCAGGCAGTACGTCGTGGTCCGGCAGCGTCCCATCGCCTGTCGCCCCCTGACCACCGCCGTCTACAACGGGTACGGCTCGCTGCTGCCGCACAACGCCCATCCCGAGTTCGTCCTGTGGCTGGACCTCGATCCCCGCCATCTCGACGTCAACGTCCATCCCACGAAGCGGGAGGTGCGCTTTTCGCGGGAGCCGGAGTTGCGGCAGCTGGTGCAGGAGGCGGTGCGAGATGCCCTGAAGGTCCCCGAGGCCCGGGCCTACTCCTATCCGTCCGGTGAGGACGGAGAGGCGGCGCCCGCGGCGACGGCCCGGGTCGAGGGTCCGGCCGAGAGCCGGACCGGCTATCTCCCCGAACCCGAGTCAGAGCCGTGGGACGGGTCGGCGGACCAGATGAGACTGACCCTGCTGCCCGCGGCCCCGGTCCCCGGAGAGCCGGTGCCGGCGGACGCCGCGGGAAGGAAGACCCTGGGGGAGGCGCGGCGCTCCACGGTCTCCTGGCAGATACACGACAAGTACGTGCTGATCCCCATCCGCGACGGGCTCCTCGTCGTCGATCAGCACGTGGCGCACGAGCGGGTTCGCTTCGAGGAGGTGCAGGACGCCCTCGAAACGGAAGGCGGGGCCTCGCAGCAGCTGTTGGTGCCCCTCACCGTCACGGTCAGCCCGGTGGAGATGGAGGCCTTTCTGCAAGCTCGGGAGCTGTTCGAGAGACTGGGATTCGGCGTGCGCGAGTTCGGTCCCGGGAGCCTGCTGCTCGATGCCATCCCGCCCGGGCTGCGTCACTGGGGTGACGGAGACCTGTTCCACGAGATTCTGTCCGACCTGATCGAGGAGCTGGATGTCCGATTGGAGGTACGGGACGCCGTCGCCGCATCGATGGCGTGCCACACTTCGATCCGCGCCGGCGAGAGGCTCTCCGTCCCGGAGATGGAGACGCTGGTCCGGAAGCTGCTCAACGCGCGCGAGCCCTTCGCCTGTCCTCACGGCCGGCCGATCCTGATCAAGATCCTTCTGCAAGAGCTCGATCGACTCTTCCACCGGACATGACTCCAACCGGGGCCCTTTTCTACACATGACTCCCAACCGGGCGTTTATGGCGGATAATATAGATTATGTGTCATTCTGCTCTGGAAGCCAGGCCCAGGGGTTGGCCTGCGTGCGAGCAAAGGGATCCAGGAGGCCCCGGGGACAAGACCCGGCCGCTCCGTGGAGCCGAAGCCTCTCAACCAACGATAACAGTCATTATCGTTGGTTAGATGCAGCCCGAATCGGGCCCCAGGAAGCGTGCCTGCTGCCGCGAGAACGCGGCAATGACAGATCCTGGCGCGCTGGGTATATTGGACCGATGAGCACCGAAGCCACGCCAGCCCCTCTTTCGACGCACCCTGTACGATCCGCCTCCGAGGACCCGCTGGAGCGCTTCCTTGCGGGCCAGTTGACGGAGCGCACCCGAAAGGCCTACGGCGCGGACCTCCGGGAGTTTTTCGGCAGCGGCCATGTCACTCCCGAGAGAGTGGCCGCAGTGACCTTCGACGATGTCATCGACTTCCGGAACAGCCTGGCCGCCAGGGGCCGCAGGCGGTCGACGATCAACCGCAAGCTGGCGAGCCTGAAGGCCTTCTTCCGCATGATGGTCGCCACGGACCTGATCGACAAGAACCCGGCCGACGCCTCCCTCGTGCGCGGCTATCGCCTGGACGAGACGGTGAGCGGCAAGGCGCTGTCCCGAAATGAATTACAGAGCATTGTTGATGTTGTTGCCGAAGAGGAGAACCCGCTGATCCGGGCACGGGACCTGGCGGTTCTGCACCTCCTCACCTTTGCCGGCCTTCGGCGCTCCGAAGTTGCCAACGTGAAATGGGCGGATTTCAGCGAGGAAGGCGCCTTCCACCTCCTCCGGCTCACGGAGACGAAGTCCGGCGTTCCTCAGGACGTGAAGCTGCAGCCCATCGTTCTGCACTACCTGGCACTCTACCGTCAGGCCCTCGAGCTCGGGGGCTTTCGGGTGGACGGGCATGCCTTCATCTCCCTGGCCCGCAACCGGTCCCGCGGAAGACCGATCTCGGACCAGTCGATCAACGCCATCGTGCGCAAGCACGCCCGCCGTGCCGGCGTGACTCGAAACGTGACCGCTCACATGTTCCGCCACACCTGCTGCACTCTGTCGATCGAGGGCGGGGCCAAGCCCCAGCAGGTGCAGGCGCACCTGCGCCACAAGGATCTCAAGACCACCATGCGATACTACGAGAACCGGGAACGACTGACGGACAACGCCTCGGACTACATCCACATCCGGTGATGGCTTCCCTGTTCGCGGGGCTTTCCGCGCCCAGGTGAGGCCCGGAAATAGACATAAAGTTCATTATGTGTCCTATCTTGGCAGCCCGCCACCACGAAGTCCCAGGGTTGGGGCCTCGCCGCGTCAGACTACGATGTTCACGATCCTGCCCGGGACGAGGATCATGCGCTTGATCTCGCCGGAGTCGGGCAAGTACCGCTTGATGTTGTCCAGGCCGAGGACATGCTCCCTCACCTCCTCCTCGGAGGTCGAAGCGGGTACCTCGACCGTGGCGCGGACCTTGCCGTTGACCTGCACCGGAAGGAGGATCGTCTCCCGGCGGGTCAGGGCTTCGTCGAATTCGGGCCAGGGTTGGCCGGAGAGATCTCCGGAGCCGAAACCGCAACGCTCCCACAGCTCTTCCGCAAGATGAGGGGCCAGTGGATGCAGGAGGAGGATGAGCGTTCGCGCCACCTTGACCGGGACTCTCTCGAGTGAGACCAACTCGTTGTTGAGCTCGATGAGGCCGGCGATGGCGGTGTTGAAGCGCAGGCCCTCCAGGTCGGCGGTGATCCGTTGAATGGTCCGGTGGAGCAGCCTGCGCAGTTCCTCCGGGGCGTTGCCGTCGTCGATCTTTGCTCTCCCGTCCTGGGCGACGAGGTTTCTCCAGATCCGCTGCAGGACCCGCTGCATGCCGCGGATCCCCTCCATGCTCCACGGGGCGCTCTGCTCCAGGGGCCCCATGTACATCTCGTACAGCCGCAGGGTATCGACGCCGAACTCCTCCCCTACCTCTTCCGGGGGCAGTCCGTTCTTGTAGCGCTTCCCCATCTTCCCCCGTTGTCTCGACAGCCGCTGCCCGGTCTGCGAGTGGATGGGCTCGCCGTCGCCGTCGAAAGCGACCTGGCGGATGTCGATGTACAC
>JAJDTN010000184.1 GCA_022827165.1 Candidatus Latescibacterota bacterium
ATGCTCTACAAGCAACTGCCCGTGCTCTTCGCCGACTCCAGGTACGCCGAGCGCATCCCCATCGGCCAGAAGGCGGTCCTCGACACCTTCCACCACGACACGCTGCGCGGGTTCTACCGCCGCTGGTACCGGCCGGACCTGATGGGCTTCGTCGCCGTGGGCGACTTCGAGCCCGCCTGGATGGAGAGCCTGATCACCGAGTACATGGGGCGGGTCCCGGCCGCCGGGGAGCCGACGGTGCGGCCCGAGGCGCCGGTGCCCGATCACGAGGAGACCCTCTTCGCCATCGTCACCGATCCGGAGGCCACCTCCAACGTCGTCCGGGTCATGCACAAGGAGGATCCGAGCGACGACTCGACCCGGGGCGCCTACCGGCAGCGCCTGATGGAGAGCCTCTACCACGGCATGCTCAACCGGCGCCTCTACGAGCTGACCACCCGGGCCGAGCCGCCCTTCCTCGGGGCGTTCTCCGGCGGCTACTACTCGGTGCGCACCAAGGAGATGATCCAGCTCGCCGCGGGCGTCGAGAACAACGGCTTCGACAGCGGCCTGGAGGCCCTGCTCACCGAGGCCGAGCGCGTCCGCCAGCACGGGTTCACGGCCACGGAGCTGGCGCGCCAGAAGAAGGAGCAGCTGCGCGCCATGGAGCAGTCCTGGCGCGAGCGCGACAAGCTCCAGTCGCGGGGCTTCGCCGCCGAGTACATCCGCCACCTGCTGGAGGACGAGCCGATCCCCGGCATCGAGGGCGAGTACCAGCTCCACCAGGAGCTGCTGCCCACCATCAGCCTCGAGGAGGTGAACGAGCTGGCGGGGGAGTGGACCGGCGGCGGCAACCGCGTCATCACCGTCACCGCCCCCGACAGGGAGGGGGTCGGCGTGCCCACCGAGGAGGAGCTGCTCGCCACTCTGGAGATGGTCGCGGCGCGGCCGGTGGAGGCCTACGTCGACCAGGGGGCCGACCTGCCGCTGCTGCCCGACGAGCCCACGCCGGGGTCGGTGGCCTCCCGCGCCGAGATCCCGGAGCTCGGGGTCACCCGCTGGGAGCTGTCCAACGGCGTGCGCGTCTTCCTCAAGTCGACGGACTTCAAGAACGACCAGATCCTGTTCGCCGCGTACAGCCCCGGCGGCCACTCCCAGGTGGAGGACGGGGAGTTCGTCGCCGCCTCCACCGCCGCCACCGTGGTCACCGAGGGCGGCCTCGGGAACTTCGACAAGGTGGGCCTCATCAAGTGGCTCAGCGGCAAGGTGGTGAGCGTCTCGCCGTACGTCTCGGAGCTGGAGGAGGGGCTGTCGGGCTCGGCCGCGCCCCAGGACGCGGAGACGATGTTCCAGATGATACACGCCGACTTCACCGCCACGCGCACGGACAGCGCCGCCTTCGCCTCCCTCCACACGCGCCTGCGGGCGTGGCTGGAGAACCGCAGCGCCGACCCCGAGACCGCCTTCGCCGACACGGTCTCGGTGACCATGTCCCAGTACCACCACCGGGCCCGGCCCTGGTCGCTGGCCATGCTCGACGAGCTCGACCTGGAGGCCTCGGTGCGGATCTTCCGCGACCGCTTCGCCGACGCCTCGGACTTCACCTTCATCTTCGTCGGCAACTTCACCGCCGAGGCGCTGGAACCCCTGGTCAACCGCTACCTGGCCAGCCTGCCGGCCCCGGAGCGCGGAGAGAGCTGGCGCGACGTGGACATGGACCCGCCCGCCGGGGTGGTGCGGAAGGTCGTCCGCGCCGGCCTGGAGCCGAAGAGCCAGACCCGCATCCTCTTCACCGGCCCCTTCGACTTCGACGTGCGCGCCGACCGGGTCCAGCTGAGCCTGATGGCCCAGGCCTTCCAGATCAAGCTGCGAGAGGTTCTGCGCGAGGACCTGGGGGGCACCTACAGCGTCGGCGTGCGCGCCTCCCTCTCCCACTGGCCCGAGGAGCGCTACCAGCTCCGGGTGAGCTTCGGCAGCGACCCGGAGCGGGCCGAGGAGCTGACCGCCGTGGTCTTCGATCAGATCGACAGTCTGCGCTCCTCCGGCCTCGACTCGACGTACGTGGAGAGGGTCCGGGAGATCCGCCGCCGCGAGCACGAGGTCGCCCTGAAGGAGAACAACTGGTGGCTCGGCAGCCTGCGCTACGCCGACACCCACGGCATCGACCCGCTGCTGATCCTCGACCGGTCCCTGGTGGAGGGGCTGACCGCGGCCGACGTGCACCGCCTGGCGCAGCGCTTCGACACCGGCAACTACGCCCAGTTCGTGATGATGCCGGCACAGGTGGACAGCACCGCCGCCGAGGCGGCGCCCGAGCCGTGAAGGTCACCTCCCTGGAACAGGAGGAGCTCTTCGTCGGAGGCGAGGGCGGCTGCCACACCTACCGCATCCCCGCCCTGGCGGTGACCGCCGGGGGCGCGGTCCTGGCCTTCTGCGAGGGCCGCCGCCACAGCCGCTCGGACAGCGGCCAGATCGATTTGCTGCTGCGCCGCAGCACCGACGGCGGCCGCACCTGGAGCCCTCCCCGGGTGGTGGTCACCGAGCCGGGCATGACCTGCGGCAACCCCTGTCCCGTGGTCGACGCCGACACCGGCCGGGTGTGGCTGCCGTTCTGCAAGAACCTGGCCGACGGCCCGGAGAGCATGATCATCGAGGGCAAGGCGCCGCGCACGGTCTGGATCACCCACTCCGACGACGACGGCGCGAGCTGGTCCGAGCCCCGGGAGATCACGGCGCAGGTGAAGGCGCCGGAGTGGACGTGGTACGCCACCGGCCCCTGCCACGGGATCCAGCTGGGCAGCGGACGGCTGGTGGTCCCCTGCGACCACATCGTGGGCCTGCACCACGACGCCCGGCGCGACCCCTACCACTCGCACGTGATCCTCTCCGACGACGGCGGAGAGAGCTGGCGCATCGGCGGCCTCGTCGACGAGGGCACCAACGAGTGCTGCGTGGTGGAGACGGCGGACGGCTCCCTCTACCTCAACGCCCGCAGCTACCATGGGCGCAAGCTCCGGTCCAGCGCCCGCAGCGATGACGGCGGCGGCAGCTTCGGCCCGCGGGTCTGCGAGGAGGGCCTGCCGGAGCCGGTCTGCCAGGCGAGCCTGGTGAGCCTGGGTCCCCCCGGTGGGCCGCCCACCGACCGCGCCTTGTTCGCCAATCCCGCCAGCACCGAGGCGCGGGAGAACCTCACCCTGCGGTTCACGGACGACGGCGGCCGCAACTGGTCGGTGGTGCGCAGCCTCTACGAGGGACCGTCGGCCTATTCCGACCTGGCGGTCACCGCCTCGGGCGCAGTCCTCTGCCTCTACGAGCGCGGCGCCGACCACCCATACGAAACCCTCACCCTGGCGCGCTTCACCCTCGTCTGATCCGGCGCCGCCTGCTTTGACCGGCTGCCGGGCGCGCCTAGCTTTGGCCCCCCGAGCGCTCGAGCTATTCAAGGAGGCACGACCATGGAACGGGCCACCAACTTCGCACTCGCCCTGGCCGCCATCGTTCTCGCCGCCGGCGACCCGGCGACGGGACAGACCCGGGAGCAGGGCCCCTGGTGGCCCCACCCGCTCTGGGGGCCCGAGGACGAGGCCGGCGGCTCGAACTGGATCACCCCCGAGGTCGTCCTGCGCGCCGCGCGGCTGGTGGAGACGGGCAAGGTCTACGAACTGGGCCAGGTCTACGAGCTGGGCATGCCCCTCTTCGGGCAGCGCACTTACGCCTTGAGCATCCCTGGCTCGCCCACGGGCGGACCTTTCGGGGAGAACAACCAGCTCGTCTACTTCGACGACTTCCTGTGCGGCGAGATCGGCCAGATCGGCACCCAGTTCGACGGCCCCGGCCACATCGGCACGCGCATGACCATGGGCGACGGCTCCACGGCCGACGTGTTCTACAACGGTTTCACCCGGCGGGAGATAGAGGGCTCCTACGGGCTGAGGAAACTGGGCATCGAGAACGTCAAGCCCTTCTTCACCCGGGGCGTGCTCATCGACATCGCCGGCCTCAAGGGGGTCGACGCCCTCGACCACAGCTACGAGGTCACCGTGGCCGACGTGCGCGGCGCCCTCGAGCGCCAGGGGATGTCGGAAGGGGAGTTGCAGCCGGGCGACGCCCTGCTCTTCCGCTACGGCTGGTCGAAGTACTGGAAGGAGCCGGGGAAGTACAACACCAACCCGCCCGGCATCGGCATGGAGGTGGCGGCCTGGCTCGTAGAGCGCCAGCCGTCGATGATCGGCTCCGACCAGTGGACCACCGAGGTGGTGCCGAACCCGGACCCGGAGCTGCAGTTCCCCGTGCACCAGGAGCTGATCACCAAGGCCGGCATCTGGAACCTGGAGAACATGGTCTACGACGGTCTCGTGGAGGACGAGGTCCACGAGTTCCTCTTCGTCTTCGCGCCGATCCCCTTCAAGGGCGGGACGGGGTCCCCCGGCCGGCCGATCGCCATCCGATGACGGTCCCCACCCCCGCCTCCTTGCGCAGGCTCTGCCGCGGCGCCCTGCCCGAGATCCTCGGCGCCAGCGACGGCAAGGGCATGATGAAGATGGTGGAGGAGGTCGTCCGCCACGACCGCTGGAACTCCTTCGACCGCTTCCACGACACCACGCGGGTCCTCGTCGAGATGTACGAGAAGGCGGGGGCCGGCGCCGAGGTGACCCCGGTGCAGACCGGCGGCCGCATCGGCACCGGGCGCTGGATCATCCAGGAGGCCCAGGACGTCAGCTCCGCCACCCTCGACGTGGTGCGGCCCTTCCGCGAGCGCGTCGCCGACTACCGCGACAACCCCTGGCACGCGGTGCAGTGGACGGCGGCTACGCCCAAAGGCGGGCTGCGCTGCGAGCTGGTGGTAGTCGATGATGAGGAAACCCTCGACCGCATGGGGCCCGATGGGCTCGAGGGGCGGGCGGTGCTCACGCGCCTCGACATCCGCAGCCGCATGGAGCGGTTCGCCCAGAAGGGGGCGGCGGCGGTGATCATGGAGAAGGAGGTGGCCAACAACCCCCGCGCCGTGGCCTGGATCAAGTTCGGCTGGGGCGCAGTGCCCATGAACCACGCCACGGCGAAGCTGGTGGGGCTGGTGGTATCGCGCCGCCAGGGGGACCGCCTCCGGGGGCAGCTTCGACAGCATGGGCGCCTCGTCGTGCAGGTCCGCGTCGACGCCCGTCGCTACGTGGGCCACCACGACGTCGTCTGCGGGCTGGTCCCCGGCCGCGACGACCCGCAGGACGAGGTCTGGGCCATCGCCCACTCCGCCGAGCCGGGGGCCGTGGACAACGCCTCGGGCTGCGCCGTCACCGTCGAGATCGCCCGGGTCCTGGAAGGGCTCATCGCCTCCGGGGCGCTGCCGCGGCCGAGGCGGACGATCCGCCTGATCAACGGCTACGAGTGCTACGGGTTCTTCGCCTACCTGGAGAGGGTCAAGCGGCTGCAGCCGCCCCTGGCCGGGGTCTGCATCGACACCCTCGGCTCGCGGCCGGGGATCTGCGACGGCCGCCTCGAGTGGCGGTCCACGGTGCCGGGCTCGGCCGGCTTCGTCGACTGGATCGGGGCGAAGATCCTGCGCTCCACCCTGCGCCAGTACCGGGCCGCCGGTTACCACCTCGCCCTCGGTCCCTTCATGGCCACCAGCGACACCCTCATCGGCGATCCCCAGTACGGCTACCCCTGTCCGTGGATCACCAACCACCACAAGCGCGACGGCAGCTCCTGGGACGCCTACCACACCTCGGCGGACCAGCTCGAGCTGCTGAGCCCGGCCGGGCTCAAGACCTGCGCCGCCGCCATGGCCGCCTACCTCTACTACCTGGCCGACGCCGCCACGCCGTAAGTCGTGGAGATCGCCCGCTCCGAGACCGACCGCCTCACCGGGGAGGTGCGCGCCCACCGCCGCCGCCTCGACGGCGACGGCGCCGAGTTCCTGCGCCGCGCCCACGAGACCAGCCTGACGCGGCTGCAGCGCTGGCTCTGGGGCGGCGACCGCCGCGAGGTGATGGCCGAGCTGGGCGGGATGAGCCGCGAGATGGGGCAGGCCGCCGCCAGCGTCAAGCGGCGGGGGCCGGCGGTGAGGTCCACGGCGTCCCTGCGCCGTATCCCGCGGCGCAAGGCCCTGCTGACCCCGACCACCGAGAACCTGCCGGCGCCGGTGGCCCGGGAGATCTCCGGCGCCCGCCAGAGCCCCTGGGCGCTGTACTGGGCCGACGGCCGCCGCACCCTCGCCGAGATCACCGCCGCCCTGGCCTGGGAGCGGGGGGGCCTGCTGGCGCCCGGGGCCACCCCGAGGCGCGGCGAGGTCAGGGCCGAGGACGTGGTCCGGTTCTTCGAGGCCCACGCCGAGATCGACTACGTCGACCTGCCGGAGCGCCGCGAGATGGTCGGCAAGGCGAGGATCGTCGCCGACCTGCGCCGCCTCGGCGTCGAGCGCGGCATGGACCTCATGGTCCACAGCTCGCTGTCGGAGATCGGGCATGTCGAGGGCGGCGCCGACACGGTCGTCTCCGCCCTGCTGGAGGCGGTGGGGTCCAAGGGGACGCTGCTCATGCCCTCCTTCAACCACCGCGCCGCCCAGGTCTACAACCGGATGGCGACGCCGACCACCAACGGCGCCATCCCCGACGCCTTCTGGCGCCGCCCCGCGGCGGTGCGCAGCGAGCATCCCACGCATGCCGTGGCCGCCCTCGGCCCCCGCGCCGAGCGCTACTGCGCCTCCCACCTCGAGGCGGGGATCTGGGAGCCGGAGAGCCCCATCGGCCAGCTCGTCCGCGGCGGCGGCTGGATCCTCGCCCTCGGCACCACCCACTGGACCTCCACGGCCTACCACGTGGCCGAGATGTCCGTGCCCTGCAGCTGCATCGACCCCTTCGGCAACATCGACCGCGTCGTCGGCGGCGACGGCCGCGTCGAGGAGGTCTGGGGGCTGGCCTTCCGCAAGGGGGCGTGCCCGGTGGAGATCTCCCCGAAGCTGGACGACGCCCTCGACCGCCGCGGCCTGCAGCGGCGCGGCAAGGTGGGGCAGGCGGAGTGCGAGCTGGTGCGGGCCGAGGACCTGTGGCGGGTGCGCCGCGAGCACCTGCGGCCGGTCTGCCCCACCTGCCGCATCGCCCCGAGCTACCGGGACGGCTGAGGGCGTTCTCTTGAGCGAGCTCTCCTTCCACGCTCCGGGCGAGGTGATCGACGCCAACGTCGGCGTCGGCCACCGCCACGACCGGCCCGCACCGTTCGAGGACGCCGCCGGCCTGCTCGAGGAGATGGACCGCCACGGCGTCGACGCCGCCGTGGTCTACCACGTGCAGGGTGAGTCGGTGAGCGCCCTCGACGGCAACGACCTGCTCCGCGAGTGGGTGCAGGACCAGCCGCGGCTGATTCCCCAGTGGGTGGCCGGCTCCGACCCTGCCACCCACCGGCAGCTGGAGGGGCTGCAGGCGGAGGGCCGGCTGCGCAGCGTGCGCCTCCACGACACCGCGTCCTGCCGCGCCCCCTTCACCGACTGGATCTACGGCGACCTGCTCGCGTGGCTGGAGGCGGAGGGGATCCCCTTGTGGATCTCCCTGGCGGACAACGACATCGAACAGATGGCCGACACCCTCGGGCGGTATCCTGAGCTGGTGAGCGTGCTCGTGGGAGCCCACTACACGCACGCCGCTCTCGTGCGCCCGCTGATGCGGAAGCTGCCGCGGTCGCTGCTGGAGCTGAGCCGGCACGAGACCCCCGGCGACGTGGAGGCCCTGGCGCGCGACGTGGGGGTGCGGCGGCTGGTGTACGGATCCTTCTACCCCCGCTACGCCATGGGGCCCATCCTCTACTACCTGCACTGTTGCGACCTCACGGCCCCCCAGCTCGACCTGATCTGCGCCGGCAACGTGGGCCGCCTCCTCGGGGAGGAGGGCGGATGATCTCCGGCACCCGCGTCATCGACGCCCACGGCCACGTGGGCCACTGGGAGGTCCTCGGCATGCGCGACGATGCCGGCGAGATCCTGCGGACCATGGACCGCGCCGGCATCGACGTGGCCGTGGTCTTCGGCATCTTCCATCCCGAGGGCCGCAGGTCCAACGACGCGGCCGCCGCCTTCGTGGCCGCTCACCCCGACCGCTTCGCCGCCCTGGCCTACGCCTCTCCGCTGATGCCGGACGGCATGGTGTCCGAGTTGCGCCGCGCCATCGACGACCTCGGCTTTCTGGGGGTGAAGATCTATCCGCCGTACACGCCCTGGCCCCTCGACCACGAGGCCTGGGACCCGATCTACGCCTTCGTCGAGGGGCGCGGTCTGCCGCTGCTGTCCCACACCGACGCCGGGGACGTCTCCCGGCCGGCCCAGCTGGCGGCGGCGGCCCGGCGCTTTCCCGGGGCCGCCTTCATCGCCGGCCACTCCGGCAACATGGAGCCGGCCCGCTCAGAGGCGATCCAGGCCGCCCGGGAGCTGCCCAACTTCTATCTGGAGACCTGCTCCACCTACCGCACCCCCGGCGTCATCGAGGAACTGGTGGCCGGCGCCGGTGCCGACCGGGTGCTCTTCGGGTCCGACCAGCCGCTGATGGACCCGCGCCCCCAGCTGGGCAAGATCATCACCGCCGATCTGAGCGACGAGGAGAAGCGCCTCGTCCTCGGCGGCAACGCCGCCCGTCTCCTGGGTCTGTAACCCGTGGCCGAGCCCCTGACCCTGCTCAGCATCGGCGCCCACCCGGCCGACATCTTCGACCAGTCGGGCGGCACCATGGCCCACCACGTGGAGCGCGGCGACCGCGTCGCCTGCGCCGTCCTCACCCACGGGGCCCGCGTCCACGACGCCGAGATCAGCGACGCCATGTTCCACCGGGAGCAGGTGCCGGAGGCCGGGGAGCTGAGCGATCTGATGGCGGAGCGCGCCGAGGTGAAGGCGGGGGAGGTCCGGCGCGCCTGCGCCTTCCTCGGCGTGGAGGAGATCCACTTCCTCGGCTTCGACGACGCCGTGCTCGAGGCCACCGAGGAGATCGTGCGCCGCGTGGCGAGCCTGCTGCGCCAGGTCCGCCCGCAGGTGGTCCTGACCCACTTCCCGTACGAGGGAGACGCCGTCAACGCCCACGCCGTCACCGGCCGCATCTGCCTGCTGGCCCTCGGGCTGGCCGGCAGCGTCGATCCCGGCGACCGCAACCCGCCGCACAAGACGGCCCAGGTCTTCTTCTTCGGTACGGGGGCGGCGCCCCTGCCGCGGAATGTGTGGGGCGCCCGGGGCGGTTTCTACAACGACGTCTTCATCGACATCGGCGACGTGGTGGAGAAGAAGCTGGCCGCCCTCGACGCCCTGGTCAGCCAGGGCTACGGGGGCGCCTACGCCCGCAAGCGCATCGAGACCTCGGACGGCGCCTTCGGCAACGCCGCCCACTGCAGCTACGCCGAGGGCTTCATCAAGATGAACGCCGAGTGCCACCACTGCCTGCCGGTGACGGACCGGGCCCTCGAGCTGGCGGGGTTGAGCGACCATCAGGTGATCCCCCGGGCCTCCCTCCGGCACCGATCGGGTCCCCCCGGGGCCGAGCCCGAAGGCCCGGATCGTACGGCTTGACATCGGGCGCGCCCCGGCGTAAGGTACAGACATCCCCACGGCCGGCTCCTCCGGGATCCGGCCAAAACCGGAGCGACGGTAGGCCGCCTCGTACCGGCGTTCCGGAAAAGTCGAGCGGTCCTCTGCTTTCTCCTACGCTCGACTCTGTTTCTCCATAGACAGGGGGCCCTCGGGCCTCCTGTCTATTTTCTTGCGCCCCTGACCGACTCCTCCTCGAGCCCCCGGCCCATGCCCCTCGCCCCCGAAGCCGCCGCCGCCCTCGACCGGCGGCTGGCCCTGGTCGACGCCGCCGAGCCCCGGATCCGGGCCCTGGTGCCGGAGCAGGACCGCCGCCTGCGCCTGGCCGCCGAGCTGGAGGCCGTGCCCGAGGGCCCCCTGCGGCACCTGCTGGTGGGCGTGAAGGACATCTTCCACGCGCGGGGACTGCCCACCCGGGCAGGTACCGAGTTGCCGGGAGGCCTCTTCGCCGCGGAGGGCGCGGAGGAGGCCGACGCCGACTGCGTCGCCGCCCTGCGGGCGGCGGGAGCGGTGGTCCTCGGCAAGGCGGTGACCACCGAGTTCGCCTACTTCGAGCCCGGGCCGACGCGCAACCCGCGAGACCCCGCCCACACCCCCGGCGGTTCCTCCAGCGGCTCGGCGGCGGCGGTGGCGGCCGGGTACTGCGAGCTGGCCCTGGGGTCGCAGACGGTGGGCTCGGTCATGCGGCCGGCCGCGTTCTGCGGCGTCGTCGGGTTCAAGCCGACCTTCGGGCGCGTCTCCCGGGGCGGCCTGCTGCCGTGCTCCCCCTCGGTGGACACGGTGGGGCTCTTCGCCCCGGATACGGCTGCCGCGGCCCGGGGGGCGGCGGTCATCGTCGATGCGTGGGACCCCGCCGCCGCCGAGGGCCACGGGGAGTCGCCCCGGCCCGTCCTCGGGATCCCGGAGGGGCCGTACCTGCGCCAGGCCTCGACCGAGGGACTGGCGGGGTTCGAGGAGCAGGCGGCGAGGCTGGAGTCCGGCGGTTTCCGGTTGAAGCGGCTGGAGGTCCTGACCGACATCGACGAGGTCAACCAGCGCCACCGCGACCTGCACGCGGCGGAGATGGCCCTCGTGCACGCCCCATGGATGGAGGAGCACCTCGATCTCTACAAGCCCCTGACCCGCCAGTTCCTGCGGCGCGGCCGGGAGATCCCCGAGGCGCGGCTCCTGGCCGGCAGGGAGGGGCGCGGCCGCCTGCGGCTCCAGTTGGAGCAGGTCATGGCGGCCGAAGGCGTCGACCTCTGGATCTGTCCGTCGGCGCCGGGACCGGCCCCCCGCGGCCTGCACGCCACGGGGGATCCGATCATGAACCTGCCCTGGACCCACGCCGGCCAGCCGGCCCTGAGCCTGCCGGCGGGGCTCGTGGGCCGGCTGCCCCTGGGGCTGCAGTGCGTCGCCGCCCACGGCCGCGACGAGGCCCTCCTGGCATGGGGCGCCGCCCTCGAGGCGGCCCTCGGTTCCGGCGGCGGCTGAACGTCGACCGCCTCCGGCGGCGGTCCTATATTTCACGGATTCACCAGTTTCGGCGGAGAGGACGGATGCAGCTGACAAACGACCAGATCGAGTTCTATCGCGAGAGGGGTTACCTCGGCGTCGAGGGCGTGTTCTCGGCGGCCGAGGTCGCCGAGTTGCAGCGGGTGACCGACGAGTTCGTGGAGAAGTCGCGCAGCGTCACCGAGCACGACGACATCTTCGACCTCGAGCCCGACCACACCCCGGAGTTTCCCAAGCTGCGGCGCCTGAAGACTCCCGCCAGGCAGCACGTGGTCTACGACCGCGCCCTGCGCAACGACCGCGTCCTCGACATCGTCAGCCAGCTCGTCGGCACCGAGGCCGTGCGCGGCCACGGCAACAAGCTCAACATCAAGGCCGCCGACTTCGGCAGCCCCGTGGAGTGGCACCAGGACTGGGCCTTCTACCCCCACACCAACGACGACATGCTGGCCGTGGGCGTCTGCATCGACGAGATGACCGAGGCCAACGGCTGCCTCCTCATCATCCCCGGCTCGCACAAGG
>JAJDTN010000054.1 GCA_022827165.1 Candidatus Latescibacterota bacterium
TGGCGTTGACGGCGCGCGCCTCCAGGCGGTTCTCGCCGGCGTGCAGGGTCCAGGCGAAGGCGGCCTCGCGCGGTTCCCAGCCGCCGCCGTCGACGCGCACCTCGAAGCGCTCGAAGTTGGGACAGACGGCCTCCAGGTCGACGCGCAGGTCATCCCCGCCGCCGGCCTGCAGGTGGATGCGGGTGCGGTCCACGTCCCAGTAGAGGTCGGCCTCGCGGTCGGTGTGGCGGCTGAACCACGGCAGGGCCGGGGTCTTGTCGTCCTCCCAGAACAGGTAGCCGTCGTAGTGGTAGGAGCCGGCGCCGTGCTCGGGCTCGCCCGGGCCCAGGGTGGCGGGCTCGTCGTTGCGGCGGTTGATCATGAACCGCGTCCACAGGTGGATCCTGCTCTCCACCCGGAAGCGCTCGCCCGTGGCCTCCGGCGGCGGCGGGCTCACGCGGATGTCGTCGAGGTCCTCGTCGACCCAGGCCGTGTGCGCCTCCAGGGCGGTGAGGGGCACGCCGTGGCGCTCGAAGTGGTAGGTGAACTTGGTGTCGTCGTTGCTGTCGCCGCCGGGATCCATGGTCACCCACTTGCCGTAGTCGTTCGACCAGACCTCGGTGATGCAGTGGGAGCGCATGATCTGGGTGCGCGCCGTGAACCCGAGGGCGGCGCAGCACTGGGTGAAGACCGAGGCGTAGTGGGTGCACATGCCGAGGGCCAGCTGCTGGCCGGCCAGCTCGAGGATGACCAGGGCGTCCCAGGGCGGGCAGTAGTCCAGGCCGCCCATGTTCCAGCCGTCCTCCCACTGCTCGCGCACCCACTGGCGCAGGCGCGTGAAGGCCTCGAACTCGGTCTTCGCCGGGCCCACCACCTGGTCGAGCTTCCAGCGCTCGCGCAGGACCTTGGCCCGCGGCTCGTCGGTACTCATGTAGGAGAACCGATGGGAGCTGTACGCGAGGGGCCGGTTGTCCGCCTCCACGACGCGGGCGGCAGCCTCGGCGCCCGCCTGCACCCGGGCCGCCAAGCGGGCCCCGGTGAGGGTTGGTGTCGCCGCCGGGTCGCGGGTCGAGAGCAGGGCCCGCCACTGGAAGAACCGGGCCCCCTCCGGCACCGCGGCCTCCCCCTCCAGCGGCGCCCAGGCGCTCCAGCCTTCGGGCTCGTACGCCGGCGTCGGACCGGCCCGCCACTCGAGGCGGCGGCTCGTGCCCTCCGGCTCCTGCCCCTGCAGCTCGACGCCCACGCCAAGGGCGGAGCCGTCCAAGGCGATCGCCCCCTCCTCGGGGCTGAGCAGGTCCACCGCCTCGGAGCAGACCTCGCCGGCGGTCATGTGCTGGTCGAGCCACAGGCGCACCACGTACTCGCCGTCGACGCGGTCGTTCACGCCCAGCTCGTCGGTGCGCGTGGTGCGCCGGCCGTCGTCGCTGACCTCGCTGCGGTCGGGCTGCACGCTCTCCTCCACCAGGACCGTCCACTCGGCCTCGCCCACGGCGCGCAGGACGACCTCGTTCTCGCCCTCCTGCAGCCACGCCGGATCGATCTCCACGGCGTGCCAGCGGTCGACCCAGTACTCGCGCTTCTCCTGCCACACGAAGCGGGTCGTGTGCCCGTTGACCAGCGCCTCCAGCTCGCCGCCGGCCCGGTCGCAGGAGAGGTAGCCGATGAGTCTGGCGCCGGAAGCGGAGACCGGGCCGAGGACCAGCCGCTTGCGGATCCACCGCCCCCCGGCGATGCGCTCCAGGTCGCGGTTGTTGCAGCGCGCCGCCTCGTCGGCCGCCATCTCGCCGCGGCGCAACTGCAGGCCGCCGCCGCCGCGCACGACGTTGCGGCGGGTGCAGCGGTCGAGGGCCTCGGGGCCCTCCCATGCTCTCGAAGTCGTCGTCTCGGACATCCTGTCCTCCCTTTCAGCGCACGAGCCGGCGGAAGGACTCCTCCACCAGCTCGCACTCGATCAGCTCGTCCAGCCGCTCGCGGCGCAGTCCGTCGGCGATGACGGCGAAGCTCCCGCGGACCGCCTCCTCGGTGCGATCCAGGGCCTCGTCGTCGTCGTGAGCGGTGTTGAAGAAGAACCCCTGCGACAGGATCACGCCGCGGCGGGCGTTCTCCTGCACGAAGAGGGTGGCCACCTTGGGCATCAGCTCGGCGGGCACGTCGAAGCGGATCCCCGGGTGGGCGGAGACGCCCACGCACTTGGCCGGCGCCCCGGTCTCGGCGGCGGCGGCGTCGACGCGGCGGCGGAAGTCGGAGCCGAGGCGCTCGAAGATGGTGGGCGCGTCGAGCCGCTCCAGCTCGCGCACCGTGGCCAGGGCGGCGGCGGTGCCCACGTTGTCGTCCCAGTAGGCGCTGGAGATGAACATGCGCGCCATCGGCTCCATCACCTCCCGGCGGCCGACGACGGCGGCCATGGGGTAGCCGTTGGAGATCGCCTTGGCGAAGACGGTCATGTCCGGGGTGACGCCCACCACCTCCTGCACGCCACCGAGGGAGACGCGCCAGCCGCAGGAGACCTCGTCGAAGATGAGCACCACGCCATTCCGGTCGGCCAGCCGCCGGACCCCCTCCAGGTAGCCGGCCGGCGGCAGCTCGGTGCGCATCGGCTCCATGATGATGCAGGCTACCTCGTCGCCGTGGGTCTTCAGCAGATCCTCGAGCTGATCGAGGTCGCCGTAGGCGAAGGGCACGGAGGAGCCCTCCAGGGCCCGGGGCACGCCGATCGGCTCGATGCCGTTGAAGAGGTGGCCGTCGAGGCGCTCGGAGCCGAGGTTGGCCGCCAGGTACCAGTCGTGCCATCCGTGGTAGCCGCTGAAGAGGACCTTGTCGCGGCCGGTGACGCCGCGGGCGATGCGCACCGCCACGGTGCAGGCCTCGCCCCCGCCCTTGGCGTAGCGCACCATCTCCGCCGACGGCACCAGGCGCACCAGCATCTCGGCCAGCTCCACCGCCGACTCGTGGACGATGGAGTAGATGGAGCCGCGCTCGATCTGCTCCTTCACGGCGGCGTCGACCACGTCGTTGGCGTAGCCCAGCACGATCGGGCCCACGGCGCTGAACCAGTCGACGTACTCGTTGCCGTCCACGTCCCAGATGCGGCAGCCCTTGGCGCGCTCGGCGTAGATCGGGCTGACGCCGAGGGCGGCCCTCGTGGGACGGCGGCTGATCAGCTGCGTGGCGCCGGGGATGAGACGGCGGGCGCGTTCGTAGATCTCGAGAGAGCGCGCCACCTGCGGCGGCGCTTCGACGGCGGGTATGGCGGGTTGGGTCGTCATATCGAGTATCGCTCCAGCTTGTCCTCGTCCACCTCGACGCCGAGACCGGGACCGTCGGGCACGGCGATGCGGCCCTGCCGGAAGACCAG
>JAJDTN010000202.1 GCA_022827165.1 Candidatus Latescibacterota bacterium
GATGACCGTCATGTGCACGATCATGCGGATGTTGGTGGGGATGTGGGTGCGGATCAGGCTGATGGCGCCGTTGGAGAAGACGAGGACGAAGATCACCGCCAGGCACATGGTGACCGACGTCTCGAGCTTGCTGGTCACCGCCAGGGCCGAGCAGATCCCGAGGATCTGCAGGGCGATGGGGTTGTCCTCGAAGACAGGGGCCAGCAGGGTGTCTCGGGCCTTGCCCATGGTTCAAGCCTCTCCTTCGTCCCGCAATCGCTCCAGGAAGGGGCCGTAGCCCTCCCCGCCGAGCCAGTAGTGGAGCATGTCCTGCACGCCGCGCGAGGTGATCGTCGCCCCCGACAGCCCGTCGACGCTGTGCACGGCGTCCGGGGCGCCGGCGGCGACGGCACCCCGCGGGATGCGGATCGCCACCCGGCCGTCGTCGCCGAAGGCGCGCTTGCCGTTCCACTGCGCCTTCCACGCCGGGTTGTCGACCTCGCCGCCGAGGCCGGGGGTCTCGCCGTGCTGGTAATATACGAGGCTGCGGATCGTGTCGAGGTCGTCCCGGTCGAGGGCGACGAAGCCGTAGAGGGTCGACCACAGTCCCCGGCCGAAGATCGGCATGATCACCTTGTCGACCTCTCCCCGGCGGCTGACCAGGTAGACGGGCATCAGTCTGGCGCGGCGCCGGATGCCGGCGCGGCTGCCCAGCTCGGAGGTGTCGACCCCCTGCTCGGGGTCGGCGGCGGCGGCGATGTAGTCGTAGGCGCCGGGATCGACGCCGTCCACGTAGGCGCCGGTGGACAGGTCGACGATGCGGACCTCGATGCGCTCGAAGAGCTCGTCGATGGTGCGGCCCTCCTCGGCGAGGCCCGCCGCCATCAGGATGTTGCGCTTCTTGTCCAGCAGCTTGTTGATCTCCTGGGTGGGCCGCAACACCACCGCCGCCCCGGAGACCAGGACCGAGCAGACGACGCACAGGAGGAAGGCGACGGTGAAGGTCTGGCCCATGCTCTCTCTGGCCATGGCGCCGTCCCCTACGATACGGCCGTGCGCAGGGCGCGCCGGCGGATGTTGGCCTGCACCACGAGGTAGTCGAAGACCGGGGCGAAGACGTTGCCGAAGAGGATGGCGAGCATCACCCCCTCCGGGAAGGCCGGATTGACGACCCGGATGAGCACGGTCATGACCCCGATCAGGGCGCCGTAGAGCCACTTGCCGAGGTTGGTGAAGGAGGCCGACACCGGGTCGGTGGCCATGTATACGCAACCGAAGGCGAAGCCTCCGAGCAGCAGGTGCCAGACCGGGTCGAGGGCGAACATGTGGTTGGTCTGGCTGTCGACCTGGTGCAGCAGCCAGGCCAGCAGGAAGGTGGTGGCCGTCATGCTCGCCATGATGCGCCACGAGCCGATGCCGGTGGCGATGAGGATGACGGCGCCGATGAGGCAGGCCAGGACCGAGGTCTCGCCCATCGACCCGGGGAGCACCCCGAGGAAGGCCTGCATCTTGGTGAAGCCCGCCTCCATGGGGGCGATGCCGTCGGCCGGGACCTGGCCGAGGGGGGTGGCCCGGGAGTAGCCGTCGACGGCGACCCAGATGCGGTCCCCCGTGATCTCCACCGGGTAGGCGAAGTAGAGGAAGGCGCGGGCCGTGAGGGCCGGGTTGAGGAAGTTCTTGCCCGTGCCGCCGAAGATCTCCTTGCCGATGACGACGCCGAAGGAGATGCCCACCGCCACCTGCCACAGGGGGATCGTCGGCGGCAGGGTGAGGGGGAAGAGCATGCCCGTCACCAGGAAGCCCTCGTTCACCTCGTGGCGGCGGATCGTCGAGAACAGGGCCTCCCAGAAGCCGCCCACGGCGTTGCACACCAGGAAGACCGGCAGGAACCAGAGGGCGCCGTGGACGACGTTGGCCACCAGGCTGCCCGGGTCGACGCCGACCCCGAGGACGGTGAGGACGACCCCGCGCCAGCCGTCGGCGGTGGTCCGGCCCAACTCGGCCAGGGCCAGGTTCGCCTGGTACCCCGTGTTCCACATGGCCATGAAGATGCACGGCACCATGGCCAGAACGACGGTGATCATCATGCGCTTCAGGTCGAGGCCGTCGCGCACGTGGGCGGCGTTGCGGGTGACGTCGGAGGGGGTGTACAGGAACGTGTCGACCAGCTCGTAGAGCGGATAGAGGCGCTCGAGCCGTCCGCCCCGCTCGAAGTGGGGCTCCACCGAGTCGAGGAGCTGGCGCAGCACGATCAGAAGTCCCTCTCGATGAGTTCGAGGTTCTGCCGCAGCAGCGGCCCGTACTCGGTCTTGCCCGGGCAGACGAAGGTGCACAGGCCGAGGTCTTCCTCGTCGAGCTCCAGCGCGCCCAGCTCGACGGCGCGCTCGGCGTCGCCGGTGATCAGGGCCCGCAGCAGGAAGGTGGGCAGGATGTCGAGGGGCATGACCGCCTCGTAGGAGCCCACCGGCACCATCGCCCGCGGCGAGCCGTTGGTGCTGGTGTCGAAGGCGAAGCGCCGCCGGGGGAGCATGGCCGAGGCGAAGACCCGCTTGACCGAGAACTTGTCGGCCCCCGGGGACTGCCAGCCGAGAAGCTCGCGCGCGCGGTTCTCGCGCACCGCCGAGACCTGCAGGTGCCAGCGCCCGAGGAAGTCGAGAGGCCCGGAGGCCTGGCGCCCGGCCAGCAGCGATCCGGAGACGACGCGCGCCTCCACGCCCGAGGTCAGCTCCCCCGCCACGAGATCGCCGAGGCAGGCGCCCATGCGCGTGCGCAGGAGCCGGGGCCGCTCGACCAACGGCCCGCCGAGGGCGACGACGCGCTCGTGGTTGATGCGCCCCGTAAGGAACAGGTCGCCCACGGCGGCCACGTCCTGGTAGTTGATCCAGAACACCTGCTTCTGCAGGCCGGCGCCGTCGAGGAAGTGGATGTGGGTCCCGGCGAGGCCGGCCGGGTGGGGCCCGCTGAACTCGGCCACGGTGACGTCGGCGCCGTCCGCCGGGATGGCGGCGCCCGGGGCCTTGCACAGGTAGATCTCGCCGGCTCCCAGTCGGCCGAGGGCGGCCAGGCCGATGCGGAAGGCGTCCTCGCGGCCGGCGAGGGCGACGGCGGGGTCGGCGCACAGCGGGTTGGTGTCGATGGCGGTGACGAAG
>JAJDTN010000194.1 GCA_022827165.1 Candidatus Latescibacterota bacterium
CGGCGGACCCCCCGTGGGCCGGCCCAGGTGCCACAGGAAGGCCGCGCCGGCGCCGGCCCCGGCGGCGGCGAGGACCGCGGCCAGTGCGAGCCAGCGTCGGATGGAGGGAAAGGGCAAGAGGATCGGCGGTCCCGGCGAAACGGTGGATCGGTGGAGGGCCGGGGGGCCAGCCGGTCCCGCGGCCGTCGAGGACGGGTCGGTGGGTGAAGCGGATCGCGCGTGAGCCAGGGGAGGACGCTCGGCGGGATTCTACCCGGGGCCTCCCGGACTGTCAAGCAGGTCCGGCGGGCGGTGCCGGCGGGCCCCGGGGAGACCGCCCTCGACCCCCGGGGGGCCTCTCGGCGCCGGTCCTCTGGCCGGGGCACCTCATCCGCCTTGATCGAGGACCACGACTCGCGGCGGGAGGCGTACCCGCTGCAGTGCGGCCGCGCCCCTGGCGGGCCTCCGGACCCAGGGCCGTCAGCCACTCCCGGGGGAGGTTGGATTTCGCAAAAGGACGGGGATACCTTTCATCTGTTCCCTGCCTGTTGTCGCCGCGGCACTCCCTGCAGCCGCGCGCGTCCTTACGACACCCGATCCCCTTGCTGATTCGAAAGACGGCTGTACCCATGCGCGTTTCCCAGGCTCCCTCGTCCGCGGCCGTCCTGGCCGCCGCCCTGGCACTCCTGATGGCCGCAGCGGCCCCTCCCGCCGCCTCGCAGACTCTGCCGGCCGAGACCCATCCGAGCCTGCTGTTCACGGCCGAGGAGCTTCCCGTCCTCCGCGACCGCATCGGCCGCGAGCCGTACGCCGCCTGGTGGCGGACGGTGCTCGAGCGGGCCGGGTCCGTGCCCTCCAACATCCCGGAGGAACGGCGGAAGGTCCGCTACGCCAAGAGCGCCGCCTTCGCCTGGCAGATCACCGGCGACGAGAGCTACGCGCGCCAGGCGGTGGACCTGCTCCTCGACGTGCGCTTCCCACCCCGGGGCGGCGACATGGGGGAGGCCCACGCCGAGGGCGAGGTGGCGGCCCAGTACGCCATCGCCTGCGACATGATCCACGAGTACGCCGCCAACACCCCGGCCGACCTCGAAGAGATCCGCACGATCCTGGCGGAGGAGGCGCAGCGCATCTTCGACGGCATCATCGTCCGGGAGGTGAACCTCGGGCTGGTCACCCTCAAGATCCGCCTCCACGATACCCCGGACCCGCGCAATCCGCTGCGGCAGATCCGGAACAACTGGCACGTGCGCGCCTACGCCGGCCTCGGACTGGCGGCGATGGCCCTGTCCGACCACCCCGGCGGGGCGAACACCCCCCAGGAGTGGGCCGACCACGCCTACGACCTGGTGACCCGCTCCCTGTGGCAGCAGATCGACGACGAGGACGGGAGCTGGGCCGAGGGGCCCTTCTACAGCCGCTACGCCGCCGACGTCTACCTGCCCTGGATGTACGCCCTCCGCAACCTCACGGGCGTCGACCTCTTCGCCGACCCGCAGGTCGAGGCGACGCACCGCTGGTCCCTCAACCTGCGCCTGCCCAGCGGCCGCCGCCCCAACATCGACGACGCCCACCTCGACGACGCCTACGGCCACTACCTCTCCGCCGTGTACGCGGACGGCGGCCTCCACCGCTGGGACTGGGAGCAGAACGAGAACGGACCGTTCACGCGCGGGTTCAACGAGATGGACGCCATCGCCATCTACGACGACTCCGTGGAGGCGCGGGCGCCGGACCACGGCCCCACGGTGTTCATGCCCGCCGCCGGGGACGCCGTCTTCCGCAGCGACTGGGGTCCCGGGGCCACCTACCTGCTGCTGCGCGGCGAGCACGGGTCGGCGCGGTTGCACGGGTTCAGCCACGAGCATCCCGACGAGACCAGCTTCCTCCTCTACGCCGGCGGCGAGATGCTGGCCCTCGACGCGGGCTACATCAACTACGAGAACCACCTCAAGGTGAATCAGGGCCACAACCACAACCTGATCCTGGTCGACGGCGAGGGTCCGCCCCTGCGCGTCGTCGAGGGCGAGTCGATCGACGGCGGCAACGACGCCTATCTGCGGCAGACCTTCACCAGCGGCCTCGTGGAGTACGCCGAGGTGAAAGCCGGGTACGCCGACGCCGACTTCCTGCGCTGCGTGATGTTCGTCGACGGCAGCTACTTCGTGGTGGTCGACGAGGTCCGCGGCGACGGCTCCCACACCTACGAGTGGCGGCTCCACGGCCACGGCGGCGGCGACAGCGGCGGCACCTACCAACGCGACGGGGCCCTGGCGCGCTGGACCCGTCCAGGGGCGGAGCTCCTCGCCTTCGTGGCGGCGCCGGAGGGCGCGGCCTTCAGCGAGGCCGAGGCGATCCACTCCTTCGACTACCGGCAGGAGTCGACGCACACGGTGATGCGGGTCGAGGCCGAGGGCCGCGACGTGGAGTTCCTGAGCCTGCTCCATCCGCGGGCCTCTGCGGACCCAGAGCCCGTGCTGAGCCAGGTGGCAACCGACCACGGCCGGGTGGTGCGCACGAAGCTGGGCGATCTCGTGGACCTGGCCTGGACCCGCGGCGGCGATGCGGGCGTGCGGTTCTCCGCTCCCGCCGGCGAGGTCGCCGGCGACGGCCGCCTGGGACTGGTGCGCTGCGAGGGGGGGGAGCTGACCGGCTTCAGCTTCCAGGACGGGACCCGCCTGGAGGCCGGCGGCGGAACGGTCTTCACCGCCTCGGAGCCGGTGGACGCGAGTCTGCGGTTGGCGCCCGAGAGGGTGAGCGGCTTCCTTCGCGGACCGGACTCCGGCTACACGGTGGCCCTGCCCATGGCCGGCTTGCCGGAGGGGGTCACCTTCAGCGGGACCCTGATCGGCCAGACCGTGGAGGCGGATGTCCTCACCCTGGAGCTGGCCGGCGAGGGCATCCTGGAGATGTCGGGGGGCACCAATGTCCTGGAGGATCACGCGGCGGCGGCGCCCGGCGGGTTCCGGCTGGCGCCGAGCTACCCCAATCCCTTCAACGCCGGCACGGTCATCCCCTTCGCGCTGGCCGAGCCGGGGTGGGCGCGGATGACCGTCTTCAACTCCCTCGGCCGGAAGGTGCGCACGCTGGTGGACGGCGAGCTGCCCGCCGGCGCGCACCGGGCGGCCTGGGACGGCCGCGACGAGGGCGGTGAGCCGGCGGCCAGCGGGGTGTACCTGGCGCGGCTGCGCTCGGGCGCCGGCACGGCGACGCGGCGGCTGTTGCTGCTGAGGTAACACCCGGACCCACGAAAGGAGGCGTCGGTGAAAAGGCGCGAGTTCCGCGGTTCTCCCGCCGATGTGGGAGCCGCCCAGGGCGCGATGGACCCCGAGGCGGCACAAGCCTACGTGGAGTTCTGGCTCGCCCGGCCCCACGATTTCGAGGATCCGTACTTCCGCGGGAACCTGGCCTTCATGCGGCGCGAGTTCCCGGAGATGGTGGAGCAGATCGAGGCTTTCGCCGAGGCCGCGGGCATGCCCTTCGACCACGCGTACTACAGCCACGTGCACTGGACGGGGGCCGGATCGGATGCCTGCTCCACCCTCGGGATCGTCCTGCAGGAGGACGGTCCGGCCATGCTGTCGACCAACGACGGGCACGACGACACGGTGCCGGGCACGGTGGACAACACCGTGGTCTCCATCTTCCCCGACGCCAAGCCCCACGGCATGATGGGACTCGGCGGCCAGCGCCACGTCACCCTGGGGGCGGCGGTGAACGACGCGGGCCTTCTGGTGGGAGCCAACTCCGGGCACCGCCGGTTCAATCCCGTCTCCAATCCGGAGTGCCTCAACCTCTACTTCATCGTCCACCTGCTGGCCCAGCACTGCGCCGACTGCGGCGACGTGCGCCACTTCGTCGAGCAGTACCGTCTCTCCGGGCAGAAGGGGATGATCCTGGTCACCGTCGACGCGGCGGGCAACATCCTCGGCCTGGAGCTGGAGTCGGAGAACATCGCCGTCTCCGAGGCCCAGGACGGCATGCTCCTGGAGGTCAACCACTGGCAGCACCCCGGCCTCCAGGTTCCTTCCCGCGCGGCGAACCCCGACTGGTGGAACGGCTCCTACTACTACAACTCGCAGGCGCGGGTCATGTACTTCGCCCACTTCCGCAACCTCTTCGCGCGCATGAAGAGCATGCAGGAGCTGGTCGACTTCTCCTTCGACGTCCACGCGCCGGGGCGCATCCTGCAGATGGCGGGACGGAACGTGGACGACCTGATCTCCTGCCAGGTGATGTTCGCCTCCGCGAGAGAGCGGATGATGAGGATCCACCTCCATCCCCTCGGCAAGGACGAGTACGAGGAGTTCCGCTACCCGGAGTGAGGGGCCGATGACGATCCAGATCGAGGGAAGGGTGCGGGAAGCGGGTTCCGGGAGGGGCCTGGAAAATGTGTGTGTCTCCAACGGCGAGCACGTGGTGCGCACCGATGCCGGCGGCCGCTACCAGTTGGAGATCGAGCCCGGGGAGCACCGGTTCGTATGGGTGTCCGTGCCCGATGGCTTCCGGCTGTCCGCCGAGTTCCACCGCTCCACCCGCGGCTGGGACGCCCCGCGGCGGGACGTCGACTTCGATCTCGTGCCGGAGCCCGGGGGAGAGCGGCGGAGCCTTCGGCTGGCCCACGTCACCGATACCCATGTGGGAGCGGAGGGGTACCGCATGACGGGGGAGATCGTGCGGGAGGACCTGCGCGACCTGATCGCCGAGGCGGACCCCGACCTGATCGTGGTCAGCGGCGACCTGACCGACTGGGGGACGCCGCCCGAGCTGGAGAGCTTCCGCGAGGCGGTGGCGGATGTGGGGGTGCCGGTGATGCCCATGTTCGGCGGACACGACGGCAACCGGGAACGCTTCGGAGACCTGTCCGCCGAGAGTCTCGCCGAGTTGAAGCGCAACCGCCGCCAGGACGAGATCCGGCGGATCGTGCGGCAGCGGGAGGGGGTCAGCTTCATCCGCAACTACGAGGAGGTCCTCGGGCCCGCCTGGTACAGCTTCGACCGGGGGGGCCGGCACTTCGTCCTCTATCCGAACGAGGAGAACTTCCTCGCCCCCGGCGACCGCGACCGGAAGCAGGCGTGGCTGGTTGCCGACCTGGCGGCGCAGCCCGCCGGACGGGAGGTGGTCGTCTTCACTCACATCCCCCCGTCGGCGGCCCTGCTGGACCTGCTGGGCGGTTCCGGCGCGAGGCTGGTCCTGCACGGGCACTGGCACGCGAGCAAGCTCCTCGTCCAGGGCGGGATCACCATCGCCGGCACGCCCCCCCTCGGCATCGGGGGCCTCGACACCCGCCCCCGGGGCTACCGTCTCGTCGACTTCGGGGAAGGGGAGGCGCGGATCCCGCTCAGGGCCCTGGGCGGCAGCGGTTCCTCCGCCCCGCGGGGGGAGCGGCCCCTGGAGGTCCTGTGGACGCACCAGCTGCCGGCGGGGCTGCACCGGGCGGCGCCGGTGGCCGCGGACGGCCGCGTCCTGGTGAGCCTGGCCCACGAGGGAGATCCCGGGGGCAGCGGCGTGGTCTGCGTCGACGCCCGCAGCGGCGAGCGCCAGTGGCTGACGCGGACCGATTCGGCGGTCAAGAACAGCGTCGCCGCGGGCGCGGGCTGCTGCGCCGCCCTCTCCGTGTGCGGCCGCCTCCACCTGCTGGATGCGGCGTCGGGGCGGGTCCGCTGGCAGGCCGACCTGCCCGGCTTTCCCGGGCGCTGGGTCTACACCTCGCCGGTGATCGCCGGAGACGCCGTCTTCGTCGGCAACAAGGGCGGCTGCGGCGCCTTCGACCTGGAGACGGGCGAGCAGCGGTGGTACGTCGTCTTCGACACCGGCGACGACGGCCCGTGCTACGCGGGCCCCCGGGTATGGGGGGACCTGCTCCTCCTCTTCGTCCCGCGCCGGGGCCTGATCGCCATGGACCGCCGCGAGGGAGGGGTGGTCTGGGAACGGGATCTGTACGTCGAGCACCCGCTGGCCCGCCCCGCCCTGGCCGGCGACCTGCTGGTGAGCGGCAGCGAGGTCCGCGAAGTGCACTGGTACCACGGGGACCCCGCCCCCCTGATCGTCCTGCGGGCGCGGACGGGCGAGGTCGTCTGGCACCGTCCGGTCCTGCCGTCGCGCTACCCGGCGGGCCTGGCGGCCCGTGAGGACCGGATCTTCGCCACCACGCCCGACGGCGAGGCCCTGTGCCTGGACCTGCCCTCGGGGGAGCTGCTGTGGCGCTACGGGGTGGGGGAGGACCTGCTGGACATGGTGACCGCCCGCCGCCGGGTGCGGTCGAGCCTCGCCGACCCGGTCCTCCACGGGGACCGGGTGCTGGTGGGCGCCAACGACGGCTGCCTACACGTCCTCGACGCCGACACCGGCGCCTGCGAGAGCCGCACATCCTTCGGCTCTCCCGTCAGCGCCCCCGTCTGCGTCACCGGCGACGGCATCTGCCTGGGGACCTACGACGGGCGGCTGGTCGGTCTCGCGGACCCCGCCGGGTCGTCCCGCGGCTGACCTTCCCGCCGCTGATCCGCCCGCCTACTGCGTCCAGAAGGAGTAGAGCCGCGCGTCGCGCAGGTGGAAGCGCAGGCGCACGGGTGCCCCTGAAGCCGGCAGCCGGTTGCGCTCCCGAAAGCGGACCCTCTGGCGCACGGAGTCCCGCGCCGAGGGCACGCAGTCGGCGGCGGCGTATCCCGGCAGCGGCCGGCCGGCGAGGTCGGTGACCTCCGCGCGCAACTCGCCGCCGCGGGCGTCGGCGTTCACGTACAACTGAGGGTTGAGCAGCTCGAGGGCCTTCGTCTCCAGCACCCCTCCGCGCTCTCCGCTGCCGGCGGAGACGAAGCCGTCGAGGCGCAGCTTGCCCATGCCGATGCGGCCCCAGGTGTCGTCCATCATGTGGATCTTGCGGCCCTCGTGGTCCCTCCACAGGTGGTCGGCGGTGCGGCCGCTGTAGTAGAACCACAGCTCGTCGCCGACGCGCACCGGCGGCACCGAGATCACCGTGTTGTTGGCCCAGTCCCACTCGTTGCGGGTCCGGTCGCCGCAGGGGATCAGGGGCTCGCGGAAGGTGCGGTCCCAGTGCCGGGGGTCCCGCGCCGAGGCCAGCTGGATGTCGAGGCGGTGCCGCTTGCCGAGGTGGTACATGCGCATCAGGCACAGGTGCACGGTCTCGTAGTAGAACGGGTTCATCCCGTAGATCTGGTCCTCCTCCTCGTCGCGCCCGTCCACCGTCATCTGGAAGACCGTGTCCGACCAGTTCAGGCCGTCGGCGCTCTCGGCGTAGCCGCGGCCCCGGCGTTTCTGGTAGTGGAGCTTGGCCGTGGCGAAGTGAACGCCGCGCAGGGGGTCGAAGGCCGTGTCCGTGCAGTCGTAGGCCTGGGCGAAGAGGGTGCCGCGGTCCTTCCAGTGGATGCCGTCGGGCGAGGTCAGCAGGGAGAAGCCGCGCACCTTCACCAGGGCCTTGTAGCGCTGCTCCGGGTCGGGCTCGTCCGGGTCATGGGTGATCGAGTTCGCCGACCGCGCCCCGGTGGCGGCGTCCCAGGGCTCCCACAGCTCGTGCTCGGTCTCGTCCCGCTCGCGGCTGGCGATGACGATGTTGGTCTGCTCCACGCCCTCGAAGGTGTGGAGGCCGAGCATCGGCTTGACCCAGTGGATGCCGTCGTCGCTGGTGGCGAAACCGGTGACGCTCCGCTTGAGCCGCCGCTCCTGGCGTGGCGGCGGGCCGTAGATCGGGCAGTACGCCTTGTAGTACATGCGGAACTTCCCCGCCTCGTCGCGGAAGACGGCGCCGCCGCCGAGGACGGCTCCCCCTTCCCACGGGTGCTCGGGCACGATCAGGGGATTGGCGGGATGCTTGTCGATGGCGTGGAGGCGGCGCTTCACGCCCCGGGCCGCGTGGATCAGCCAGTCGTCGACGAACAGCTGCCGCGGCCGTCCCACCGGGATCGGCTCCACCGGCTTCGGCCTGCTGAACCGCAGCACGGGGGCGGGCTCGCCCGCTCTCAGGTCGGAGGCGCGCCGCAGCAGGCCGCCGACGCGGATGTCGTCCCAGTGGCCGGAGCCGGCGATCGCCGATGACGAGTCGTCCCCCACGCGGGCGGCGAGGATGGGAGTGCCAGGGTCCTGGTCGGAGAAAGCGCCGGCGAACTGCTCCTTGCCGGGCGCGCCGGCCCACAGCTGCACCGTGGGCGCCCCCTTCCGGCGCATCAGGATGAACCGCGTCCACCGTCTCTGGGAGAGGCCGGTCACGACCTGCCGCCGCCGGCGCGGCCGGCGTCCGCCGCCTTCGAGGACATCGATGTCGTAGCGGCCGCTGTCGGCGCTGCCGTTGGCGATCAGCGTGATGCCGGTGCGCCGGTCCATGTCGCTGTCGCAGGGCTGGAAGACGATCCAGCCGCTCAGCTCCACAGGCTTGCCGCGCACCGGCCGAAAGACGAACTCGACGACCGTCGCCTCCCCGGGGTCCGGGGCGTCGGCCCGCGCCAGGACGCGGATCATCGCCCGCTGCTTCCGTGCGGTGGTAGCCGCGTGCAGGCAGCGCTCCCCGGCGAAGGCGAAGCCGCGGGTGACCTCGGTGACGCCGTGGGCCTCCTTGATCCACGGTTCGCCGAGCCAGCGCACGCCGGCGTTGTTCAGCCCGGTGAGGGTGTCGACGTAGTGCTCGGCGTCCACGTGGAGGACGGTGGCGTCGCTGCGGGGCGGGGGGAGAGGGGCGGGGTGGGTGGGCTTCATGGATTGTCGCTTCCGTTGCCGATGAGGGACCTCCGGTTGGCGCACCGTGCGCGCGCCCGGAGGGGCCGAACTTCGACATTGGATCTCAGGGGTAGCAAGCCGTCGAGGCTCCCGGGCCGGGGCGCCGCGCACGGCGGAAGCCGGGATGACCCCGGCGGGGGGAGCGGCTAGGAGCCGTCCTGACCGGAGATCGCCTTGACCGAGGAGAAGGTCGTTCCAGCCGGCTTGGCGCTCTCGCCCTCGCCGCAGTCCGTGGACAGGGGATCGTCCATCCAGCGCACGATGCGCCAGAGGCCGTCGTCGCCCTCGCGCATCTTGAAGGTCATCACCTGATCGACGCGATGGCCGTCGTTCGCATCTTTGAGCAGCAGGATCTCCACCCGGCCCCGGAAGACCTCCCAGTCCTCGTCGGGATGCCCGTCGGGATCGCCCTCGAAGCTGTCGGGGCGGTCGCGGCCGAACTCCCTGTAGCGCCGGGAGGGGTGGAACTTCCAGTCGATGTCCCGGTAGATGTCGAAGATCCCGTGGGAGGAGCCGTCGCGGGGCCCCATGATCCGCAACTCCTCCTCCTTGCCGTAGTAGTAGAGAAGGTCGCCCCTGCAGTCGGCCTCGGTGAACCAGAAGGCGTCGTCGAGGAGGGTCTCGTACAGGTTCCTGTCGCGGTCGTCGAAGGCCCTCTCCAGGTTGTCCATCACCACCTGGGGTGTGAGTGTCGAGCTCGGCGGCGGCCCCTTGGCATCATCTCCCGTGATCTTCTTCGGGGCAAAGAGGCCGCAGCCGGCCAGGAACAGCCCGGCCAGGGCGATGAGGGCGGATCGTGCCATGGACTCTCGCCTCCTGATACGGCTCGGACGCGTCCCGCACCCGGGGGTGAGCGAGGGAGGCCCGGCTGTCGCTCGCGGGGACGGCAGTCCAGGTCAGACGATCCAGTGACTCAGGGGTTCCGGTCAGGCTCCGGGGACCAAGGACCGATCACCCGGAGTCACGCCTCCTCGCGCGGGCGGATGGCGCGCAGGTCCTCGGCCTTCTCACGCGCCGCGAGTTCGAGTTCGTAGCGGGTCTGGAGGTTCATCCAGCTCCGGGCATCGGTATTGAAGTACCGCGCCAGACGGAGCGCAGTCTCCGCCGTGATGCCCCGGCGGCCGCGGACAATCTCGTTGATCCGCGCCGGCGTCACCCCGACCGCCTTCGCCAGGGCGGTGTCGGACAACCCCATCGGTTCCATGAAGTCGTGCTTCAGGATTGCGCCGGGGTGGATCGGCTCCAGGCGGGTCATGTCATCACCTCCTCGAAGGCATCACCCCGGCCACGCCAGGGCCGCACTCGCCCGGCCCACATAACGCCGCGTCTCCAACTCCAGGGTGATCCGCGTCGCCGGCGGCAGGTCGACGGACAGGTGGGTGTCGTCCACGTCGCGGCTGTCGCCCCCGGCGGCCAGGGGCTCGGCGGCGTAGTCGGCGCTGTCGCCGGGGTAGGCGCTCAGGCGGCGGTCCCAGGTGACGCGGCCGAAGCGGTGCTCGCCGAAGGCCCCGGCGCGGACCGTCAGCCGGCGCTCCTCGAAGGGGCCCAGGTTGACCAGGGTGAGGACCGTGCGCTCGGCTGACAACTCCTCCACGAGGGCGGCCACGTCGCCGGGCAGGCCCGGACGCCGGCGGTCCCGGTCCCAGTAGCGCACCCGGCAGTGCAGGAGCCCGCCGTTGTAGAGCGACTGGGGCGCGCCCAGGGTCTGCTGCACCAGGGCCTCCGTCGAGACCGGGTTCACATGCTGCCAGCGGTGCACGTCGCGGTGGGTGTCGTGCTCGTCGTCGGCGCGGATCAGGTCGAGGCGGCGGGCGACCTCGCCGTAGCTGGCGCTCAGCATGCGCTCCGGAAAGCCGGGGTTGGCGCCGTCCAGGAAGCGCAGCCACGGCTGCTCGTGGCCGGCGTCCTCCTTGTTGCGGAAGCTGAAGAGATCGGCCCAGTCGTAGGCCTCCCGGGCGCGCAGCTCCTCGATGCGGCGCCAGTCGGCCGGGTCCATGGAGAGGTTCCAGAGGGCCGCCGGGTAGATGGGGGAGAGGGGCTGCCAGTCGAACCAGCCGGCGTCGCCGTATCGGTAGGGGACGACCCAGGTGTCGTGGCGGCCGGCGCGCTCCAGGCCCCGCCAGTGGCCGATCCAGTGGTGGTGCAGGCTCATCTGCTGGCGCCGCAGGTCGCGCGTCTCGCCCATCTCG